>JAAZBG010000201.1 GCA_012513915.1 Fibrobacter sp.
CTTCCCCCTCAACAACCGGATCAATTCCTTTTTCACAATTGTAAGGTTTGAATGTATATAACCCCTCCCTGATGTACGGACTACCCTCATAGTCAATCGCCAGTTGTTGTCCCGTAAGGATTGCGTAATCAATCACATGAACGGTCTCATTTATATCAAGATTTTTTAAATCCGTACCATACTTTGTTCCACGCATCGACAGAATATCAATTTCTTCAGTGCGGGTCTCAACAATCGGCATCCATGCTGATGCTACCATTTGTGATTCTTTTACGGTGTTTTCCTCTGTAATGAATTCTGTATCCTGGCCGCTCATACGGTAATCAAAACCAAGTGATGAAAGAATTGATCGAACGTTTTGCTCCTCACCTCTATTAATAATGTACGTAGCGTGAGCATTCACCGGTTGCATCAGTTTTCTGAGCGGCTCGAATGAATTTATCTGGAAAGTCACCTTTTCATCGGATAGGATAAGAACATGCCGATCAGTGATATATAAGCGATAATATTCCCTTAACCATTCTTTTACTGTCTCCAGTACGTTTGATGGCGCTCCCCACCTTGTCAACCAATCAACAACCGCAGCCCCGTCGGTGCCATGGCTTAGTGAATCACACAATACCGCTTTATCAATTTTCCCTTTGTACACTTTGTCAAAGCTGTTAATTACCCCTACCTGCGTGAAAATACTCAGATCAATTGTATTACATTCACGGATAATTATAACACTGAAATCAGGCAGAATAATCACTCCCGGAGCCGGACTCTGTATATGAGTCACCGGTGATGATTTACAAAAAACAAAACTCCTGTTCATTTTCCTTAATGCTATATCAGAAGTAAAAACAAGACTGGAAAGTACATCAAACATTTCGTCCTGAAGATTGGAGGGAAACAATTCTATTGACAGATACACGCACTGATCCAGTATTGTCTCTATGAGCTGCAGCCATACACCGCCATTAAAAGCAAGTGCAAACGTTCTGATACTTTTATATTTATCATCCCTATCAAGTGCATTCCATAAGGTAAATGCAGCCTTATTGAATAAATACTCCGTATCATTCTGATGTAATAAACGTTCTTTCATGCAATAACCAAGTATTACATTTGTAACGTAATCGTCCTTATCGTTCTTTACAGAGGTATTTATCTCAACGACTTTTCTCAACTGCCCGATAGCAGCACGGACAAGTGAACCGTTTTTTCTCCGTTTAAGACAGTTCTGGGCTGCAAGTGCGGCGGCTATTGTAATATCATTGACACATTGGTAATTCCATACCGTTACTGCATCCGGAGTTTCAGAAGCAGGACACATCTTTACAATAACAGTAACCAGATGTGTTATCAACAGTTCACGGAATTCATGAAATCCAAACAAACGTACTTCATTTTCAGTATTCGATCCGGCATACACCAGAAATGACAGTATCAACGAATTTTCAAGCCCTGAAAAATCTGTTACACGAAAGCCATACTCACCACACATGTAAACAAGTGCACATGTTAGCTGATCCGAATCGCTCAGAGAATAAAAACGTCCTTTCAGAACATTTTCATCAATAAACTTCTCAGCCGCATCATCGATCATGCTTGATGAAAGAATTTTCCTCGAAGAAGCTTCACCCGCACACACAAACTTCTCAAATACCCAGGCTGGCGGAAGCATTTTCAAATAATCAGTAAACCGTACTATTCCGGATGAACTCATGTAATAAAACCCGTTCCGCTATAATTTCAGTTAACTCATTGAATCCTCTGATCTGTAGCGAAAAAAGGATTAACACTCCTTTTTTCAGATTTCAAAGAATCATAACAAAATACATACGGGCACTATAAGAGAGGCATATACATATTCATTTTCATTTTTTAATTCTGATTAATGAAAACAGTTGCGGCATGGCGGTTAAAAGATGTATGTTTTCACAAAATTCATTTAAGGAGCTTATTCATGGTGGATAAAGAACTTCTCGATATTCTGTGTTGTCCTGAAACAAAACAGGATCTTACGTTAGCAGATCAGAAGACAATTGATTTAATAAACAAACAGATTCTGGCAGGATCAGTAAAAAACCGCGGTGGCGAGACTGTAAAGGAACCCATTAATGCCGGCCTTGTACGAAAAGACAGAAAATTTCTCTATCCGATCCGCGAAGACATTCCTATTATGTTAATCGACGAGGCGATTCCTTTCGATTCATTCGCTTCCTGATAGTTCTTCTCAGGGAGATAAAAACGAGAGTCAGGACTGCAATAACACCAGCACGGAACGCAGTTCCTGACCAGACGTTTTTTGTTTCACTGCTATTCATCCTTCCTGTCAGAGATAAAGCCGGAAGCGTATCACCGCAGGCGTTGATTGTTGTAAATTTGAGATTAAAAGTGTCTTTGTTGTTATTAGTAAGTTTTTCCCATGGTATAACCCATTCGACGACCAGTTGCCCGCTTGAGACAAATCGTTCATAATCATATTGATAATAGCTGCTTTTCTCGCTTATGCCACTACGTAAACACCTGATTTTAACAATTTCTTCACGATTCAGTTCATTGGAAACGCTAATTGTCCAGTCGCCGCACGACACAGGATTTTTTGACTTGCAATACCCGCTAAGCCCCTCCGGTGTCTTGAATGCATCACAAACAAATTCAATGTTATTTCCAAATGGTTTTGCAAGTGACGGTTTCCACTCAAGTAAAAAACCATCGAGCTGAATTCTCCGTCCGTTATCTTTCACTTCGTAAACTACCTGTGCATCGGCACTTTGCAGAACAGAAAGGACCAATAGCGCGACAATTGTTAACCGATACATAGAATCACCCTGTTATAGTATTACAAAATGGAAGTATTTTTTCAACGTTCTACGCATCTGAAACCCAGACTTACATCAGCGAAATCAGGTACCGACCAGTTTCTATTTCGCACCCGCAACTGCGAACCTATTGAATACCAGCCTCCACCCCGTATTACTCTGTAAAGTCCAACATCAGGCCCTGACGGATCCGTGGTTTCAGACCAGGCATAGTAATCACGAGCATAATAATCATTTGTCCACTCCCATACATTTCCGGTCATATCACATAGATTAAATGCATTTGCGGCTCTGGAACATACGTTGTCAGGTCTGCTGTTTGATGGCTGTACGCATCGGGAATCATCCGGGGAATCATTTCCCCAGGCAAATTCATCATTATTCCCCGATGATGCAGCATATTCCCACTGTGCTTCGGATGGCAATGTTTTCCCGTACGATTTGCAATATGCCCGGGCCTGGTGCCAGGTTACACATACAACCGGAAGATCAGGACCACGTCGATCCATGGGTACGATCACATTTTCAAACGCACCACTTTTCCAGACCTTACACAAACCATCGGTATAATGAGCAGGGGTACATCGTCCGCTTTGCACGCATGCTTCATAGGCTGCTTCCGTAACCTCTGTTTTATCTACCTTGAACGATGATAGTGTAACCACATGCTCCGGACGCTCATCATCGGCACCGTTTGCGCTCCCCATCGTAAAAGATCCTCCAGTTATGGGTATTGACTGAGAACAAATTGTTACAGCAGCAGCAAACAGTAACAAAAATTTTTTTTCTAAAAGGATCATTTATTTCCTGAAAAGTCAATTATGGTAATTATACCTGCAAACACGACAAACGCAATCCCTAAAATCAATGATGTTGTTCTGGTTTTATCCCTTTTTTGTTTTGCATCGGCACGCTTTTCTGCATTAATAACAGCAGTGTCCTGTACCATTTTACACAGTAGAGTATCTGTTTTGCCACTTGTTATGGTAATTTTTTTCTCGTACGGCAGGAAAGTCTCTTTGGTCAGTTTAAGTTCATAGTCACCAGGTTTTAATGTTGAAATTGTGACCGGAGCAACACCTTTATTATCTCCACTGAATATCACCGCAGCACCAGCAGGATCACTCACAACAACCAGATTCCCGGGCTGCTGAAGTGTAATTGTCAACTCCTTCACACTTTGTGAATCAATAACTGCGGTAACCTTTTTCTGATAATAGCCCTTCTTTTTGAGAATAAACGTGTGCTCTCCTGCTCTCAAACCGGTAAGTACCAACGGGCTGAGACCTTTCAGGGAATCATTCATCAAAACTACAGCACTATCCGGATCGGTTTTAATGGTAACAGAAAAAGTAACCGCAGAATCGGTACTTTGTACGGGAACCTTTGTTGTATCCATCTGTTTTTTTGCTGTAGTAACCGTATCATTCTTAACACTTGAGGAATCTTTTGCGGTTGCAGTTTTAAGCGTATCTTTTGAAACCGGTTTAGCAGTATCTTTGGCTACGGTTGATGCTCCTTTAGTCGCCGTAGTTTTACTTACGGATGTATCTGCAACTGTATTGTTTACACTTTTTTCAGGAGTTACCTTTGAAGGTGATTTTACTTCTGAAGAGTCTTTTAATGCAACCATTTTGGTACTTTTATCAGTTGCTGAGTCAGCATTTTGTGCCATTGACGCAGATGTGATAAGAAACACACCCATGGCCACCCAAAAAAAACGATTCATAGTACATTCTCCCGTCACAAGTTAATAACATTTTCACCAGCCAGAAAGTATATTTGTAATCTTAAAATTGATGAAAGTCTGTGCCCATTTCTCTGCCGGTGTTTTGAGAAATGCAGATTTTACCATCAGGACGTATGCATTATCTAAATATACAACATTGTCTTGGTACCACAGTAGTAAAAGGAGAATCAAAATATGGCTATCCAGAAAACATTTGGTATTATAAAACCTGATGCAGTCAGGAAAAAAGTTGCCGGTAATATTATCAGTAAAATCGAAGATAGCGGCCTGTCGGTTGTCGCCATTAAAAAACTTCATCTTACCAAAGCACAGGCACAAGCTTTTTATGCTGTTCATAAAGAGAAGGGTTTTTATAACGAACTTGTAGATTTCATGATCAGCGGCCCGGTATTTGTTATGGTACTGGAAGGTAATGAAGCGATTACTGCATGGAGGACCTTAATGGGAGCAACGAATCCATCAAATGCTGCTGATGGTACATTAAGAAAGCTATTCGCATCCAGTGTCCAGGAGAATGCGGTTCACGGATCTGATGCGCCGGAAACTGCGGCTCAGGAGATTAAGTTCTTTTTTGCTGATACAGACATTATCAGCGCTTGATTTACAAAACAGAAAACCAGGACTGCAACAGGACTGCGTATTGCAGCACTGTCGCAGTCTTTCATCATTAAGGCTTATGCGTGAGAAAAGCAGTCATTCATTCATCCGGTGCACATTATCTGCTATTGATACTTATTCTGTCATTGTCTGTGTGTCCGGTATTTTCACAGACACAAGTAAATGCACCAAAAGACACCCTGATAGTGAAACCTGTCGATTCAATATCAACTCCCGATACCGTACAAAAAAAGAAATCAAGCCAGGAAATTACCGACACAGTTTATTATGAAGCAGATCAGATTGATTACGATTCTGACAATAAGATTCTTACGCTGATCGGTAAATCCACAATGAGATATCAAAAGATCACGCTTAATGCTGACACCATCGTTTATGATATCAACAACAGCCTCTTTACAGCCGGCGGGAATCCTATGCTTATTGACAATACAGATACCACTGTCGGAGAACAAATGGTGTACAATATCAAAACCCGCCGGGGCCGGGTCCAATACGCCACAACGCATCTCAGTGATGGCTACTTTCATGGGGCAAGAATAGTTAAAACGCCAAAAGATGAGGTGTATGTTGAGGCTGGTGATTATACAACATGTGAAAGGGCGGAAAACCCTCACTATTTCTTTTATGGAAAAAATATTAAAATTATACCAAAGGATAAAATTGTAAGCAGGCCGGTTGTTCTAAACATCGGCAATACACCGGTTGCGGCACTACCCTACTTCGTTTTCCCGATTGAGAAAAACCGTAAAAGCGGTATTCTTACACCATCATGGGGAGGGCATCCGACGGGTGGCGGATACATAGAAAATATCGGTTACTATTATGTTCCTAATGACTATGTTGATTTTCTCGCGCGCGGCAAAGTTACTGAGTTCAGGGAGTTTGTTCTTGAAGGAGCAAGTAAATATGCATGGAAATATCATTTAAATGGCAGTATCAATGCACGATCGGTAGTATCAACTGCGTTTGCAAATGAATCGATACAATGGGCTCTTGACTACGCACATAATCAGCAGCTGACACCAAGCGGCCTTACAACATTAACTGGACGCGGGAATCTCATATCAAATAAAAAATTATACCAGGAATCATCAGAAGACGCTGATGAACTTACAAACCAGAATCTTACAGCAAACTTCGCCTTTGCTCACCGATTTGAAAAAATTAATGCGAGTCTGAATGTAGCATGGGACAGAACCCACAACCTTACCACCGATAGTATCAGCGAAAATCTCCCATCCATAAAGTTCAACCTCCCATCACGCCCGATATTTCCTCAAAAAGAGGGCGAAAGCAGTGATAGCGCGAAATGGTATAATAAAATCACTATCGGTTACAATGCCTCCGGTAATGTACGACATATAAAAGTAAAAAGCGACAACTTGCTTGACACATTTAATTCAGGGTTGCATAACGCGATTTCGTTAAATGCACCGCTGTCACTTTTCAAGCATATACGTATAACCCCCAGTATCAATGCCCGACTCTCTACATTTGACAGTTATACTGATACCACACTGCTTGGAATCCGGTATGATACATTACTTGTATATGACACACTCAAGTCAACATCAAGAGATAACCGACACACTGATTACACAGAGGTAAAACGCGACACATTGACAAAAGACAACCGTGGTGATCCGGATTCGATTATTATCACAAAGTCAAAAATTATTAAAAACGAGCTTCGGCGGAGTAACGATTCCATAATTCACAACGCATGGTGGGACGCCGGTATTTCTGCATCAACAAATTTATATGGTCTATTCCCGATCCGGATATTCAACTTTGCCGGTTTACGTCATACATTTTCTCCATCAGTAAGTTACACTTTCACTCCTGAGTATAATCAGGATAAGTATTTTGCTAATATTGGAATTCCATATGCAACAGCAACAAAGCAGCGACAGGTGATGACTTTTTCTCTTTCAAATCAGTTTGACGGCAAGATTTTGAAGTCGGTCAAGGAGGAGGAAAAACCATCAGAGGTGAAATTTTCCATCCTGAGCGGAAGCGTTTCCGCAAGCTATGATTTTGAGGCGGAAAAAGAAAAATGGAGTGACCTTTCAGTAAATGCATCAACCGGCATTAAAATGATCCGCCTCAGCTATTCATCATCATTCTGGCTGTATGATCAGAACTCTTCACTTTCTGCGCCGATCCTTAAAACGATGAGCCTTTCATTGTCAACAGGATCACTTGGTGCACGGGGTAAATTATGGGGTGGCAATCTGCTCGAACTTGACTCATTGACAAAATTCGATAAGAACCGTCACGAAAAAGGTGGTGCCCAAAACTGGGAATTCAGCTTTACACCATCGTATTCCTATTCGATGAGCAGGGCAACTCAAACATCGATATTTATCCCGACAAAGAATTATGGCCTCAATGCATCAGCAAGCATCAATTTCACTCCAAACTGGTCATTAACCTGGAACAGTGAATACAACTTTAAAGAAAACCAGTGGATAAGAAACAGCATTAATATTCACTGCGACCTCGAATGCTGGGATATGCGTTTCCAATGGCGGCCTGAACGGCTCAATCCCGGGTATTATTTTGTTGTTAATATAAAGAAGATACCGGAGATCAAGTGGGAACAGCGGCAGTAGGTTGGGGGGGGAAGCCAGTAGCCAGTAGCCAGTAGCAAACTGCAAACTGCTGGTCCTATCCTTAAATTCTTAGCGTTTCGCAGGTTTCGTCGCTGGCTGGTTTTACTTTTACTGTTTTGATAATTGTTTCATTGACAACAAGCTCGACATTAGCAAAATCTGCATTTTTCTCTTTTGAATAGCGTGCGAGCAGTGATGCGCATTGTGAAAGGTCGGATTCTGTGTATTCGCCACGAATCAACCCTATCGGCCCCGGCGTATCTGCCATTTCAAGATAATTGTTATCAGGTTCAAGAAGCTTTATTAGTATCTGGTTCTCGCTGTTATTTCGAGCGACGACACATTTGCATTTATCTGAAATTCTGAAATGACGACCATAGGCAATGAGTTTCAGTTCGTTTATTCCAAAATCAGGTGAATATTTTGCCAGTTCGTGAAAACGATTTGATGGATCAATTATTGTAAGGACACATCCGCCAGCCGGTGCTACGTGAACCAGATTATGCTTTTTTGAATACTCAAGTTGAAAAGCTCTGCTGCGCCCCTTCAGATCAAAAAGATTTTCTCTGTCAACAATGCCTTTTTCCTCTGCTATTGTCGGTGGAAAATGTTTCGCGGAAAGTGGACGTAAAAGAATCCCTTTAACATCAGCCCTTTTCTCAATCGAGTTCATCATAGTAATTCTCTGCGACATCGGTCGCTGACCCGCAACCTCCCCTGTTGCGATAAATGATGCGCCACAATTCTGCATTATAGTTTTCGCATGTATCAGACGCCGTATCCTGCAGTCAACACAGGGATTTGCATTCTTTCCAAATCCAAAATACGGATTTTTCATCATTGATGCAAACTCCACCCCCTCTTCAATTATCTCAAGTTCAAGTCCAAGCGACTCTGCTGCCTTACAAACACTCTTATGTGTAAATCCTATACCTGAATAGAACGGCAGAACATAATGTACCAGCTTAATTCTGAGCCCCATTGATTTTAAATGATGCGCAACGATTGTACTATCAAGCCCTCCACTAAACATCACAATACCATCAAACATTATCACCCCTTAGTTATATTGAGTTCCTAAAATACAATTAATTCAGATGATATGTTAATCATTTTTGTGGACATAATAATCTGATTACTGCGGAGTTATTCAAATATACAATCAGTATACCACGACACTTCTTTTTTATGACTGCTGCCACAGAACCGATGAGCGAAAAAAAATTATATACTAAATCGGGTAATAGTATGTATGTACAATCATCTGATCCAGGGTGATCGAAATCCCCAAAATACCGGTAGGATGAATAATTGTTACATTATATTTTATAGAGAAATAACAGAACCAGATTATAACAGGATACTCATTTGAAACGTTCCACTCATAAACTTGAATATTATATACTTGTTGTTGTCCAGAAACTTATCAGTATACTGCCACGCAGAATCACGTTACTACTGGGATCATTCGCCGGCATACTACTCAATATATTCAGACCTTTTAAAAAAACAATCTATGGAAATTTGCGTTACTGCGAATACTGGAGTGATGATCATATTGACAAAATCGTACCAAAGCTTTACATGATGATGGGACGATATATCAGTGATTTTCTCAGATCCGGAGATACAAAGATACCATATCGGGTTCACAACTTTGAAAAGTTACAAAATGCTGTTGATGAAAAAAACGGGATCATTGCGATTCTTGCACATATTGGCAATTGGGAAATTCTCGCACAGATCTACGGAAAAACCGTTGACAAGTTAAATGTCATCGCCAAACCAATGAAAAATCAATATGTTGACAAGTGGCTCGCAGATAAACGCAGCTCAACAGGAGTTACAACAATTTACGCCCAGCAGGCGCTGCGAAAAATGATGGACGTTCTCGGAAAGCAAAAGGGTGTTGTCGCTATTCTTATTGATCAACATGCCGGCGCCCACGGGACCATGGTACCATTCCTTGGTAAAGACGCAAATACGGTTCGAACAGTCGCAGGAATTGTAAGAAAAACAAATTGTGCGGTTGTTCCCACCTATTCGATAATGCAGCCTGATGGTTCCTATGATATCTATATTGACAGAATTCAAAACCCTGATACAACAGGACTCTCTGATGATGAAGCGATCGCATTGCTTCAGCGACAACACAATGACATTATATCACAATGGATCCGCAACTATCCGGAACATTACTTCGGATGGTTTCACAAACGATACAGAAATATCATCGGGTACAAATGATATCCGCTGACAGTATTGTTTCAGTGTTTCCTCATACATCAGATACAGTACTATTTGCAAATACGATTACTTGACATTTATTATCAACAATCCAAATAGATTATCTGTCATTCAAAACTGAATTTTCAAACCATATAAGCATTAAGTATATTTGATCGATGAATGAAAAACTTGAGAATACCAGACTTTTTAATATCCTTATCATTCTACTTTCGCTTGTTCTTCATGGTGTTGTAATTATCCTGTTTTTTTTGATTCCGCCTCAAAAACATACTCCTTCTAAACGTAAAATCTTTAATGTCGTTGAATTGCAACGCGGAACACCTGACATAGCGGCGCCTCAACCTGAAGTGAAAAAAAAGACCGCACCTCAAAAACAAAAAACTACTGAATCTAAAAAGCAACCTTCTTCTCAGCAGATTCAGGAGCAGCCTCACGTTCCTGTTGAAACGACAGCTCCTGAAGTGATTGCAAGTGATAATGCGCTAAAGGATCAAAGTGCAGCCACTATCCCCCAGGGAACATCGCAACCGGAACCAGGACCGGTATCGCAAACACCACCGCAGCAAACATCACAAACGTCTGCACAGCAGGGAACCGTTTTTGGTACCGTTGATGCAGGAATGACAGGATTGATACCTGTAAAGCTTTATGCCCCTAAACCTGCATACCCCCCTATTGCGCAGGATCTTGGAATCACCGGTACAGTTATTGCCATATTATCAATAGACGAAAACGGGGAAGTTACCGATGTACAGATTAAAAGCGCTCCTCACAAATCTATGTCTGATGAAGTAAAGCGGACGCTGCTTACCTGGAAATTCAAACCGTTTATTTACAAAGGCGAGAGAGTGATCGTCAACAGATTTATACAGGAAATCGAGTATAGCGAGCAATAACCACTCTCGCAGAATTCCTTCCAGAGATCATAAAAACAGCCTGTAGACTCTATTTACAGAATTTAAGATATTTTTATCTGAATAATAATAACAACACTGTCCGTGTATTTTATGCGGGATGATAGTGAACATACACTCTTTGAAGCAGTTCTATTTCGTTACAGAGTTTATTTTCTATTCTTGTGGCAATTCTATCACCATTGGCAACACTCATTGTACCGTCAACGCCAATTGTTATATTTATAACAAGGTAAGGCCCGAAGCGATGTGCATTTATTTCCTCAACGGTTAAGACATCGGTCATGGGAGAAATGACGTTGCGTATCTGTTTTTCAAGTTCATCACCGGGAACTGTATCCATAAGCTCATCTGATGATTCCCGCAGGATTTTCACCCCCGTCTTCAGGACCAGAAGTGCCACCACAGCTCCAGCAACAGGATCACCCAATGGTATGTTAAGCCATCCAAGACCAATACCCACGGCAGCACCAAGAGATGCAAAAATATCGTTACGGTGATCGTACATCAGTGCCATGGCGCTTACATTTTTAGTCGTTTGCGCTATGCTACGGGTATAAAAATACAATGCCAGCTTTAATGCAACAGTAAACATCGCAGTTGCAAATGTCAAAACCTGCATACTACTTTTTACTTGATATTCACCAGTAACCAAATCAAATGCAGTATTGACAGAATCCCAAAAAATTGCAATTGCAGTAGTAATGATAAATGCCCCAACTACAACAGCAGCAATGCTTTCCATCTGGTGATGCCCAAACGGGTGTTCCTTATCAGCAGGTTTGCCCGCAATCGCAGTAAAAATTTTTACAACAATATAATAGGCGACATCAGAACAGGAATTGACACCATCAGCAAGCAGTGCCCGGCTGTGCCCTGCAAGACCAATAACAATTTTAAGCACGGCAAGAACTATGTTACTGATCAATCCAAGATTGACAACACGGTTAACAAGTACCGTTCGCATAGGGTTGCCGGGATGTAATTCCGGCAGGTTATCTGCCATTACATTTGAACTCCGAATATTTCCTCTTCAACCATTGCACAAAGCAGATGATAAACAGGAAGATGAAGTTCCTGAATCTGAAAGGTAATCGTATCAGGCACACAAATGTTAATAGTGCAAAGAGCTTTCATTTTTCCGCCCATCACGTTTGTAAATCCGATGACCGTCATTCCAAGAGCACGGGCAACTTTAACAGCAGCAATAACATTTGCACTGTTACCGGATGTACTTAACGCAATAAGAACATCTCCCGGTTTTCCATACCCGTACACCTGTTGTGCAAATACATATTCCGCACCGACATCGTTGATAACAGCAGTAATGAGCGAGGTCTGACTGACAAGTGATATTGCAGGCAGACCGGTTTCAAGTTTTGATGCAAGCTGTTCTGCATCATCAAATCCGAGATCCTTCATTTTGTTAACAAACACACTACTGACAGGACGCAGAACTTTGAATTTTTTCATAAATTCACCAACGATATGTTCTGTATCCGCAGCACTTCCACCATTTCCGCAGACAAGTACTTTACCACCGTTGGTAAAACAGTTCAGCAGTGCGTTAAACGCATTCAGTATCTCCTTGCTGCAGGTATGCAGTGACGGATATTTTTCCATGCATGCATCAAAAAGAATTTTAGTACTATTTTTCATGGTGGTTATTCCTTTTCACCCGGCAGACAGCGCACAGCACCCTGATCTGCAGATGACGCAAATAACGCATATGCTCTTAGTGCCTGCGATACACTTCGTTCCCGTTTTGCGGGCTTGAATGCTTTATCACCCTTTGCAAGTTCTTCTTTACGCCTTGCTTCAAGTATTTCCTTTGATATCTTTACATTAATAGATCTCGCGGGAATATCGATTTCAATTATATCACCGGTCTGAATGAGCCCGATCGCGCCACCCGAAGCCGCTTCAGGTGAGGCATGCCCAATTGACAATCCTGATGTTCCACCGGAAAAGCGTCCATCGGTAATCAATGCACACTGTTTTCCAAGGTGACGTGACTTAATATATGATGTAGGATAGAGCATTTCCTGCATTCCGGGGCCGCCTTTTGGCCCTTCATAGCGAATCACCACGACATCGCCAGCTTCAACTTCTTTCAGAATGCCATCACAGGCTTCTTCCTGCGAATCATACACCCGCGCTTTTCCGCTAAACTTAAAAATTGATTCATCAACACCTGCGGTTTTAACAATACACCCGTTTTCAGCAATATTCCCGAAAAGTACAGCAAGTCCACCATCCTTACTATAAGAATGGGCTGTGTCCCGAATACATCCCTCCGCACGGTCATCATCAAGAGTATCGAAATAGTTTTCCTGTGATGCCATCACAAGATTCCGTTTTGCCCCTTCAGGTGCACTTAAATATATCTGACGCGCATCCTGCGATAAATCAGGACTTTTAATATCATGTGCTTTTAATCCCGCTTCAAGCGTAACCCCATCAACACGATTTACATTTTTGTTAATCAACCCTGCCCGTGCGAGTTCACCAAGGATTCCAAGTATACCACCTGCATGATTAACATCCTCAATATGATACTTCTGTGTATTCGGAGCTACTTTACACAGCACAGGAATCTTTCTTGACAATGAATCGATGTCTTTCATGGTAAAGTTTACTTCTGCGGAACGGGCAACAGCAAGCAGATGAAGTACCGTATTGGTTGACCCTCCCATTGCAATATCAAGTGACATCGCATTCATAAAAGCCTCGTAGGTTGCGATTGACCGGGGGAGAACACTGGTGTCACCGTTACCATAATAGGCATTTGCCATTTCGACAATTCGTCTGGCAGCTTTTTCAAAAAGTTTCATTCTGTTCTTATGAGTTGCAACGACAGTTCCGTTTCCGGGCAATGAAAGGCCAAGTGCTTCAGTAAGACAATTCATTGAATTTGCAGTGAACATTCCTGAACATGAACCGCATGTCGGACACGCAGCAACCTCAATTGCAGCGATTTCGCTATCCGAAACACTGCTATCTGCAGCCATAACCATTGCATCAATAAGATCGTACTTCTTATCATTCAACCTGCCAGCCTCCATCGGGCCGCCACTTACAAAAATAGCCGGGATGTTAAGTCTCATTGCTGCAATCAGCATTCCCGGAGTGATCTTGTCGCAGTTTGATATACAGATCATAGCATCGGCTTTATGTGCATTTACCATATATTCAACACTGTCGGCTATCAGTTCTCTTGACGGAAGTGAATACAGCATTCCATCATGTCCCATAGCGATACCATCATCAATAGCGATTGTATTGAATTCTGCAGCAAAGCACCCCTGCTCTTCGATCAGTTTCTTTACATGCTGACCAATATCGTGCAGGTGAACGTGTCCGGGCACAAACTGTGTAAACGAATTGACAATTGCGATAACAGGTTTACCGATCTGTTCCTCTTTCATCCCGTTTGCACGCCATAAACTTCTTGCCCCTGCCATTCTGCGTCCAGAGGTCGTTGTTGCACTCCGTAATGTAATTGCCATTCACACCGCTCCTTATAATAAAGCTATTTTGTATTCCAAATATTGATCATATGAAAATAACCCATTATTTGTCGTGGTGCAAGGAGAAGTTTGAAGGGCGAATTATTATTCACTGAGCCGGATTCACGGCAAACAATGCAAATTAGGGTAAAACATACGACAGGGGTCTCCTGACCACCGGTAATACTGATAGCCGGGAAATATCAAACAGCAAATTAAATCTATTGCTCAAAAAACAGATTTGCCTCAATAATGACATAATATATATGGAAAAACTATCATGATTTTCCTGCGGTTATCACCAGGTATACTGTTATATTTACCTCTTTTATTTCAATTTTTTACGCGAATGTGTCCGTGTGTTTCAATTCGCTTGCCGGTATTGTTGAAATTCAGAGAACCGGAGCTGTCAAATAAGAGTATGCATCGAAGGATAGCAAAGTTTTTAGCAATGATCTGATTCGCATCCCGGATATGAGAATCGCCATATTAAAATGGCCGGATGGTTACCGAATCATCTGCGTAATTTACTATATTATTACATCGAACTGTTTTTAATTTTCCAGGAGTTTACAATTGAGTAACAGAGCACTACTACCGGTCATAGCCGTATTCTGGTTGTCATCATTTGGTGCGGATTCGTTACAGGCTCAACCTGAAATTTCGCTGCTACCACAGACAATAGATACATCAGTATCTATTCCGGATGAACGAATCAATTCACCTGCTGCCGGGCCAGACACTGCAAACCGGTCATCTGCTACAGCGTCGGCACAAACGCCTGCCCCTCTGATCAATCCGTCTGTTCCTTCAAGTGAAAATAGCCCTCTTGATTTCAAAGAGGTTTACAAACAGACATTCTCACTGATCATCAAGAGTGTTTCGATATACGACATTGACAATGATGGGTATAAGGAGACTATTCTTCTTACCGACAACAAGTTATTTGTATTTCGTTATAAAAACAGAGCTTTTCCTAAACTTTATGAATTTAAAGCACCAGCCGGTGTTTCATTTGTCAGTATTGACATTGCCGATATGGATAATGATTCATCACCTGAATTCTATTTGTCAGCGACGAATACAGGTACAGATTCCTACCGGTCGATGATCGTTGCGTTTACAAATAATGGCTTTTCGATACTGAAAAAAAGGGTGCCGTATCTGCTGCGGATAACTGATTTAATTAATAATAAAAAAATGCTTATCGGTCAAAAATACTCTAAAGCCGGAACACATAAGGGAGAACTATACCATCTTGAACTTATGAATAACACACTGCGTGTAAAAGATAAAGTCCGAATCCCGGAAAAATCAGTTCATGGGTTTTCTGTTCTTAAGAACATACAGAGCAACACACAGGTACTCGTAACGCAGGCACCATCGGGACATATTGAATTAATTGACATGGTAAGTAACAGCATACTTACCGGTTCTGAAGGAAAATATGGCGGCAATCCGTTTACAATAAGGTTGTCGTCAGCTGATGCCTCATCCTATCCTGTATCGATACTTCCGGTCAGAACAATCACGGCAGATTTCAATCTGGATGGAATTGACGAAATCGTATGTGTAAAAAACAATGAAGCTTTTAACAACATGCTTGAAACAACAAAAATTTACACGCGAGGACATTTTGAAATACTTGGTTTTGAAGGTACCAGTATGATTAAACAGCTATGGAAATCGGGATCATTCAGTGGTTTTATCAGTGATCTTGCCTATGAAGATTTTGACAATAATGGAACACCGGATCTGCTCCTGATCAAGCCGGTACGACCGGAAAAAACGTTATTTAAAAAAGCTGAGACTGAAATAATCGTCCTCAATCAAAAGTAAACTAATTACCGCAATATCTGTTGACAATCTAATAAAAGTACCTATAAGAACAACGGGATTTTGCATATTGATACAAAATCCCGTTGTTGTAAAAACAGTCATTTAACAAACAGTTACAGATCAACCATTGTTTTAAAACCGAAGTACAATACAGGTGCAGTTTTGGTATGCTTCTCATCCTGATCGATATAGCCGATTTCAGGAATAAACCTTAGACCTGCAACCGGTTTGTAAATACAGTTTCCGTAAACAGAATAACATTGAATTGCTGACGCATGGTCTGTTCCCGGCTTCTCATAGCTGGCACCACCTCCAAGAACTACAGATACCTGTTTACTAAGTTCAAGTGTAACTGATGCAGGAAGACCCCACATTGATCCATTTTTCACTTCCCCATTAACAATAGTCGCGACAGACGCATTCGGCCATGCATTAATACCTGTGTGATCTGAATTAATACCCCATGAAAACGCAAGCATAAATTTCATAATACTGGCATTGAGCTCAAAATCAGCTCCCACAGCAAAACCATGAATATTCTCTTTTAGTTCTCTTTTACCGGATGTTGCAGCAGAGTCAATGAACTTCTGTTCAAACATATTCCATGCACCCATAGTACGAACCTCAAGCAGGTCATTTTTGTAGCCAGTCCTGAACTGTAACTGTGGAGTTTTTGATTCTGCTTTTACAAGACGTCTGGTTGAACCGGCAACAGCAACAGCCTTGAGATTGACATCATTACTAACTAACGCAATAGTTGTCTCTTTTCCAAGATGCAACTGATACAGCATCGCTTTATCGTTGTGATAACGTCTCCCGCCAAATTTACCCTGATCAACCTCATCGTAGTATCCCTGAAGTGCATACTTTACTGTAAAGGGAGCATCAGTAATACCGATTGTCAAACCAACCATATCGGTAAATGCCCATTTTCCCCAGGCCTGACGAACACGAACATACGGTGCTGATGCTTTGGGGTGCGGAAGCGTAAACTCCACCTGCCCCTGGTATTTTTCGCCGGCAACCCTGGCACCAAAACGGCTTAAACCATTAAATGTTTCTCGGTTTCCCTGATAGAAAGTATTTGTGACGATGGTTGTATCGATTTCTTTGGGCATTGTCACTTCCCACCAATAACCCTGTCTGTGTGAAGAATAAAACTTGAAATCAGCAGCCTGAAGCATTACAGGTACCATAATGAAACCTGTTATAATAATTGATCGTAATCCAGCCATTGAATCAAACTCCTTTTAAAAGAAAAACATTGGATTCTGTTTCCTGTCATTTGTATTCCAAAAATGATTACAACACATAACAACTACACATAAATGATAATACTTTGCAAAATGCACAATCGTCTTTTTGTTTATTAGTAAACCCGCCAGATTTATGGTATTCTGATGAAGTATACAATTCAACAATAAAACCGGGTGTACAGCAATCATCAAGACACCAGGATTTAAAATAATCAACGTATCTTCTACTTGTAAAGATCGATTCGCAATTATACAATAATGTATTTCAATTGTACATTTATTTATCCAAAACTTTTCCTATCATCAATTCCATGGTGTAATGTAGATTATAACCACGATTTACAGTAACATAGGACTGC
Source organism: Fibrobacter sp. (assembly GCA_012513915.1). Lineage (GTDB taxonomy): Bacteria > Fibrobacterota > Chitinivibrionia > Chitinivibrionales > Chitinispirillaceae > JAAZBG01. The sequence goes on from JAAZBG010000201.1 coordinate 17,924, forward strand.
AATGTGTCAGGTACAGTTTTAACAAATCTTTTTTTCAGTTTTAATGCAGTTATACCGGTATTCATTATTATTGGAGGAGGTTTTTTTCTTAAAAAGAGGAATCTCCTTAATGATGATTTTTCAGCTGCATCTAATAAACTTGTGTTTACCATTGCACTTCCTGCCATGATTTTTGACTCCGTGTATCAGGTAAATTTTAAATCGATTTTTGATCTTAATCTGATTCTATTCAGTGTCAGCGGAACACTTATTCAATTTGTACTCATAACGATAGGTGCATTTGGTTTATTGGCAGCAAGAAAATCAATCGGTGCATTCGTTCAGGGTGGATTCAGAAGCAATTTTATCATACTGGGTATTCCTCTTATAAAAAATCTATCATCAACACTTGGTGCTGATGCATCAGCAAAAAGCAGTATTATCGTTTCAATTATCATACCTCTCTATAATATTCTTGCCGTTATCATTCTCACTGCAACATCACTTGAAAGATCACTATCCTGGAAAAAAAAAGTGCTCTTTGATATCGCGAAGAATCCTTTAATAATCGCCGTACTTCTTGCGATTCCCTTTTCTGTCACCGGATTCAGATTGCCCGGCTTTATTGAAAAAACAATTATCTACCTGTCAGCAATTGCATTACCGCTGGCGCTACTTGACATTGGCTACAATTTCAAGTTTACAGTATTTATTGGTAATCTGCGGCTTGCTGCTGTGGCATCATTTATTAAAATTATTGTGTCACCACTGCTATTCACTACTGCTGCATATTTTCTTGGTTTTAAAGGATCATCACTGGGCGTTATTTATATACTGTTTGCATCACCAACAGCAGTCAGCAGCTATATAATGGCAAAGAACATGAACAATGATGCCGACCTGTCGGCCAATATTGTGCTTCTTACAACGGTCGGTTCACTTGTTACACTTTTTTTGGGAGTGTTTGTTTTAAAATCGCTGGGGATGCTATAGACAGCAGACAAAAAGGTGTTCCTGTTAGAATTCCCCGATATACCCTGGAATAACTATACAGGAACAGCGAGTGGTCTTCTATGCTTTTAATGTTTTGCTTGCGTATGTATCGACAAGAATACGAATCATTTTCTGGTACTTGAATCCTTTTTTCTTTGCATACTTCTTAAAAAGATCAATACTTTTTTTACTCAGTTCAAGTGTTACCTTGATGTTATCCTCTTTCTTGATAAGGTCATCAGGTTTAGGAAATGCCGGTGCCGCAATCCAGGATGATTCACTTGAGTTGTTTTTGGTTTTTTCTAACGTTCTTAAAGTTCTCATTTGTTATTTTCCTTTTATGTAAAGTATTGTAGTGTTGAGTATCGATGTTAATTAAATTCGATTGTCGGAACGCGTCCGAAAATTTCTTTTGCCACTGCATACCGGTCAAAAACAGGCCTTAAACAGTTTGAATATTTTGAGAATCCTCTTCGACGAAGTTGAAATTTTCTGACCAGATCAATCATCCACAGCGGCACATAGGATGTATAACACTTCAGCTCAAGGATAATACTGCACCCATCATCGTAATTAGTCTGAAAATCACTGGGGCACATACTCTGCTCAACGGGAAATATATTGAACGCTGTCTGAGGCATATATCGAAGCGCTCTGTCAAAAGTCACCCGGGCATAATCATCCACATCAGAAACAAATGCTTTGCGCATATACTGTACCAGAACGACAGGATTTGCACAATAGGTCTGCATCAGATTGAAAAAAAGTTCCTGATTTTTACGTTCTTTTTCAATAGAACTGAAATGCATCGGTTTTAATGCCGAAGTTGACAACTCTTGTATGAATGTATCTTCGCATTTTGCTCTGAATTTTCGAATCGTATCACCCCGTCTTTGCTTTATTTCAAGAAAATATGGGGGAACCGGATTATCACCGTATGAACGGATTCTCATATTGAAACGATTTTCTGCTCTTGTTATCCTCTTTTTAATAAACAGAAATTCAGGTGTGTCAAAATAGAGGCTGTTTACCTTATAATAGTTATCCGTTGTAACCGATTTTAATGAGAATGAATCATAGGAGCAATACGGTTTAATAAAGTCTACAATCGGATCCACCAAAAATGATGGGATCGTGTACTTCAATTCGAAACGCTCAAGCGTGCTTGGCGTTGAGAACTCTTTGACACCACGCGGCTTATTCTCTTTTCCTGAAACAGATCCACTCTGTGATTCAGCCGGTTTTTCTATTGTTGTAGTAGAAAGTTCTTCGTTGGCCATTTAATAAGCTCCCCGGACATATTCAAAACATCAATGTAGTTTCTGTAAAGACCATAAATGACATCAGCACGGTTTAACTGATTTTTAATGATATTTTCTTTGATCGATAATAACACAAGAGGATCAGCACCCTTAAATTCAAGGTACTTTTTCAATGATGCCGCAGCATCAACCTCAAGCTCTCGTGCTTTTAATATACGGTATTGAATGATATAATATTTAAGGTCATTAATGTCTTCTGTAAATAAATACTGCAATTCTTCCTTAAATGTTTCATATTCATCTTTTGCCTTAATAACATCAGATTTACGTTTTACAACAGAATGTGGTCCGGTCGTTAAAAAAGGAAACGTAATACCAACTTCGAGTGTAAATGCCTCATTAAGGTTGTAGTCTTTCTCGTCGTTTCTTCTTGCAATCTGATCAAGGTGTTCACCATTGTCATAGGCAAAACCGATATGGCTCAGATATTTCCTCGTTTCAGCTTTTTCGAGTTTATACCGTTCTTCCTCAATGTCAAGATCAATTTTGTATTTTCTGATATGCACATTGTCATCATCAAGCGTAAATGCATTACTTTCAAGTTTACTCTCCACAAGAAGCAAAAGAGAATCCACCGGGTAAATTCCTGTTGTATCAATTCCTGTGAAATCCTGATCATTGAGTAGCGTTTTCAGTTTACTTGAAGCAAGATCTGCAAATTTCCGGCATTCCATATCTGAAGCAAGAGCTTTAAGATTATCGTTTTCAACTTTTATCAAATCGATTATTTCAAATTTCGGATCAACAGTGCTCAACTTTTCCATCACTTTTATCTTATCTTCATACACATCCATCAGCTCCTGATAGAGCTTATGCTTCGACTCCTGCTCAAGAAGGTCGATAATAGCCTGATAGCGGTCAGATAGTGTGCTTCCGATAACCAGTTGTGATTTGTGCTTACTTTTCTGGATCATTGCTTTTCTGTATCTCGCAGACGAAACTGTTTCTCCAATTCCCCGTAGCTGTAATTTCAGCGAATACTCAACATTATTTAAATCGAACGCTTTCTCCTGAGCTTTTAATTCAATCTTGTCTATAAGCGGGATACCGGGGAACGTATTTTTAATAAACTTATATTTCTCATCTTGTAACGAAACACGGCGGTCATCAACAGATGTCCTGATTATGCCGTCAATGGTGTAGCTCTTTCCAAAAGCTGCGACACCGCATACCAGAATTAAAAAAAGCATATTTTTATTGTTCATTGAAAATCCTAAAAATTTAAGAGTTTATCATTGTAATCATAATTCTCTGCGTAATCCAGCACATCATCTATAGTAGCTGTCTCACATGTTTACCGGAGTTATTATTACCCTTTCACCAAGCAATAATTTATTGGTATCAGGAATCTTGACCTGCACTTCTCTCCCCCACATAATCATTTCCGGATATTTTCTCAATCGTATTGGATACTCAACGATTCTTGAACCTACACCGATAACTTCACCATTAACCATTACTTTTTTTACATCCTGAGAAGTTACCAGAACTTTTTGTCCGACATGAACCTGACTATACGTATTTTCGTGAATAAACCCTCTTACAAATGATGGTGCTGTTGCATGAAGGGTTATAATGGTATCGAATTCATTTGCCTTTTCACCACTTTTAAATGCTACAGACCCAATAACGCCACTGATCTTTGCAGTTATAAAAAATTCTTTTTTCGCATCCTGTAATAGTATCAGCTCAACCTCACGCTGTTTAATCTGCTCTGATAACGGATCTCCATCAAGTGACAATTCATCACGTGCCCTTGACATTGTTATAGCCGATGAACTTTCAATTCTCTTGAGTTCCTTTTTTAGAAATTCGATCTTCGCTACTATCGGATTTTTTTTGGTACCTGAATTATTATCTGAATTTGCCAATTCCTTGTTAATACTTTTTAAATCAGTTAACAATGATTGATTGATCTCATATTGAGACTCAAGTTCCTGCAATTCAGCCTTAATTGCAGCTTTTTTATCCTCGATTTCAAGCCGCTGCAGACGACGCTCTGAAACTGAAAGTTTTGAGAATGCATTTTTGCGGGTTTTATATTCTTCTATCTCATGAGCCAGCACAGCAATTCTTGTGTCAATCTCCTGATTATTAAATCCCACTGTACTTACCGCAGCAAGCGTATCACCCTCATTGACTATCTGCCCGGGAGAAACTCTGACATCTCTTATCTCAACTGCATTCGGCACATTGACAACGATCTCTTTTGCGTCTGCAATACCGGTAAACTGCGTTGCTTCACTTCTCAGTCTTAAGGTTATCACAATCAGTGAAACAACAACAACAATCAATGCTACATAAAAATATTTTATACTTCCGTTAGAATTCATTATGTCTTTTCCTATTGTAAATATTCAGTTGTATAGTTAAAGATAGTGTATATTACAGTTCTACTGTTGTTTCCTGTAGTAACAGATTGACATCACGAATAGTCTTGATTTCACGTATCTGGTTTACAAACTCCTCCTTAACCCTGTCTTTCTTCATTTTGATATGGTACGCATAATCAAGGCGGGTTCCCTGAGCAGTTTCCCGGATTGATATTAATGCAACGTTTGCACAATACTCTTTTAAAACGTTTTCAAGCGATATTCTTGTTACCGAATCACTTTCAACATTGAACCGCAGCATTCCATCAAAGGATCGTGCCTGGCCAAACGGAGAGTAGTACAAAAGAAATGCCACAGCACAGAATCCAAGCGTTCCGATAACTGCTATTGCATAACCGAAAACTCCGCAGGAAATACCCGCTGCAACAGCGGCAAAAAGAAAAATGATATCACGGGGATCTTTGAAGTTTGTACGAAAACGGATAATTGCAAGTGCACCTAAAATTCCAAGTCCGCGCATGGGGTTCTCACCAATCGCCTGCATCAGTGACCCTGCAACAACAGCACTGAGAATCAGTGCCTGAATATAGTTTCGCGAGTAGGACAATCCTCTGAATGTTTTTTCGTATGTCAATGCAACCAATGATGATAATGCAAATGATAAAAGCACTGTATACAAAATGCTTATAACTGATCCACTTCCTGCTGCTGTCTGAATTGTTAGAAAATCAAGCATCGCCGATTTACTCCTTGTGTCGTATCTATTAAACAGTCCTTGCGTGATCGTTGTAACTGACCGCGCGTTCTAATTATCCTTACTTACAATTTATACAGAATTGCTATTTTATTCCAATATTATTTACCAGATAACAAAATGCGCCGACTGATGTTCGCTCCCGGTGTTTACCTTGATTGTGTAAAAACCATTTGCCAACCTTTTGGGAACACGTTTTGTCATTATGTATTCACCGTTTCCGGATTCATTATTATTAAACGAAAACACTTTTGCACCTTGTGCATTGAACACAGATATGATAGCAGGATTATTTCCTGACATATAATTACGTATCGATAGTATCGTTTCAGCCGCGGTACCTGATACCTGCACAGCGATTGACTTACGGTGTTTTACAGTAATACGCGGCTGGTTTACAGGAAGATAAGTATCAAGCTGTTTATTGAGATTTTCAATTCTTTTTGACAAAAATGAACGCAATCCCGGAATTGTAACCTTACCAGGTCCTTCTGCAACCGATATATCATTGTCAACATTGGTTAAGAATTGGGCATAGGTGGTAAGGCTATTAGAATCGACTGCAACAACCGGTTCAATCAGCGCTTTATAGTTGTCAATTTTCTCAGAAACTGCACTGAGACTTGCAGGGCCGTCAATCATCTGTCTGATATGTGAGAAATACACCTGTTTCAGTGAATCATTGGTAAGGAGCTTTTTCATAAGCGGACGCTGTTCAAAATTACTTGTCACTGCGGCGTCAACCGTTGTCACATTCCATCCGTTGCTATATATACCAAATGCGAAATTGAGATCCCAGGGAATAAGCTTGAATGCACCTGATGCAGAGTCGTCATAAAGATAATAATTCCTGCCTGAACCTGTATAACTATCAAAGTTAGACAGCACCATATTAAAGGCAAGATACTGCAGGCAGTTGTCAATATCCAGCATCGATCCTACAACTGAAACAAACTCTGATGAATCGGTATTGTTTAGTTTATCGAGTAATGTCACAAGTGCTGACCAGTCATTTTGTTTTTCATTTGTCTGTAATTCATAAAAGGCTGCATAATCACTCTGATTTGCTGTTATATAATTAAGCGGAGCCCCGTTATCACTTGACTTATATAGATTATATTTATTAGAAGGAAATTTTCTTTTAAGAAATTTTTTGTCAACCTGCTCAACCTGCGTATACAACCCTATCATTGAACCATCAATATAGATTTTTGCAAATGCAGCGCGTGGTGCCGGCATATACTCACCAATAATGTCATAAGCAAGTTTTTCACGCATCTGTGTCGGATCTTTTACCGCATTACTGAAATTCAGTTTGCCAACACTAAAAAAGTTTTGTGACCGGTATTCATCGAACTTAAATTTAAAGGGTTTTCTGGAACTATTACCGGACAGTGAATATGATGAGTTTCCTTTATAACGAACGCCTACGCTATCAAGTATTACGCTATCGTTTCCATTTACATACGCAAACCGTGCAGGGATATACTGCTCCCCATTGTCTTTATAATATTCAAGACTATCCTGCCAGTCTTCATAATAAAAATGAAGATGATACTCATGGATTTTTGTATCATCGAAAATAATCGCTGATGAATCAACTGCTGCACTGGATGTTGTAATCCCTGCAATCAGGAGCACCATCCCAAGCCCTGTTGTTACACTACGCATTTGGTAACCTCTTACTTTTCTGAACTTACCGCAACATTACGATAATTCCTTAAGACAAACCTTTGATAACTTTAAACATACGCCGGGGGCACATGAAATGATTTTTAACAATCTTTCATCATACCAGTATCACTACTATAATTATCAACATTTTTAATTATTGACATCCGCATCCGAACAAAACAGAGTGCCATTGTATTATTCAATACTGCTACCAATCATGGGATACATCGGCAGACATAATTGAAAATACCTCCAGTCCGGATCATACATATCCGCCCAATTTGTAAAAACAGAATCAGACGAACAAAATTTATTTTTAGAAACATCAAGATATTGTAATTTCATATTTTGAAAACCCGATGGCATTTGACTTATAAAATTACTGTTAATATCAAGCGATTTAAGAGCACTTAACGATACAATGCCAGACGGCAGATACTGGAGTCCATTACTGTCAAGTTTCAGTGTCTCAAGTTTCTGAAACATGCCAATTGTCGGAGGCACTTCAAATATACGTGTCAATCCCAGATCCAGTGTTCGCAGCTCAGTCAATGATTCAATATATTTTGACAAATAAAATATTGGAAACCCGCGAAGATTAAGCCCGACAACACGGTTATTCTCTACCGTTGCAACCGCTCTGACATCGATACTATCCAGGCGCATCTCATCCAGAGCCTTACGCACTACTATAGAATCGCATGAAAAATCAACACACGAGTCCTTGGGCGGAGACTTAAACCTGAAATCACCCATATATTTATAACTATCAGAAACATCAAATGTAAGTTCAAAACGATCCACAGGTTTTGTTTTCATAGAGTCCCAGGATGCATAGGCACCAAAGTGCATCGTATACCGACCACGGGGTAATCTCATTGAAAAGTAGCCATTGGGATCTGCTTTTCTGTTATAATCGGTACCAAACACCTGAAGAAAGTACTCTGTACTGTCAATACCATTCACACGGACATTGCCATCAATTACAGCAAAAGTTTCCAGTTTGATGGACGAAAGGCGAATATCCAGTTCTGATTCGTTAATAGAGAACTGGTTCATCGCACCAATTGAATCGTTTTTCGATATGTCAAGACAGTATTCATCAACCAGAATACTATCAAAGCTAAAAGAACCATCTGCGCCAGTTATTTTGTTGCGAACATAATGTGACTCCATAAACGATTTGCTGTTCAATGAATCAATCAGGTATACCGACGGACGGATTTTAACAACAGCATTTGCAACCGGTAATCCTGCATTATCAAGAACAATACCGGCAACTTTTCTCGAACTCACCTCAGTATCAGACCCGCCGCCAGCTACCGGCCCCGGCCCGGTGCACAAGAGGAGTGTCAATGCTGTAAGCAAACAGCACAGAATATATTTATAGTTAATTATCATCACGAGGTTTAGCCTTTTTACTTATTGGAAACAGATTCATGGTAACCTGATAGACTTGTGATGGTTTATCATCGATTCGTGCAATTTCAAGAAGTTGTGAATACAACTCCCTCACCCTCATTTTGAACAATTCAAATGTTTCTTCCGATATCGAAAACGTCGCTGATTTCGACATTCTATCCGCCACCGGAACGGTATCATATGCTTTCATTGCTACAGTCAACATCTCCATCTGAAATTTTTCGATTACAAAAGAATCAATCCCGCTAACTCTGACTCTTAACAAACTCTGGGTTTGATGGTATAACCCCTGTTCGTCTTTTTCAATAAAACCCAGTCGTTCAAGCAGTGCAATCGACTTGCGTGCTTCTGCACCTCTGATAGGTGGAATAAGGAATGCCGCTAATTTTTCAAAATCATCCTGAAAATCAAAAATTGTGACAACTTCACGTATAACACTATGATACCAGGCACTATAAAATTCATACCGATCCTTATCGACCACTGCAATATCAATAGGCCTGCGAATTTCAAGAAGTCTGGTATAGTACACCGTTTTTTCGGTAATTGATGACGCCTGATTGAAAAAAACAAGGTTCTCAAAATAGGCAGCCTCTTCCTGAGTATGCCCGATTGCCTGAGAAATCTTCAATATCGTCGCCTTTGTCAAGTTACGTTTTCCTTCTATTACATAGAAAAGAAACGATGGCGCTGCTATCCCTGCTTTTTGCGAGAAAGACTTATAGGAGAAATTCTTTAACTTGGCTTTGTTTTCATTATAGAACTCCTTTAAATAAGTTCTATAATTCTGATGTGTAAACAGATCTGCCATTATATCTTGACCCCGAAAGCGCTGTAATGAAATTCCATAAATCTGCACTTAATAGATATTATGTTTTAATAATGTTAGCGTCCCCATACCATCATCATAGTGGAATATACCAACAATTGTCCGACAAAGACGTTTTTTTATCTCCGCTATCAAAAAGTCACATTCTCTTTTGAGAACAGTTTTCAATATAATCTGGAAGACTGATTTCAGTTTTAATCATTACATATCAACAATTTATGATAGCTATGCAATTGAGTTACTACTTAATTGCATACCCTCCGGGTTAAAATCCTGAGAATGGCATCCTGAACGTAGAGTGTTATAATCAACTCATTGATTTATGGCCAATCAGACTAATGGATCAACCAGGTACCACCACTAACTGTGTTTCCCCGGTCATTTCAATTTATTACGTATTAATTTTTAAAAAAACGTCGTTACAGTTTTTGCACCCCCGGGTATTGCATCACGTTACGGCGTCTTGTTTGCAAAAACGTTTTTTCAGATCGATATTTCCACGTAATTGCCCTCCGGATCCAGAACCACACTCTCATAATACCCATCACCGGTAGTCCGGGGTTCGCTCTCAATTCGATACTTATCAGCGCGCAAACGCTCTGTCAGACTATCGACCACTGCTCTGCTTCCCACCGAAATGGCAACGTGTGCGATACCTTTCATAAACCCTCTCTTAGAAGGTTCATTAACAATATCAACCCTGTTCATCAGTTCGATACGGGTTTCACTTCCGGGGAATTTAAGAAAATACGAAGAGAACCCTTCTTTATTATTAATATATTTCTCACCGCTTACGGCATTAAAGTAATTAGTGTAGAAAGACCGCATTGTCTCCAGATTGTCAACCCATAGGGCGACATGCTCGATTTTCATTGTATTAATCGCTCCATTTTTTTTAAAAAATTTTTAACAAACCATATTAAAAAATAATTGATTACTTGAAGGTTCTCCAACCATACAAAGATATTGTTGAAGGTCGTCAGAAACTTGGAAGAGCTTTCATTTATAAATTTTCATCGGCTATGAATCATTCAAAAAAAGAAGCTGAGTATTTTGAAAACATGTTTTTCTTCAATGAATCAACGTCAGCCGACGAAGGGATGCTCTATTTTGAGCGAATGATATCGTGCCAAAAGACCAGTGCCACGAATATTGATGTAATAAAGTATGAATATTATACCAAATGGTATTACAGCGCAATACGGGCACTCATCTCATTGGGGCGATTCAGTGATAACGATAAGTGCTATAAAAAAATCGACAGTATACTTAATCCCCGCATACAACCCGATGAAGTAAAAAAATGCTCTTTTGCTTTTGGATCGTCTTGGTTTCATCTGCAAAGATGAGAACGGGATATTCACGTTGACTGATCCATCAATTACTACAGGTGTACTCAAACCACATTCAAATGTTTTGTTAATGAATGTTGTTAACTTTCAGAAAGAGGTCACGTTACTTGCGAACGAATCAATTGACAGGTTCGGAATCGACAGGATCAACCTTTCCACCCTTACACTTGGCATATCAGCAGCAACGATAACCATTGTTAAAGAGGAACTAGCTGTGCTCAGAAATAAGAGTTTTACAAAATGATAATAAGGTTTTTACACAACAATTCAGTTTGCTACAGGCAAGACTACAATCCATGGTTATTTAATGTGCGATCCGGAACTAATTGGTTCCGGATATGCCTTTTGGTAATCAGCATTCAGTGTGCTATGCATTGAAACGCTCTACTATTGTATAGTTAATCTTGATATAGTTAATACAAGAGTCACTTTTTACCGGTAATGAATGCTCCGTATTCCTTATCATTTACCTTAACATGATTTGTCAACATATTTTTATGCAAATCCATGGATGGCTGCACCTGTGGTTAACGGTACAGAGTTGTCACTTCGGTTATTATGAAATTACGGGTATATTCCGCGATTTTCTTAGTTGCCCGATTTTTTATTCCACTATATGTACATTAATAATCAGAGGCATTCATTCAGGCATCTACTCAGCTTGTTTCATAGTATCCCGCAAATTTGATTTCAAGATCAAAATTTGAATAATCACCTGCAGTAAATTAATTTATTAGTAAACAGCCCTGGTGTACCTGGCGTGCCAGCTGCACCAATCAGGTGTATCGTTGTCAAATCATAAAGGATATATCAATGAGTAAAAAAGTTCTTATTCTGTTTGCAAGCCGTAGTGGTTCAACTGCAGATACTGCAACAATTATTGCACATGAGATGAAACTAAAACAAAAAGAGATCACCGTTGATGTCCTCCCTGTGAAAAAGGCAAAAGATATCACATCATACGATCTCATTATTCTCGGTTCTGCAATCTGGATGGGTAAACCACTTCCTGAAATGCTTTCGTTTATTAAAAGCTATCTTCCCATATTGAAAACAAAAAAGGTTGTATGCTTTGCACTATGTATGAATCTTCGCACTGAAAATGACAAAACCATTAAAGAAAGCGCTGCATATCTTACTCCGTTTAGCAGCTGTACCCCGATTGAAACAGCTATTTTTGCCGGTGGTGTTGATTATTTAAAACTCGGTTTCTTTGCCCGTCGTATAGTAAAGATGGTGAAAAGTCCTCAGGGTGACTTCCGTAATATTGACAAAATAAAAACATGGGCATCAGATATTATAGTGAAATATTGCTGATATTTCTTTTGTTAATACCCCGGATACTTTTGTTATGCATTACATCTGTTTTGAACACGTCTTACAGGTAATTCGATATCAGACATAATCGAATGTGAATCTATAATCAAAACCTGTATTTATGCCATAGATTCAACGATATATTTTTCAGATAGTACATGAATCATTTTAAGATTTTCATTAACTACAAAGGTTGTTCCGTTAGCACTGCATGTCAGCATATGCATTTTTCCTGCACTATCAATCTTTTTTTGAAAACTTCTTATTGAAGCTGGTGAACCAAAGATAACATAGTTTTCAAGATCACTTTTTTTAATAGCAATATCATCAACAGACTGGACAACGTGCGGATTAACCATGATATTCTGAAATACCCTGATAACTGATGACAGATTTTCAAGTTTATCCTTGATTAATATTACCCGATCCTTTTTATCAATTGTAACATCTTTTTCTTCTTCGTAAACGGGAAAAGCAAGCGTAAAAAAAAGACCATGCGTGTTATTGTCCAGTATATTCTTTGAATATGCGTTTATATGTCCCCCGTGCCCCTCAATAATCGAACGAATGATACACATTCCAAGCCCGGTACCACCCTTTCCTTTTTTTGTTGTATAAAAAGATTTAAAAAGTGATGGCAGCTGCTCCATACTGCAACCGACACCATTGTCTTCAATGACCAATAATAACACCGAATCGTTTCGACTTGTCTTTATGGTAATATGCGTTGCTTCCGCCTCGATTGCATTTTTAAACAAATTTACAAAAACGTGTTCCATCTTATTCCAGTCACCATGTACCGTTGCGTTCATATCAAGTTCATCAACATTAAATATTTTTTGCACCGCAGCAAAATGTGACTGAATGCATTGGGTTATCAGGTTGGATATCATGATCGGTCGTTTATCACTTAGTATTTTGGCTTTGGAAAAATTCAGAATGTCTTTGCTGAATTCTGACATTTTACATATCGTATCTGCAACAGTAGTCATCATTTGACGTTGTTTATCTGTTAACGTAAGCTGTTTCATCAACATTTGAACGTACCCATTAATTAAAAAGGTATAGTTATTGATTTCATGGGTTATGATCGCACTTGATTGCCCCAGCTCTTTAAGGGATTGGACATCCTCCATCTCCTTATAGGCGATTTGCAGTTTGTTGAGCATTACATCACGTTCTTTAATAATTGATGTAAGTCTGTCAATAAATACCATCGTAACAAATAGTCCGAACAGTAACAAACCAGGCACCACAAACGTTGCGACTTCCGCAACAATCCGTTTCCCTCTGACTATTGTCACAATGTCAAGAACACTTCCTGCAGCAAGCGTAATTATTCCTAAAAAATGAAAAAATATTACCTTACGATCCTGTTTATTACTATGAATAAAATTTACACCCAGCAGCCAGATTATATACACAATTGAAGCCAATATTAATGGAACAAAAGTAACAGAATACAATAACGTTCCGGTTACTTCTTCCGCTGATGGTTTCAGCATAATGTCGGTAAAAAATAAAGCCGAAAATACCATACTTAAAAAGGACATTCCTTTTACAACATTTTCCTGATACTTATTAAGAAATAGAAGAAGATACCAGACCAGACAAGTAGGAATAAACGCAGCTATGATATGTTGAATTTTTGTCCAGTACAAGGTTTGAAATTCAGGTTGTATCCATAAATCTATACCGCAGAAAAGGGATAGCAGAATATTGGAAATCCCAAAAACAAGAAAACTTCTATCAAACCGGGCCCGTAGTTCGATGGTAATAAAAATCAGACTCATGGCCATAAGAAATGCGCAAACTATCTCTAATACAAAATTGTACACTAATATTTCCGCCTCAATAATCGATTATTATGCCAACGATTGATTTTTGATTTTAACACCATTACATACTTCATGCCAGTATTGTTTTCTATTTCCGCCGATTTTGTAATAAAAAAAACAGTTTCAGTTACGGGTATAGTTTTTACCTGTGTCTATTTGATGAGATATAATCCAACAGTGGTATCATAACCGTTCTCAATCCCTGGCAGCAGGTTTTAATGTGACAGGAAACTCAGGAAGCCAGATCTGCCAAATCCGGTAAAGTGCACCGTTACTTTACTAAACATGAAAATATACACATTATAGTATTGAACATTACTGCACTAAAGTAAAATAATTGACTTCAAGGGAACATGCTTACTTTTTTTTAAAATCAGACTGCGAATATTATTACAAGCAAAGTACATTTCCCGTGCAGCTCAAATCTATCACTTTGTACAGATCCTTATGGTGATACGGTTTATCACGTGCAAAAGCAACCAGATTTATTAGTAAATTTTGTAAACGGAAAAAGGACAGTTTCAAAAATAACTTAACCGCTTTAATACAAACTATCCGATGCACGATTTATTACCAGTATAACGGTGTGCTTCTTTCAAATGGTTTACTTTTACAAAAAGAAAGATGTCGTCGGGAAAGATAATTTAAGCGCTTCAAAAAGTAACAACTCAATACGCACCCATTAACTGGTAAAGTAATTTTCCCTTACCCCGGCTTATATTACTTTAACAGTTGAGGAAATTCACTTAAGCGCTTCAAGGGCTGTTACACGCATTGCAAAAACCGTTAAAAGTACTATTGCCATTGATTATACCATACATTTACACTGTATAATGAACATTTAAAAAATATACTACTCTTTTTAAATTTATCTCAATATGTGAATACCTGACTAACTATTCGATTTTAAACATTTTATACAAAACACACCATTTTGTCAACACAAATATCGGTGCATTTGTAAAAAAAAAACTGCATGACAAAAAAAATTTAGTATATTGTTTGTAACATTCCCACCACACACATTCTTTGAGTAGTCCGTATTATTGTGGAGGTTTAATGAGTACAGCGTTTTTAAAATCATGGCTAAAGATTTTTGCACCAATAGCACTATTGGCATTTGCAGCAGGACTTCAGATGTTTGGGGCATTATTGTATTTTGATTCAAAGCCTGATACAATCCTTATCTTTTCATACGTTATAATATCATTTAGCATCTATCTTTTAAATCGCTATACCGATGATGAAGACAGCATTAATTGTCCTGAACAAAGAATGTATTTCCAGAGAAAAAAATCATTATCAGCAATTCCCATCGCAATGATTTTCATATCGTTTATTCTGCTTGCCTCTTTCTCTTTACTTACAATATGGCATATAGTGCTTATCGTTTGTGGTGTAGTTTACTCAGTAGCAATGGTTCCATGGTTAAAAAACAAGAAGCTTGTATTCCTTAGAATAAAGGATGTTGTCATACTTAAAAACATTTCCGTTAGCTTACTTTGGGGAATAACACCATTTGCAATAGCAGCATCAATAACATCAACAGAAACAACGATGAATCCCTCGACGCTTGATCTTGTTGTTGTAATTTTTGCATTCTGTTTAACAACATTTATTAATACAACGTCCTGTGATGTACGTGACATTGAGGGTGATCAGATTGCAGGTGTACGCACCATTGCAGCAATACTCGGTCGAAATGTGACTGGACTTATTCTTATTGGTATATCTGTTGCAGCATCCGTTTTTGTTGGTATAGTGTCATATCTTGGTTATCTTCATGCAAACACAATACTTCTGTTTTTTATAACGACATTATGGACACTGCTTGTGTCAATTCCAATTTATTTAAAGTCAATTAATGTTCCAAAAATCATTACAGAACCGCTTATTGATACTCAACAGATTTTATGTGGAGTAGCCCTGATCGTTATTTCAATACAATAACATTTAGTATCAGAAGCAGCAACTAAAAACTCATAACGGGATAAAACATAATCATGTTTTATCCCGTTTATTTATTGAGTTTTATTCAATGTAGTAATTGTTTTATAGTCTCATCAGGAACAGCGAGAGATTATAACTGCCACTTGTAACAATACTAAATCCCGCCCTGATTAAAAAACAGATGTTCAATAACAATCTTTATCCCGATACCAATCAATACAAGGCCGCCGGCGATTTCCACTTTACAGCCGAATTTATCACCGAATTTACACCCAATAAACACACCGGCAAGAGAGATGAAAAATGTAATAATACCAATAATAATGGATGGCTCTATAATGTCAACTTTAAGAAATGAGAGACTGATTCCAACCGCTGCGGCATCAATACTTGTAGCAAACGCAAGCGTCAGAAGAATATAGATATTCAGAGGATCACTGCGCTCACTATCATTCCTTTTGTCAAATAATGCCTCCCACAGCATTTTTCCGCCAATGATACTAAGTAAAGCAAATGCCACCCAATGATCAATCGCTGTTATAAAATCAGCTCCAAGCCGCCCGACACTCCACCCCGCAACCGGCATCAATGCCTGAAATCCACCAAAAAAAGCTGCAATTCTAAGTGCATGCCGCAAATGCATTTTGCAAATCGTAACACCACTGGAGATTGAAACCGCAAAAGCATCCATTGAAAGTGCTATCGCAATAAGAACAACCGTTATTATCGACACATTCTCCCCTCCTTAACAACAACATCATTGCTATCTGACAGTGTGTTATTTAATCATATACATAGATAAACATTCCGGGACTCCATAAAATAAAGTACCTGTCGTAACATTCCAAATACATTTATTACAGTCATTGAAATAAGGCGTTAGTTTATCCTGGCAGTCAGGTGCATCAAGGTGTACTTTACCGAAGATGTCTACTGGAACTATTCTCAAAAGAGAATGTAAGTTTTTGCGGGATACACATAAAGCAGTCCCTGAAAGCCAAATATTGTTATATTGTTACATAAAAAGTAATACAATCACAATTTTTATTGTTTTGTTAAATAAGCAAATACAACAAACACAGAGGGGGTGCTTTTTGCTTAGAACAGTTGGTCTATATGCATTGTGTATTGCCGGTATTGCAGTTTCTGCTGAAAATGTCAATATATGGGGAACCGTTTCAAGTGATAGCGGTAGACCGGTAAAGGGTGCTGTTGTCACATTACAGGGTCAAAAGCTATCAGATACAACAGACTCTGACGGTGCCTATTTATTAAAAGCAGGTAACACAAGTACAAACACTTTTACAAAGACTCCAAATATTGAAAACATTTCGTTCAATAATGGCAGTATCAAGTTGAACCTGTCAAAACCGGCACAGGTAAGTATCGACATGTTCGATTTATC
>JAAZBG010000202.1 GCA_012513915.1 Fibrobacter sp.
ACCCTTTTGCGGTATTATTGCCGGGTTGATTTGTCTTATGGTGTGATGATATTCGTTGTCAATGGCCGCGACCATTACAAATGTAGGGACAGGTCGCGACCTGTCCCTACTACATTGTATTGTTATTACATTGATTTGTTTATTCAATTACCTGGTGATGGTGCTGCTGATTTCCAGTTTGATGGATCATTGCCAAATTTATTATGTGCAATTCTTGTGAGTGATACCCGACTATTGCTACCTGTTAACACCGGCCATGGAGATTCATTTTTATACGAAACTTTGTCATATTCCATATACTCGACTTTATCAGAAATTATTGTTCCTGAAGCATCTTTGTCAAGTTCCATTGGTTTTTCAAGTTCAATCTTAAGTGACTTATCAGAAGCAAAAGCAGCTGTATTTACAGAAAAGATCTGTGCATCTGCAGATGCTGGATACTTGTTTTTAAATTCTTCGACAGATAGAGAACCTGCCAAAAGTATAATTGATTCACCAGCTTTAATAGTTTTCTCTTTTGGAAACAGGAAAAACACTGTTTCAATCTGAACACGCCATGTATTATCCGGATATTTCGGATCGTATAGAGTGACTTCCTGATTACCGGCATTTGTTAATTCAATAAATGATGCATCCTCATCCGCAGATGTAAACATTATTTCACTTATTACCAACGATCCAACGAGCGGATCTGAATTTTTACTGTCAAGTGTTACATTGGCAAGTGGAGTAAACAGCTCATTACCCGTTGATGGAACAATATAGCGACCATACGACACACCAAGTTCAAGCGCTCCGAACTTAACATAATGACTATAACCGGCGTTTCCAGTCGTATCTGCAGTAAGAATTACCTCTTCGCCGTTTTCACTTAATTTAAATGCTATGCCGTTTGTATTTTCATTGAAATCTTCTTCTGTAAATACCTTATACCCTCCGGCTTTAATGATTGTTCCCTCTGGTATCGTGTATTTAGCAGGAACAGTGATATCATCAGAAAGAAACCATCCTCCAATATCCACATCTGTCGCACCCGGATTATAGAGTTCAATCGCATCAAGTTGCGGAGGATCGGTATGTGGAAGTATTTCATTAATGAGTATCGCTTCCGGATCATCCCTGCCTGGAGATCCTTTGTCATTAAACGAAGCACGCCATGCAGCTGGAGAATTCTGCTCATCAGCTGCAGGATTTGCATTCATCGGTACAAGAGATGGTCCTTCGCCATCAGGTTCATTCGGCCAGGGGTTGCCGTCAACGTAGGTGATTGACAAAAGTGTCACATCTGCTTTTTTGTCTTTAATTACAATAGTTTCTGTACTGTTTTTCAACTGTCCTTTGTAGTCATCGAACGCATCAAAACCATACTCTTTTTTGAACCATTCCGAGCTTGACGCAAGTACGATGAATTTTCCGGGAGCGAGTTTAACGCCGGTATCAAATTTGTAATCTATCGCACTGTCAATAGCGACTCCACTCAAATCGAGTTCCATTGTGCCGACATTTTTCAGTTCTATAAATTCCAGGCTGTCTTGAATTGCAGTGTCAGCGTGATTGGGATGATAATGAATCTCTGTGATTCTCAGGTTGAACAGCGTCGAATCAACATCTTTAAGTACATCATCGGCACCTGGTGAGCCATGCAGTTTTGTTGATGCACGCCACGCTTCAGAATCGGCATCAGTTGTCTTTGTTTGTGGATTTTTCGGTACAAGAGAATACCCATCTCCATCAGCAGAACCGGGCCATGAACCTGAATCCGAATAGGCGATAGAAAAAATAGTCACCGATGATGCTCTGTCTTTAAGCTCAATTTCTTCCCCGCTGTTTTTAAGCTGGCCCGAATACACGTCATCCGGATCAAACCCATATCGCGTCTTAAATGCATTTTTATTTGACGCAATAACAAAAAAATCATTGGGTGCAAGTGTGCTGCCTGATGGAAAAGAAAAATCAATTCCCTGGCTGAAACTAAGACTGGAAAGATCCAGTGACTCTGTTCCGGTATTTTTAATTTCCAGGAACTCAAGACTATCATCAATGATACTCTCGTGTTCAAGCGGATGATAGTGAATCTCTGTTAAACATAAGGAGCGTAACCCCTGATTGAAATCTTCATTCCCTGTTACCGGATCATTAGTACATCCTATAGACATAATGGTGAATAACAATGAGACAATTAAGCTGACCGGTTTCCTGAAACCGAAGTAGTAACGTTTACACATCAGTGAACAACCTTTCCTCTTAGAAATTGTGAGGGGCTTTTTGTACCATTATCAAATACGATACAGTAGTGCAATGGGTTACCATACACCGTGACACCTTCAGGTTTGAGCCCCTTGAAATTCCGGATAATTATAAGTGAATCTGTTGATGGAGAATATTTCCAGAACAAACCGACGTCTTCATCAATCCCTTCTTTTGATGATACTCCGGTTGATACCCCGTAGAGCTGATCTCCATGAACAGTAATATCTGAAATACCGCAGAATGTGCTGCTTGACTTATCGAATAGTGGCAGTGTACGCCATACAGATACCTGATTTGAAGCAATTTTTCCACTGCTGAATACCGTATTTAAATTCGACACAGCAAGAATCACAGCACGATTATCAAGCTTTGGATTTTTGAAACCAAGAAGCAGTGTATCGTTGTATATGGCCATGCCCTCAATGTCAATAGATTGATCATTACTGCTTTTAGAGATAAATTGGGCCCATTTTTCTTTTTTGGAAGTGGAAGCCGCTTCGAGAAGCTCCGCAACAAGACTGATACTTCCAGTTTGTTGAAAAGAATTGCCCTTTTTATTAAAACGGACAAATAACGTTCTTGACAACGGCTGTTTACCTTTTTTATTGTAGCTCTGTGATGTAAGCGTATAAAAAACATCCGATCCTGTATAAAATACAGATTCCATATCATTAATTTTGTCAATGCCCTTTATTGTCTGCCTGACGGTTATCCGCCCCGTTGTATCCATCATAAAAATATCGGGTCGTTTATCTTCGGTATCATCACTTACAATTAAAAAAGACTTTATAGTGTCAACATAGGTAATCCCGGATGCTTCAATCGGTGTCGACACAATACCCGGACCGGTTATGATGTTTTTAATGTCGTCCGGTATACTTACGTGCAAAACAGATTTCGAAGATTCGCTACCGGTACTTACAGCATCTTTTGCATCAGCGCTACCAGATAAGTGTATGAACCTGTTTCCGGGAAAGAACGCCATAAGCGCAAGCAGTATTGCGGAACCGGACAGCAAAAGCATTAATCGTTTCATAATAGTTTTCCATTCAATGTGTAAAGGGACAGGTCGCGACCTGTCTCTTTAAAACGCTTAAAATACAGGTAACGTGCTTAATAAAATCACCTTGAAAAATACATTTTCAACGACGATAATAGCTACAGTACTACGAAATACTGAACGACATATTTAATATAACCATCAATTCTGGAGATATTCTGGAGATATTCATAAAAATTAAAATCAAGGATTTAGCGTTACATAATCCTCAGTAAGAATTACCTGAAGACTGAAAACAGACAGTTAGAATATGATTGCAACCATCTGATATTGAATATGATAGCGAAAAACAACATACCTCACAGATCTGTTTTACGATTGCCAGCCCGATCCCAAGATTTCCATCTTCACCACGTGCAAAACGTTCAAGAAGTCTATCCGGATTACCACTGAACGGGAGTCCGCTGTTTTTTATTTCAAGCTTTTTTGAATTCAGTGAAATGGAAATATATCCATTTTGAACATTGTATTTTACTGCATTTTTAATAAGATTATTAATCATAATTTCAGCAAGGCCACTATCCATGTCGATGATAACCTGCTCAGTCTGTCGCTCAATTGTTATACCGCGCATCAGGGCTGCTTCAGAAAATGTTTCCAGCGAAAGAGCAATTACTTTGTCAAGATTCACGTTGATATTGTTTTTAAACTCCCGGTTATTGATTTTACTGAGCAGGAGCAGTGATTTCTGTACCTTTGAAAGATGTGTGGATGCATGATAGATTTTTTTCAGATCGTCAATGGCTGAACGTTCACTACCCGATCCGACATTTAATAACTTTTCGGTATTGGCCCGGATAACTGCAAGATGTGTTTGCAATTCATGTGATGCATTTTCGTTAAACTCCTTATTGTTACGGTAATCGTCAGAAATTTTTTTAAGCAGAAGGTGAAGTGTATTATTGAGAGCATTGAATTCATCAATTGATGTTTTTGGAAATGATGGGAGCGGATTGTCAATTTTAAACTTGATAAGTTTATCAAGTGTTCCATAAAATGGTTTCCAGATTTTACCGGTAATAAGGTTGATAATGACAAGATTAATCAGAACAATAAGAAGCATCAGCCCAATAACAATAAAGAATGTTCCCTGCGCGATATCATCACGCCCCGGAAGTAATTGACGAAGTACAATACTATAGGGCACACCCTCGTGCATCAGCGAAAAATGCAGTTCCCGATAGGGCACCATCTCATTATCACCGGGTTCAAGCATCATAGTGTCCCTGAACAATGGTTTTTCGTAAAGATTACCCGGAATAATGTTTGCCACAGTATACAATTCAGGCAATTCTTTGGCCTTGTCATGAAATGCCCTGATACGATCCATTTCGTAGGTCAGAAATTCATCAGTCTCTTCGTACGAGATATACTCAATCATGAAAAAACAGAAAATACTGCCGATAATCATTACCGGCAGTAGCCAGATAGCGGTGTACAGATATGTTTTCTTTATTAATTTCATTTGTCAGTTATTTCGAGTTTGTATCCGATACCGTACACCGCGCTAATGATATCGTTACCGCCATGTAAAGTTAATTTTTTCCTTAGGTTTTTGATATGAGAATAGATGAAATCAAATGAATCAGCGAGATCCATATTGTCTCCCCAGATATGTTCTGCAATACTCTCCTTTGTCAGAACTCTTGATGGATTTGAAAAAAAGAAAAGCAGAATATCATATTCACTTTTCGTTAAATCAATCCTGACATTATTGACAGATACCTCCCGTGCAGTGGTATTTATCGTAATATCCCCAAATGTCACCGTTTCACTGCCAAGAAAGCTGCGTCTTCTCAGAAGAGATTTAACTCTTGCAACAAGTTCAGCCATGGCAAACGGTTTTGTTATGTAATCATCAGCCCCGAGATCAAGTCCCTCAATTTTATCATCCAGGGAGTTGCGGGCAGAGATGACAATAATACCGGTTGATGGATTCTGTTTCTTAACAATTCTTATCAAATCAAGACCAGAACCGCCCGGCAGATTGATGTCCACAATGAGCATGTCGTAGGTATAGAGCAAAAGTTTTTCGCTGGCATCATCAAATGTACCGGTAGTGATACAAAGAAACTGCTCTGCCGAGAGCGCATCTGCGATCGCTTCAAGCAGTTTAAGGTTATCTTCAACGATAAGAATTTTCATAGGTAGTATCGGTTGCTAATGGTTACAGATCATTATTGAATCGGAAAATTTTGGCATATATGGCCATTTAAACCGGTTTTAATATGTGGAACGATGAATGGTTTACGTTTCAATGTTCACCGTAGGGACAGGTCGCGACCTGTCCCTACGATGTTAATAATCATTACCACCATCGGTACCATCATTCCCATTAATAATATCGCCAATGTCTCCATTAAATGCACCAACATATGTCAAACAGTACCATTATTTACAGTTTTAGGAGAGTGACACTTGTGCTCTGATGTCCCCAGCGGAAGAAATCGACACCCTTTATAGTAAGGTATTCGATTGTACTGTTTGCAGTGCTGCATGTCGCTACTGATATCTTTTACATGACAGCACTCCCGGAATTATGAACCTAAACTTTTTTCAAACCGACACTCAAATCAAAATCTCCCAGAGCTGATTTGAAGGGTATTCTAAAGGAAAACACATCTGCCGGCTCTTTAACTTCCAAACCTTTCCCTTTAATAACTGTCGGTAAAGAAATTACTGTACTGTAGTCTTCAATAAATTTCTTTGCATATCCTGCGATTATGTTGACCAGTTCACCAACTGCATCCATTGAATCCTGATCCAGGGTTGAAATCGGTACACCGATGAACGCAGTAAGTGCCTTCAGAGCTGTTTCTTCTGGAAAACTTAGCGAGACGCTTCCCAAAAGATCGCCGGTTAATCCAATAACTCCGGATATATCCTTTGCGATCCCAGTCCCTTTGTTGAGTGTGTATTGTTGGGCAATTGGGTTTGTTCCAAGCATTTTTTGAAAAGTTTCAACAGTTGCAAGCATAAATGGCTGTATTAAATCGACACTGATTTCCTTCATATAAAAGACCTTTCTTTTTTTTAAGCAATGAATGATCTTATTTATTTGTACCATTGTTGAATGCAAAAAGCAAAAAAAATGCATTTTACTTATTAGTTCTGCTTACCTGAGTTCAAAATTAAAATTTATAAATGGCAGGTTATATTGGTAGGACCATTTTTGAAACCTGAACTGAAGTTCAGGGCACACGATTTCTAAAATAACATAAACCGTTTAAGGGCACCCGTGCGGCCATTGTAGGGACAGGGCGCGACCTGTCCCTACAATGGGGGGTAATCATCATTTTCACCGTCTATATCGTTATTACCATTTAGAATATTACAAATGCGACCATCATAGGCATTATCAATGGCCAAATTGAATGGATTATTTTTAATGTATTTACGAATGCAATGCAGTGATTTCTGATCCCTGATTATGTGGTCATAATAGGAACGCTGCCATGCGAACGATGTATTCCCTGATTGATGAATTAATTTTGACGATGTGGTTTTAAATGCACCGATAATCTGGTCCAACGGTTTGATTTTTGGTATTACATTTATATTGACATCCGTATCCGTTTCGTTGTATGCGTTTATGTCAATGATGTTGGTATCGGTACCTGTAGGGACAGGTCGTGACCTGTCCCTACAGGTGTTGTTGCAATCAATCCCATTAATACGACCGGTGCTATCGATATAAACTTCGTTACCCATTTGCTTAATCGTAATTATACCATGTATATGATCCGGCATAATTATCCATTCATCATGGTAAATATGGGAATATTGTGCAGGAAGCCATTGCCATTGTTTTTTAACAATCATTCCAGCTTTATTTAAAATAATCTGTCCGTTTTTAACGGTTCCAAAGGTAGTGACAGGTCGCGACCTGTCACTACTTTTATTTACAAATCGGTTGCGCACGCATATTGTCACAAAATAGTTACCCGGTCTGGAATAATCGTATCCTTTCAACCGGTTGGGTTTTCTGTTATGTAAAATCATTCATCCTCCGCGATCAATTGGGTATTCGTTATCGTTTCGGCATGTGCGGTAATTGCCCGTCGTAGGGACAGGTCGCGACCTGTCCCTACCGGTGTGGTAATCGAAATTAACAATTATTATTTGTTAGACGGGTATTTTTATTAATCAGGAATGCGGTTTCCATTTTCAACCGCAAGCAAACGGATAATTTTCCAAAATAGCATAACCATATTTCCGGAGCCCATCAAACATACATCTGACTGAAACGATACAATAAAACTACATATCGCTTATAATCCGGTCAATAGATTGTTATAATGAGATAAATGTGTTATTAGTATTTTTGATATTTGTATAAATCAGAAGTGATGTTAAAATTCGTATGTCAGAAAATTTGTTTGTTCAAATACAGGGCTGAGTGTATTGGTATATCAGATTTTGCATTTGTTAAAATTGATGACGCTGCGGGAAAAATCAATCAAATTGTCAACACCATGGTAGGGACAGGTCGCGACCTGTCCCTACCCATTTTTATAGAACCAATATTGTGTATATTACCGCATTATCAAATACAGCAATTACACAACAACAATTACCGTACAACCTGTAACGTTGATGTTTTCTTTTTTCCTTCAGTCAAACGTAGAATATATCTGCCGCTTGCGAGTGTGCCGGGGAGAGACGCGTTGTAACTTCCCGCACTCTTGAATTCATCAACGATAACAGCCTTCTGTCGTCCGAGACCATCGATAATGTCAAGCTTTACACGTGCAGCTGAGGAGACCGTATACTGCAACACATCATTTTTGCAGGTCATTACCTGGCCGGTAACTCCCGGTACTTTACCATTAACCAGACTTATATCTGTTGTTTCTGAATCATTAAGCACCATAATATCGAATATTTCGATGCCCTTGGAGTTGTCGCCCCGTGTTGTACAATATATTCTTACGTAACGTGCATCTGTTGGTGTAAACGTCTCATCAGTCACAGATGTGGGAGCACCGATGGAAGTAGTGAAAACATCTTTCCATTCAGTATTGTCGGTTGAGAGCTGAATTTTAAAAGATTTTGCATACCCCTCGCTCCATTTGCAGATCACACGATTAACCTTTTGTGCAGTACCAAGATCAATTGATATCCATTGGTTATCGCTTGATGAACTCGTCCACTTTGTACTTGTGTAATTCTGATAGGTAAAGGGACTTGTTACATTACCTGCAGTATTGGAATTACTTGACGCTGTTGCAGTTTTATTTAACGCAAGATTGCGCTTGCTATCGATTTCACGCCATATTCCACGATCCGGATCAACTTCCCAGTCCTGGTAGTAGTTGACAACAACAGAATCTTTCGGGGTGAATGTCATCGGCAGCCAGACATAGTCCCCATTTCTACCCGGATATGCATCCACTGTTTTCCAGCGGTCACCGCAATACATCTGCAGCGTATCTTCTGTACCTTTAAAAGGAAACACATAATCACACTGCGTAGCCCAGGACTTATTAACTTTATCATCCGGAGTTAACATCGAGACAAGATTCGTGGTCCATGGTCCATTGATATTGGTAGCAGTCCAGTACTTGGTTTCGCTCGGTTCAATCCAATCCATATCAGATGTCATGTAATAATAAATTCCATGATTTTTCATAATCATGTTGGCTTCCCGGGTAGAGATGTTCCATTTCTGCAGACTTTTCTCAAGCCCCGTATAGTTTTCATTCATAAGTGCAAGTTGCTGGTTCATATTATTGTCGCCTATCCATTGTTCAAAACAATAATAAGCTTTGCCGTCATCGTCCTTAAACACCGACATGTCACCGGTGTTATAACCAAATACCTTACTATCAGACAGCTTTGTAAACGGTCCTGTAGGCTTGTCGCTGGTTGCAAACCCTATATTACACCAATCGTCGGTGCCCTCAGTCTCCCATTTCAGGACCATAACAAATTTCTTTGTTTTTTCGTTATACAACACATCCATACGATTGGTTCCTCTAGGAGCAGTGAACATGTTGCCTTCATTTTTCCAGTGAAGTAGATCCTTGGATGAATAACAGTATTGGTTAGTAAACTCCATATGTTTGACACCATACCAGTAATAGGTATCTTCGAATTTCATAAGACACCCACTTCGTGTTTGAACTTTTTGTCCCTTATCATCATACTGGAAAAAATCATTATGGATAGTCAACCACTTAGCCTGAGACGTTGTAGTTATGGCTAGAATTGCGGGTAGAAGCAACAAAAAACGAGACATTAACAGAATGCGGTTAAAACTCATATCCCCTCCTGATAAGATAATTTAACAGACGATAAGACCATATAATTACGAAAACAATACTACTCCTGTCAAATATGGTATTTAATCAATATCAGGCAGGAATCTAAATTGTTTTAGATCGTTTACATGAAGTATATCAGGGAAACAGACTTCCGATAATAGTCCCAACTGTTCTAAATTCAATTCCAGTGGTTTACCCAAGAGAGATATGTATTAAGTACTCACTCCTTATTACATATAATAATACATGTGCCGTTTATACCGTGCTGCCCATTTCCATGGTAACGTATTGCAATACTAATATAAACATTTTTCTACACAAATACGCTATAATAAAGATAATTATCTGGTTTTATAAAATATTGAAAGAACAATATAGTACACCTGTTACAAAGATATCGACGACTACAAATTTCTTTTTTACCAGATTATTATCACGACAATTGATTGAAATGGAATAGGTTTCCGTACTCCAGTTACCGGAAAAAAACAATAGGAACAGGTCGCGACCTGTTCCTATCTATCGCGACCTGCCCCTATCGATTTGGAACATCAATGGAAACCGGTCCTGCATTTTCGCTCTGGTTGGTGCGTATTCTGAATTTGCAAAATGTCTGCAGAACACCCTTTGCGTAATTTCTTTATTGTAATTTTTTTTGGGTATGGCGAAAACGTGGGCGAATAATGATTCGCCCCTACAGGGGTATTACCGTATCAATTACCGTAGATGCATTTGTCTATATTGTGATATTTCGGTAAATATTGCCACGGGCTGTTTTCATGACAATTCGGTATACTGCGTTGCCGAGATTTGTGCAGTTTACCTGGGCCGATGATGTATCGGGATTAACGGTGAGAATATGCTTTCCGTTTATTGCATATAGGTCAATTGACAGAATTCTCTCAGGTGCTGTGATCTGAAGTACGCTGTTGTTGACAGCAATATGAGCCGCAACAATATTTTTTTTCATCACGGAGGCATCACCTCTGACCCCAACAGCTCCGCCACCTTTGAACATTGCGTTATAGGTCACTGGATTCGTACCCATTTTAAATGAGTGCAGCTTTGATGTTGTTATCGATTTTCCGGTTGCATCAGCCCAGTTCTGAAATGTTTCTGATGAATTCGGTTTTACCTTGACCGTTACTGTCGCCCCTGCAGGAAAACTGCCGGATACGGTAACAAGCCCGGTGTTTGCCTTATTGGTCTGAACTGTAAGCTGATAGAGCGGAGCAAGGACCGCCGCCAGTTTTCCGACATCAGCGTGACTTGACAACTCTTTAATACCTTCTGCAACCATTCTCGCATTGACAAGAGCACCCATCTCCTGAAAATGCGTGCCATCAGCGTTTCCATCCGGATAATTGGGATACTCACCTGCATCAAGCCCCATAAACTGAAAACTTGTGCAGTATGCCTGACCAACTGTCTTCATAAACGCAGCGGACTTCTTTTCGAGATCGATAAGAGGAACCATAAGTTCATTGGCGACATTGATCATCGCACCCCGGTAATCCGCGCCTCTTTCTTTTTCTGTAAATACTTCACGAAGCGTTGTACCATTCCAGGTATTCATATTCATTGGTGTAACAAATACCGGTACCGCTCCCTTGGCTCTTGACTCGGTGACATATTTTTTCAGATAACTTTTATACAGTGTTGTATCGGCATACCGCTCTTCTTTGGAATAATCACGATCATTATGTCCAAACTGAATCAGAACAAAGTCCCCGCTCTTTATCTCTCCAAGAAGCGTGTTCCATCGTCCCTCGACATAAAAGCTTTTTGTACTGCGTCCGCCGATTGCCGCATTGTTAATTGTCACAGTACCGCTCTTAAAAAACAGCCCGAACACCTGTCCCCAACCGGCCCAGGGATATTTATTTTCCGCATAATTACAGACTGTTGAATCACCGATAATATGAATCTTATATGTAGCTGTCTGTGCAACAACCAGTGTAACAAGACAAACGAGTATTATTGACAGAACAACAATTCTTGCTTGTATACGGTTTCTTTTTGATTGATGTGTGCTTTGATTTTTTCTCATATATATTTTTTCCTGACGTTGTTTTTCAAGTGGTGCCTTTATAGTACATACAGCAGTTTTTATTTATGTACCATCTTTACCGGTGATAGTACTGTATTCACTAATCGTTTTGTCGCATCAAGATGAACACCGGCAACATTTATAGTGTTAATCTGCCTTCCGAGTAAATTAACGGCAGGGTTCTGTGCCATTATTGCTTCTGTCTTATACATCACCGGTTTATTAACAATTGAGACTGGAAGCTGATTACCTTCAGTAGTAAAAGGTGATGCCGGCAGGCCTTCTTTATTATACAGGTTTGTCACCGGATTGCTTGCGTATGCATACCGGACATATTTTGGAGCAGTAACATTTGCACAGGTCAAATTAATTACATCGCCTGCGATCTCTGCCGTTGTTGCCCAGTACCATTTTTTATCACTACCGGCAACAGCAAATGAGACCGGTGCCTTGTTATCGTTTGTCGCAAGCCCGCCGCTGCAATTTCTGAATTTAATACTTATTTTGTTACCGTTAATGCTCATAGACTCATACATAGGTCCGGAATAGACAAGCGATTTTTCTCCATAATCAATCGCCCGTGGTATCAGCGACAGCCGTTGCCCGACAAGCTGTTTATTACTAAAATGTAAAGAATCACCTGATCCCAGTGCATCAATAGCCACCACCATACCGGTGTTCGGAAGTGCAAGTCCAAGCCGTTGCCCCTCACGGATCACCATATCGGTTGCCGATTCTCCGGGAACAGTCTGTTTGGCCCCATACCCGTTTGCAAGCTGTACGTAGTAAAACGGGAAATCACCGATTCCCCATACTTTTCTCCATCCGTTAATAAGCAGTTTAAACCGTTCTTCATAGTAAACCTGCTGACCGCTGGTACGATCATTTTCACCCTGCATCAGGATTGTTCCTCTCATTGCACAACCGGTAATCGGAGCAATCCATGCTTTATACATTGAGGCAGGCTCCGTTGAGGCATCCTGTGTGGCCATCTGCGGATTTGCCGCCGCAGTCTCAGTGTCAATCCAGGACGCAATTTTTGTTCCACCGACTGCTGAAACAATTAGACCAACAGGGACATTGTTTCCAAGCTTACTCTGAATCTCTTTACCAAAAAAGAATCCGAGGCAGGACAATGCGCCATTATTTGCACTGCTGGTACAGGTTTTCCAGACGTTGCTCGTTGTGTATCCATCCGTGTTGGCACGGCTTTGCCTCATTGTATAGTAACGCAGTTTCGGATTGTTGTAACTGTTCTGAATACTGTTATAGTGAGGATAGTAATTAAGACGGGTATCCATATTGGATTGACCGGCGCAATGCCAGACTTCCCCCATGTAAACATCAGTAATGGTGATAGTATTGTTACCTTTAATAGTCATTGTAAACGGACCACCCTCAATCATCGGATCAAAAATGACTTTCCATTTACCATTTGATCCGGTTGTCGTGGTTTTAGTCTGTCCGTTAAAGGTCACTGTAACACTCTCTCCATTGGATGCAGTACCCCAGATTGGGACTTTCATATTGCGCTGAAGTACCATTGAGTTAGAAAACAACGTTGTCACACTTACATTTGCCGATACTGTAGCGATCGACAAGGCAAGTAACAGGACACAGGAAAAAACACTTCTGCGCATTGATACCCCTTTATGCATCCGGATTGACTATTTATTACAACGAATCCGGTTTTATCCATTTTTCAGTTTGCACTATACAATATAAGGTAAACTTCCTGATTGGGCAACTGCTGCTGTTGATCTATTGCATATCATTTTAATTCAACTGTTTGATTCATGCATGAGACTTATGATAAAACACTGATTTAAAACATGTTATACTTAGAACCCGACCTTTGGTATTGCAAAAAAAAAATTTTTAAATAATACTTGTGGTAGTACCTGTTGCTATCTATATTAAGAGAACCTACATAATAATCCTCATGCAAGGTCCTCTTGCAGACAATTTGGGTGAAGCGGAAGGCGTCAGGTTGAAAAACCTGGCGCTTATTTTTTTCCGGATATCCAGGGTAGTTTATCGACCATTCATACACAATATTAACAATTCAATCGGTCTCCGATAAACAGTGAGGATGCATGTATTTGTAAGCAGGTAACAGTTAACGAAAGTTGATCAGATGCATTATGAAGGAATGGTGATCCGGCCGCCATCAGAGGCTGACAGCATTTTATTACAGGTAACTACCGGCTGTTCACACAACAAATGCACCTTTTGCGGAGTGTACCGTGATAAACCCTTTACCATCAAAGATCGTGCGATTATTCAATCTGATCTTGATTACGCGTCAAGTCACTTCCCTACTAACAGCAACATGTTTCTTTGTGATGGTGATGCGCTGATTATTCCTCAGAAGCAGCTTCTTGACATTTTTACAATGATTCATACGACATGCCCGAATGTTCAGCGGATTGGCAGTTATGCAAATGCAAAGAGCCTTTCCCGGAAAACCGTTGACGAACTGAAAGAACTTCGGGAACTGGGGCTGCGGATTGTGCACCTCGGACTGGAATCCGGTGACGATGTAACCTTGTCAAGAATTAACAAGTGGGGAACATCGGATGTAATAATCAGAGAGTGCGCCAAAGCACAGGATGCAGGAATCAACCTTTTTATTACCGTACTACTTGGTATTGCAGGCAGTGAGCGGTCTCAAATTCATGCACAAAAAACCGGTGAAGTGCTTAGTTTGATTAATCCCAATTATGTTGGAGCATTAAGCTATATGCCGGTCGAACATACTTCCCTTGAGAAAGAGATACAGGATGGAACTTTTTCATTACTGTCGCCAAAGGAAATTCTTCAGGAGTTACGTACAATGATTTCCTGTACAACCATGACACGCGGCTATTTTTATGCAAATCATGCATCAAATTACCTCCCGTTAAGGATACGATTTCCAAAAGATAAAGTATCAGCACTTGCAACAATTGACAAAGCACTTAACGGAACAATACCCCTGACCCCGGAATGGATGCGGGGTCTTTGAAAACATATAAAAAAAGGCAGACCTGAAAAAGTCTGCCTGTAAATCCCCCCCCAATAAAAACGTTAACTCAGGGTTTATATCGTGGCGGTTGTATGACGCCACCAACGTTTAACCTAAATGGCGCAGTTGATCGCGGCGCAGAACCGTAACCTATTGAGCGCTAAGCATTTCAAACCTCTTGACCTTATCACCCCTCGATAAAGCCTGCGAGGTTTTCAAAGCTTATCATCTCAATATCTTACGGTTTTGCATTCACGCCAACTGCGCCATTTAGGTTTAAATCGACTATTCCCTGACACCAACTTTGATGGACTTCATTTTCTCGCCATCAATATAAACTCTCATTAAGTACACTCCGCCACCTACTTTACGGTTGTTTAAATTGGTTCCATCCCAGAATGCACCGTAGTCGCCATTTCTCCTGTCGATTTCACCAACTTCAAGCTTCTTGACTACATTACCGAGGGCATCATACATTATCGCCTTTCCGGTAACCGGTCCCTCCTTGTGTCCTGTTGTTTTGACTGCAAGAATTGTTCCGCTGGTGTTTCCATCAAAATTTGGCAAATTCGTTAAACGTTGATATGTTACACTCTTCTTGAAACTTTCCGGCAGCGAATCCAGCTGTTGCATGATTGGTACGTTTCTGGAGACAGGGTTCAGCAACACTGTAATATCAATAGTATCCTCTAATATTACTAAATCTTTTATTACAACGACCGCAGAATCAGAACCGTTAATTCTATATTTGATAATTCTGTTGTCCTTTTGAGTCCGAAGCTTAAGAACAACCGTTTCATCACCTTCCTGTTCAGGATCCGTAACTGGTTTAACCAAAATAGTCTCTGATGAAACACCCTGAGCAAACTTAATGGAATCGTATGGTTTGTCGATTTGATAATCTGTACCTTTTGCTGCAGTACCCTGGAAGGTATAGTAGACAGTAAGATCACCAAGTTCCGGGTTGTTTCGTATAATCCGAAAAGTTCCGTTATCCGGTCCTTGTTCTGCGGCATCTTTGTCAGTTGCAGCAATTGACACATGAAATAAATCCTTTATTACAACGACCGCAGTATCAGAACCGCTAATCGCATATCTGATATTTCTGCCGTTTTTTTGAGCCAGGAGCTTAATAACGACTGTTTCATCGCCCTCTTCAACAGCATCAGGAATCGGAGTAATCGAAATGGTCTCTGATGAAACACCGGGAACAAATACTATGGAATCGTATAACTTGTCGGATGAATAGTCTGTACCTTTGGATGCAGTACCCTGTACTGTATAGTAAACAGTCAGATCTCCAAGTCCGGAATTGGTTCTGGTGATCTGAAAAGTCCCGTTATCCGGCCCGGCTTCCGCGGCATCCTTGTCAGGTGCTGTAATTGACACATTATAATAGATTGTATCACGGCAATTAAGTGCTACATTCGGACTCACATCTCTGGCATCAGTTCTGATAATATCAAAAACTGATTTAACCGTAGTATCACGAAGGACTGTAGTTGAATCAGCAACCTTAACCTGATACTGAATTTCCATTTCAACATGAGTGGTGCTGTCTTTTAAAATGATTGGATCAATGGTAAAGGTACTATCAGTGATATTATAGTTCGAATATGTTTTATTATTCAGCTTAAGTGACGATGGTTCCTTTTTAAGACTTGCGATAATAGGCTTTAATGCCTGACTCATTAGCACAGACATAAGTGTATCATAGGTAACATTCATCGAATAGTTTGCACTTAAATGGTTGGTTTTTGAATATTCGCTGTTCTTTATATTATTAGTCATAGTTTCAATACTTCCCGGCACTTCGGGATCACTTGGATCAGTAAAAAATACTGTAAATGTAGTCGGCATCTCCTCTCCGTTTTCAAAATCATCAGCCGTTCTCGGCCAGTTATCTCTACTCGGTTCGCCATCAGAAAGAAATATCACAAACTGGCCATCAGGTCCATTTTTCGCATTCTTCATTGCATAGGTAGCAGCGTCAAAAGCCACATTAATATTTGTACCGCTCGTACTTGTAAACCCCGGTTCGTATTGCATAACAGTAGTTTCAAAACTGACTTCATTTAAACCAAAGGATCTGGTTACAGTAGTTTTTTCGGTTAAAAGCATCTTTTTAAGGAGGTTAATCGCTTTTTCTCCATTCTGTAACGTTGAGTCGAGGCGCAAAAGTGGTATATATGCTTGATTTTTATACACTTCATTTCTTTCATCCAAAGAATATCGGGTATAATATTCATCAGGAAATACTGCAAAATTTGAGTTGTCCCGTGCATCTAAGTACAGATAATTCCGGAATACTGTCAACCCGATATCAGCATCAGGAAACTGTTTGTAAATCGTATCAAGCAGTGCAGAAACCACTTTGAATCGCACTCCGCCACTATCACGGGGCGCGTCGTTTGTAGAGCTATTTCCTATCATACTGGTAGAATTATCAATAATAAACATGATTGATGGTGCTTCATATTCTTCGTCAATGTTTTCATCGGGAAGGGATGGCATGCAAACTTTAAAGTCGGATGAAACAGTAGTTACATTTCGGGGAACATAGATAGCCTTCCCGTTATAGTCCTCCGGACACGCTGTCAATTTCATTGTACAGATTTGATCTGCACCCAATACATTACTATATAGCCCGGCGAGAACTAAAGACGTTATCAACGGAAAAAACAGCTTTCCACGTTTCATCATAATACCCCTTCTTGTCACCTGAAAAAGATTAATCATTCCCCTAACACTGTTGGTAATATATCTGCATTTTGTATTCATTTCAACCGATAGTATGGATTTTACCGGATTTTGTTAAAATTTCATTCTCTTTGGAGAATGAAATCATGGCTTTTAGCTTGCCAGCCCCTAAACAAGACAATATAATAAAACTATTTATTTTAAGCGCGCTTTTTGTTCAGTCAGATTCCTGATTAAATTTAGTGACATGAGAACCTTGAAGTCCGTTAACCAATCTGATATCATAATAGGTACACAATTATAGAGACGGAGGTTTTATGAAACCGGAGACCAACGCAGTGAACAAGGAAAATGGAGTGGATGATTCTCATATATGTAAACTGGAAACAAACGGGGATCTCAGCGGCCACAGGGTTCGCAGGCTTGAGGAGGAATTTGCCGAAGCAATTACCGCCATGACCTTTAAAAAAGTGCAGCTTGACATATCATCGGCACATAATATTGACTCTCCGGGAATTGCACTATGTGTCGGGCTTTATAAAGAGTGTAAAATAAAAAAAATGGAATTTGAAATCATTGTTAATGATGAACTTCGCCGCATTTTTACTCTTGTTAATTTAGACAAAATTTTGCCTATTAAGGAGTCTTGAAATGCAGGAAAAGGACATGCTCGGTGATCTAATTCAGGAATCAAAAGAACATCTTCAGGAAATTGAACCGGTTCTGCTCGAACTTGAACGTCAGGGTGATGCGCTTCCGACAGAAATGATAAATCAGATTTTCAGGGCAATTCACAGTATCAAGGGCGGATTCGGATTTTTTGGTTATAAAGGTGTGACTACCCTCTCCCATTCAATGGAGCATCTGCTATCACTTATCAGGGATCGCAAACTGTCAATCACAAATGAGTTGATTGATGCACTTTTCAGAGGAATTGACAAACTAAAAGTGCTCTTTGATGATTTCGAAAACTCGGACTCAATTCCTATTGACAATGAGATTAAGGCACTTGATCCGTTCATGGGTGAAAGTTCCACGGAACCGCAGGATACATCAACTGTCAGGATTGATACGCTGGCGG
>JAAZBG010000203.1 GCA_012513915.1 Fibrobacter sp.
AAAAACAACAGGCAGACAATTATTCTTAGTAAGGACATTACCATCTCTTTATACTATGTTTCGGAGCCTATTTAATTCTGATTATCTCAATGCGTCTGTTTTTAGAACGTCCGGCTGCAGTCCTGTTATCTGCAACAGGTATTGTCGGCCCGAATCCAACCGCCCGAATTCTTTTTGCCTCAACACCTTTGGAAATCAGATACTGACGAACTGATTCTGCCCGCATTTGAGACAATTTCATATTTTTTGAATAATCCCCCAGAGTATCGGTATGCCCATGAACCTCTATCTCAATTTCGGGAAATTGTTTCATCTCACGAATCACGGGTTCAATATTCTGCAATGAACGGACAGTCAATTCCGGACCATTATTCCTGAATTGTATACCCTGTAATGTCTGCTTTTGCGGTAATGAGGATATACGTCTTACGGTATCAGGACACCCGTCATCATCACGATAATTATTAAAAGTTTCGGGAAGATCCGGACATTGATCAAGCGAATCAACAATACCATCTTTATCATTATCGAAGTCAGGACAACCATCCTCATCATTAAAGCCATCGAAGTCTTCCTTTTCATCAGGACAATTATCATTTACATCAGGAATAGCATCCATATCGTTGTCAGGATCAGGGCATCCATCCTCATCCTCAAAGCCATCAATGTCTTCCGCTGCGTTTGGACACTTATCATTTATATCCGGGATGCTGTCGTTGTCATTATCAGGATCAGGACAACCGTCTTCATCCTCAAAGCCATCCTTATCTTCAGGATCATTGGGACATTTGTCAAGTGTATCAGGAATTCCGTCGTGATCATTGTCATAATCAGGACATCCGTCACCATCTTCGAATCCGTCAATATCCTCCGGATCTCTGGGACATCTGTCAACATTATTCTTGATTCCATCCTTGTCATCATCCTGCACCACCATGAATCCTTTCCAGCCAAGTACAAACTGGGCGCCATATGATGGTATCGGACTTGTGGAATAATGAAAGTCTTTTGCTGCACCAGTGGTGGGATTATGGTTGATACGTGCAGACTTTCTGTCTGATGACAAAGAGATATCAGCAGCAAGCATCAGGTATAATCCGGATGGCGTTGAGATTCTCATTCCCGGCGAAAACAGAAGCGGGTCCTGCGCGAGATCGATATCGGTAGACAGATTTCCAAACCGGGTTTCACCGGATATCTCTGCAAATAAGGTGAAAAAATAAGCCGGATTATATTCTGCTGCCAAATTGTATAACATAAGATTGCGCTGTTTTTTATTTGATGACGACGCAGAGCCGCCAATATTGAGATGCACTTGTAATGGAATATTTTCCCGGTATTCTTTTATGTCAAGAGTCAGCAATAATTCAGCTGTGAGTGTGGCGGCATTTGCAGAGTAAAATGATAACGATTTGGCTCCATCGTTTTCGTTCTCTATATAATATGAATTTCGTGGAAAAATACCATTATTCTGCATACCGACCGGAATTGTTCCGCTGATAAAATACCCCTGATGAAAGCCTTTTACTGCAGACTTTGGAGTCAGACGTGTTGACAATCGAAAATCTCCCAACCCGCCTTCATCAACACCATTTATGCCAGACCAATCATAGTAATATGGTAAAGAAATTGATATATCAAGGAATCGGAGCGGTGTTACAGCAAGGAAAAAATTTGATGTAAACTGGCGTGCTGTTTCCATCCGTGTATCATCCACAACGCGGCCAAATGAGTCAATAACAGGCACTTGAATGCCATATTCAATTGGACCGCCAAAATATCCGGATGATTGTGAAAATGTAAATCCACTGCCAAGATTCAGAGTGTTTTTAGCCACTGGTACAGCACTGAGTGTACGAAGTGTACCCTTCTGTCCACTTGTATTAATATCCAGTGCGAAGGCACAATAGACAAATGCACATACAGTTACTGTACATACCAATACTCTATTTACAAAACGCATCAGTTCTCCTTGTTTGCAATTGTCCTGTTACATTCAGCATATAGCTGTTAAAACACAAATCAAACAGTAATACCTTATTGTTAAGAATCACACTACTCAATCCTGTATAATTCAATCCGGTTATTTAATTGACGTCCTGGAATTACGCCATTATCTGCAATCGGTTCCCTGGACCCCTTCCCTACAGCTCTCAGACGGGATGCATCAATGCCCTTACTGATCAGATATTCCCGAACGACTTCTGCACGTCGTTGAGTCAGACCATAATTTTCCGCGTCACTGCTGGTATTATCAGTATGCGACCAGATATCAACCTTTACATCAGGATAATCAGCAAGGGAGTAATACACCTGTTCAAGGATTCTATAAGCACTTTCTACGATTTTCGAGGTCTTTGGTTCAAATGCCACACCAGCAAGTATCACTCTGCCCATCTTTATTTCTTTCGCTTTTTCGCGTGCCTTCGGGCACCCATTATCCCCTTTTAAGCCAAAGTTGTCTGGACACTGATCCAGATTATCTATGACACCATCCTGATCATTATCAATATCCGGACAGCCATCATCATCCTGATACCCATCCTTATCCTCAGGTTCAGAAATGCATCTATCCAGCCTGTCAACTATCCCATCGTTATCATTATCACGATCAACACATCCGTCATCATCTTCAAAGCCATCAAAATCCTCAGGTTGATCCGGGCACTTATCAAGGCTATCGACGATCCTATCATTATCGTTATCTATATCAGGGCAGCCATCATGATCATCATAATTGTCAAGATCTTCCTTTTCTTTGGGACATTTATCATATTCATCTGATACAAGATCTCCGTCCCGATCAACATTCCGCAATGACATATTCCATCCGATATGCAGATCAGCCCGCCATGATGGCATCACTTTGCCGTAGATTTTTCGATCATTCTTTCTTTTCATGTATTTACTGCTTTGACTATAGTACGTAATATCATCATTTGATGTCAGGCTGATACCACCGGTTAGTGCCACAAACCCGCCATGATCAGTTACCACCCGAAATCCGGGTTCGAGCCAGAATGGATCGCGGTTAATCCGAAACCCGTCGGTAACATTGGAAAAACGGCTCTCAGATGTCAACTCTGTAAAAAACGACATATTTCCTGCGAGTTTAAATTCCATTGCAGCCTTTAGTATCAACAGGTTTGAAAGTGAATTCGTACTTGTAAGAAGACAACCGGTATTCAGATACACTCCAAACCATGCGACGTTCAATCTCCATAATACCTCAAGGTCAAAATCAAAGCTGCCTGATGAAAAACATGACACCGGAAGGATAACCGAATCAAGTCGAGTCACATATTCATGGTACAGTGTGTGACGCGGTATATACCCTTTGGTCTTTTCACCGGTAGGGAACGAAATCCCTGCAAGCAATGCAACATCAGTGAGCCGATCCTTCTTTCCCGGTAACCGGAATTGAGTACTGAATTTCAGGTCGCCCAACGCACCCTCAGGAGAAAACCCTTCAGGCAGATCTGCATAGAATGGAATTGACAATCCAAAATCAAGATAATCTGTAACACCGAAACCAATAGCCGGCCTGAATTGCAGTATATTTACAAGTGCAGAAGCTGTATCGTATCTTAACGATGCAGTATTAAAATACACCAGCCGTTTTACCAGATCTCTATCACTGGCAAGCTCTGAATTGAGAGATACAGAAAGATGCATCGCACCAAGACTTTTGGCATTGTATACGGAAATCAAGCCCGAATGCCCATTTTTATTGGTTGATGTAATAGTAGCACGTTTTTCTTCAGTGTATTTGCCTTCAGTAGTGTATTTCTCTTCTGTTGAGCTAAACACATACACACAGAATATCGCAATCATGCATGCCAGTCTGGGGATAACAGGTATTGCCTGTGTTTTACCGGTAAGAGATATCATTGCAGTTATTTACTCCCTGTTGATTTACACGTTGTTAGTCATCAGCATCAAAGCTGTTATTTAGTTAAAGAAAGATCTGATAATGCAGTATATCATGATGATTGCCTGAAAAGGCACCGGTATTTATGTGTCACGCTGATGTTCTTAACAAAATAACATATTATCCTCATACTTTCAATGGTTTAAATACAGTTACAGCCTGAAAATCTATTTTTACATCAGATTAACAGATACTTGCAAAAGAACTATACAAAAATCAATGTGTTACCAAAACATTACAATACTTATCTGATATATCGGTTTTACGTTATAATTGGCAGACCGTTTGTTTTTGCCGTTGAATCGCAATAAGATACTGTTTTTAAATACATTTAAATATTATTTAACGCACTATTGGTAACATATGATTGTTTTCGGATTTTCTCCTTTAATTTTCAAAGGCATATTTATATAATTTTTAAGAACAATCAACCATGATGGGGGCTACATGGAAATCAGTCAGGAATTTAAAGACAAGATACAGCATGTTGCAAACTTGCCAACACTGCCCCAGATTGCATCAAGACTTATCAGGATAATCAATGATCCAATGACATCATCCAACGATGTGGCGTTTATTATTGGTCAGGATCTTTCATTAAGTGCGAAAGTACTCAGACTGGCCAACAGCGCTTTTTACGGCGTACCTAAAAGTATTACAAACATTAACAGTGCAGTGGTAATTCTTGGATTGAAAGTACTTCACACAATGGTTCTTGGTCTGACAGTGTTCGACATGTTTCCCAACTCAAAACAATCAGCAGCACTTTTTGATCGGAAATCGTTCTGGCTTCATTCTCTCGGATGTGGAATGGTTGCAAAATTTCTTGCATCACGTGTAAGAAAATTTATTCTGTTTGATCCGGAAGAGGCTTTCTGTGCCGGATTGCTTCATGATATCGGGAAAGTGGTAATGGAGCAGTATCTTCATGACGAT
Source organism: Fibrobacter sp. (assembly GCA_012513915.1). Lineage (GTDB taxonomy): Bacteria > Fibrobacterota > Chitinivibrionia > Chitinivibrionales > Chitinispirillaceae > JAAZBG01. The sequence continues at coordinate 4,868 of JAAZBG010000203.1, forward strand.
TTCCATAAGGCTCTTGAATATGCTCAGATTAACAACATACCCATGTACAATGCAGAAAACACAGTACTTGGTTATAATCATTGTCAGGTTGCAGAATGGTTGACATCAACCTGGGGACTTCCATCAGAGCTTCAATATCCGTTGATTTATCACCACGCTCCATCAGAATCAGAGCAATATCAGGAAATCATTACCCTCTGTCATCTTTCAGACTGGTTATGTTATGATCTTGGACTTAATAATAACTCCTATGTATCACCTGAACTATTCCCTGATTCATTCACTACTCTTAAGCTTGAACAGGACGACATTAACATACTGAAAGAACAATTCAAGTCTGAAATGGAAAAGGCAGTCACATTTTTCGAAATTGCAGCTTCATAAAAAAACAGGGCAGGTTATTTGAAAACGATACCTATAGTTATGAACAGATAAAATGGTTATTGCGTTTTCAGGAGTTCATTTTTCAACCGGTTGATAAAATACAGTTTGCAGATAACGTTTCGATTCAAATTGCGGACATATTCCTGTTAGTGATTCTGTTGATCCAACAATAAGGTATCCATTGGGCGCCAAAACATTTGCAATTTTCCCAAACAGATTTTTTCTGTCTTCAATTGAAAAGTAAATTGCAACATTACGACATAGAATAATATCAAATTTATACGGGAAAACAAATGGTTCAAGAAGATTCATCGTTCTAAATGTAGCCATTGCCCGTATTTCATCACGAATTTTCCACATGGAACCATCCTGTGTAAAATATTTGCTTATTTTACCTTGTGTCAATCCGCGTTCAAGTTCCATTTTGCTATATTTTGCATAACTCGCAGCAGCCATAACCTTATCCGAAATATCAGTTCCCAGTATCCTGATATCATATTTGTTCAAGTCCCCAAGCAGCTCTTTGAAAACGATACTGGTACTGTAAACTTCCTGTCCGGTTGAACATGCAGCACTCCAGATTCTGATCGGAATTACAGCACCTGAATTCTGTTTTCGTTTAAAATCAATCAGATCAGGGATAATTTTATACTGTAATAATTCAAATGGTGTCGTATCCCTGAAAAAAGATGTTTCGTTTGTGGTAATAAGATTAATTACTTTTTTTCTAAGAGTTCCGGTAGGATCATTTTTAACTTTTGAAAAAAGTTGAATCCATGATACAGATCCTGTTTCCTGCAATAGCGGAGCAAGCCTCGTTTCAATCAGGTAAGCTTTACTTGCGTCATGACTATTTCCACATATATTCTTTATGTAAACAGTCCAGAGTTCTATGTCCTGCGCTGTTAATGCTGGCACCATAAACCCTTTCGTATAAAATTCGTTATTTTTCCTGCGATTTCCTGAAGCGGCACTATACAATCCACAACACCTGCGTCAACAGCAGAACGAGGCATACCATAAACAACACAACTCTGCTCATCCTGAGCAATTACATAGCAGCCATGACGTTTCAGCAAACGTAACCCCAGCGTACCATCACTGCCCATACCGGTAAGAATGACAGCCATGCTTTTTCCCGGATAATTACTTGCGGCAGATCTAAAGAGATAATCAACTGATGGTTTACAGTTGTTTTCAGGGGAGTCATCAGTGACGAACAGTGTTTTTGCGCCACTATTATTCGGATTACCCAATTTCATTTGTTTTCCACCCGGAGCTATATATACCGTATCAGATTGCAGAATGTCGCCATTGGATGCCTCGCAGACTTTCAATTTACATTTTGCTTTTAAACTGTCTGCCAATGCATTTGTAAACATAGGCGGCATATGCTGGACAATGATTACAGGTATTCCAAGATTTGCCGGAAGTTCTGAAAGCAATACCGCCAGAGCAGCAGGCCCCCCGGTTGACACACCGATCAGCAGCATTTCCGGTTTTTGCGATCTTATTCTGCTGTCAACTTTTGTTTCCAGCACACGTTCTCTTGAATGCGGTATTTTTGGAAACGCATCAGTTTCTTCTACTGTTTTTGATGGTTTCTTTCCGGAAAGAATTGTATTTATTTCCCTTTTACGGGCAAACGCTTTCACTCTTGGAGCCAGCGCCTCATACACGGCAAGGCGGTTTTGTTCTGCATTTCCCTCAGATGGCTTGGTAATAAAATCAAATGCACCCCGTTCAAGTGCTTTTATTGTGTAACTTCCGCCCTGGACCGTAACAGAGCTGACGATAATCACCCCGGCATCAGATCCTGCCTTTTTCAGCTCGTCGAGCACCTGAAGACCATCCATACCAGGCATTTCAATATCAAGTGTAATCAGATCAGGCTTTAATTCAGCTGCTTTTGCAAGCGCAGCACGACCACTTGCTGCAGTTCCGATTACATCGACACCGGGTATTTTTTTCAGTGCCTCCGATACTACCGTTCTAAAAAGAACTGTATCATCAACAACTAATACACGTAATTTCATAAATTGTAAACAATCCTGTTTAATGCTTTTTCATTCATTGCCGCTGCGCAGAGTCTATCATTTCCTGAATATGATTTGTATACCGTTTTTTCAAAAGTCACTGACTTCCATTGAAGTCATCATTTTTCACTCTTTTTTTATGTTACTCACCCCGGTATATTCATTTTCATCAACATCAAGAATCTTATTTGTATCAAGCAGTCCGATTAATAAGCCTGACGCGTTCTGAAAAACACCTGCAATCAATGATGCCTGAACGCCATGTACATTACCCGGAGGTTCCCTGACCAGACTTTTCTCAATCGGAACAACTTCCGTTATTTTATCTACAAGTAAACCTACATATTCCTGTTTCCATTCGACAATCAGAATACGATTCTCATCACAGTGTGGAATCTCTCCCAGGGATAATTTTTCTCCGAGGTCAACAATTGTTATAACCCGTCCACGCAGATTCATAACCCCCCGGATATAACGGGGTGCATGATGAACCGGAGAGTTCTTCCTGACCTGAACAACTTCCTGTACCAGATTAGCATCAATACCAAAACTTGCATTGTCAATTGTAAATGTCGCAACAAGCAGACTGTTGTCAACATTTACCTCCAGGTTTTCACTCATGTTTATCACTCCAATGAAATCAGACTTTAAACATTGCAATAACATTCTTAATTTTATCAGTCATTTTTGATAATTCCAGTGAATTTGAGTTTATCAATTTTGCTGACTCTGCAATACTGTTTGTAGAAGTGCTTACAATGGTAATATCCTTTGCAACAGAATGAGAAACCTGCGCAGTCTGATTTACCCGGTCGTTCACATCACGAACACCCATGGTTGCCTGTGAAATATTCGCTGCGATATCGCGGGTTACGGTTGCCTGTTCCTCAATGGCAGTCGCAATGGATGTAACCGTTTCTCCGACATCTCTGATAATCAATGTGATTTTGTCAATATCTTCAATTGCACTTCCAGTGGCACTCTGAATACTTGCAATCTTTTCCCTGATTTCACCGGTGGCAGTCGCAGTCTGTTCTGCAAGTGTTTTTATTTCATTTGCTACAACAGCGAATCCTTTTCCCGCAGCACCTGCCCGCGCAGCTTCGATAGTTGCATTTAATGCAAGCAGATTAGTCTGTGCACTTATGCTTGTAATCGTTTCTGTGACGGTAGTAATTTCCTGTGCTGCAACTCCGAGATTCTTGACAACTTCAGTAACAGCCAGCCCCTGTTCAGTTGCTTCTGAACTGACAGTTCTTGCTTTTTCAGCATTACTTGCGATATCGGCAATTGTCGCGCTCATTTCTTCAGTTGCAGTTGCAACAGATGTCAGATTATTACTTGTCTCCTGCATCCCTGAAGCAACTGAATTTGTATTAGAACTCATCTCTTCTGCAGCTGCTGCAACCATATTTATCCTGCTATATGTATCTTTTGTTCCATCTGTCAACTGCATTGAAACTCTTGACATTTCAGACGATGAGTTTCCAAGAACCCGGATACCATCCTGCAAATCAGTTACTATTTTTTTCAAATTTTCAGCATTTTTCTGTATACCTTTCGCAATATCCCCCATTTCATCGTTACGATTAAGCAGATCACTATCAATTCGGGTAGATACATTTCCATCAGTAATATCACTTAATTTTGACAGCAACGTATTGACTGGTTTTGAAACACTGTTTGTAATGGAGATGTTAAGCATAATGGATACTATCAGTGCAAGCAGTCCGGAAATCAAATAAATAACTTTAAAGGTAGCATTACGAACAGCATTACTTTTCTTAACTTCGTCAACCCTGCTTTTTTGCCATTCATTTAGTTTTTCAGCTGCTTCATGAATTTTCTGCATTCCGGGATGAGCTTTTTCTGAAAACACTTTTGCAGCATCCTCTTTCTTGCCAGCCGTTGCAAGTGAAATAGCTTCATTATTATAGGGTTTTGCATTATTAATTCCGGAAGTAATCTCCCTAAGCAACTCTCTGCCTTTCTGATCCTGAATGACATTGTCGAGAATGTCAACCTGTGATTTATACTCCTGCCGTGCCAGCTCAATCTTGTCAGCATATATACTCTGCGAAGATGTATTTACAGATAATACAATTGCACCCACATTTTCTGCGATCTTGTGTACATCCCGACTGATTGTCAAAGCACCAAAGGCGCAATTCATTTCTTTGTCAAGTTTTCTATTGGCATTATTTTCAAGTGCCGAATTAATAAAGACAAACACAATGATAATAATCATAAATAGCGTGATCGTTCCAAAGCCGATTGCAAGCCTCTTCCCTACCTTCATCTGTGACATAATACTCATTTAAACACTCCTTATAAATATTGAAAGGATCATTATTCCATATTCATTTTTACAAACCAAGAATTGAATTGATAGCATCAATCAACCTGTCCCGATCAAGTTTAACCTGATATTCTGTAACACCGGCATCTTTACCCCGCAACTCATCGTCCTCACTGGCGAGTGAAGTAAGTGCAATGACCGGAATAGATTCGTATCTCCTGTCATTACGAAGTTTTTTGCAAAGCTCAAGACCATCCATATTCGGCATTTCCACATCAGTTACAACCAGTTTGATATTTTTGTTCTGTCTGTCAAGATACTTCCAGGCATCAAGTCCATCAGCACACGCAATTACTTCAAAACCCTCATCTGTAATATACCGTTCAATCTGGGCACGAAAGAAATCCGAATCCTCGGCAATTACTATTGTGCCTTTGTCACGGGATACAAATGCCGGTTTTGATACATTCCACTCCGGATATAACGTATCAATGATTTCAAAAATATTGACAATTAATATTGTCTGCCCATCGATAACGGACGATCCGTCAATACCGGTCTGCCTGTGAGTACTTGTGTCAATTATCGCATTGGATTCAAGAACCGATACCGGCATGATCCCAAGCAGTCCTACAGTATGATCCGCTACAGTGGTAACCACAACGGTAATCTCCTGATCAGGCGGTATCGGATCTACTGCTGCAACATCAGACAACTGTACCAGCAGCAGCGATGCACCACGGTATTGCATTGTCCGTTTTCCACCCCGGATTTCAATCTGATCCGCAGTTATGTTCTCAACACGCTGAACAAGATCAAGAGGTATGGCACATTGTTCATTTATCTGGTTATTAAACAGTAAAAACGATTGTGTACCATCAGACACAACAGCAGTTTCTTCTTCGTCAGTTTTCCCTCTTGATCCAGCAGCAGAGACACTGCTTATTCCTGATTTAAGCGCAATACCGGTTGCATCAAGAATAAGCGCAACCTCGCCATCACCCATTATTGTCGCCCCTGCATATTCCTGTAACCCTTTCAGGTGACGTCCCAGTGGTTTTACCACAATTTCCTCAGTATTGTGAAGCTGCCCGACAACAAGTCCGTATTGCAATAGACCGCTTGCAATAATGACAATATTCAGGTCACTTGTCGCTCGATAACGACGATCTTCAGGTTTACGATTAATCTTATCGTCATCATTCTGAAAACCATTGACCACTTCACCGGTAATAAGCTTTTTGGTGGACCGTCTGTCGGCAATCCTGTTTCTTCTGTCAATTTCCTGTTTTCCTGTTCCCGGATCGATGTATGTATTTGTAATACCCAGTATATTTGTAAAGCGTACAAGCGGTATAAGATCGCCACGCAATACCACCACCTCGGCATCTCCGACCACCTGGATTCTTTCCTTTACCTGTGCAGCAGGTATTCTCAAAAGCTCTACGACATTTACCTGCGGTATTGCATAACGTTCATTTTCCTCCGAGATTATCAGTGATGGAATAATGGCAAGTGTCAGCGGAAGTTTTATTCTGAATGATGTTCCCCTGCCCATTTCGGAACGGATTGAAACTTTTCCACCCAACCTGTCAAGATTCGTTTTAACTACATCCATACCGACACCACGGCCTGATGTCTCCGTAACTTTATTAGCAGTTGACAATCCAGGTAGAAAAATCAGGGCCATTTTATCATAATCGGTCATACCTTTCAACCGTTCATCGGTGATTAATCCCATGGTAACTGCTTTTTTTGCAATTTTCTCCGGATCAATTCCCTTTCCGTCATCTTCGATTTCAATAATGACATGTCCGGCTTCATGAAATGCTTTGAGTGAAATCGTACCGACAGGCGGTTTGCCCTTTACAACACGTTCCTGTTGCGATTCGATTCCATGATCCGCCGCATTGCGAACCATATGTGTCAACGGATCACTCAACCCTTCAATAATAGTTTTATCGAGTTCGACATCCTTTCCTTCAAGCAAAAGACGCAGTTCTTTCTTAAGTAAAATTGACATATCACGAACAACGCGGGGAAATTTGCTGAATACATTACCAACAGGCTGAAGCCTTGTCTGCATCACAGCTTCCTGAAGCTCCGAAATAACATAGCTCAGCCGCTGTGCGGATGTCGAAATCCCGCGCATATCACTTCTGCTGATTGCATCAACAAGCTGATTTCTGCTTAAAACAAGCTCACCAGCATGTGCCATCAGTGTGTCGAGTGCTTCAACATTAATCCGAAGAGTTTCCGGAGTCGCTGCTGCCGGTTTGTTTTGAATCTTATCCTGTTTCCCTTCTGCAGACGGATTCTGTTCCTTTTGATCACTTTCCATCTCATCATCACCGCGTTCTTCATCAACAACAGTAACCTGTGATGAAACAGCTTTTTCCTGTATTTTTTGAGATACTTTTTCAGTTGGTTCCTCTTTTGTAACCGTACCAGAAACCTCTTTTGATGGTTGTGGGACAGGTTTGCTTTTTGCGACATTTCCAGGTGCTTCAAGTACAGTAATTTTTTTACTGCATACTTCCTCAAGGTCGTTTATAAATGATGGTTCAAGGACTGTTCTGTAAATTAGCTTTAACGGAATGCAATTTACCGGCGGATCATCAAGAGTGCCAACCTCGGCAATATTGAAAATGGTGTCTATGATCACTCCCATTTCTGACAACGATTTAAGCAATGTTACCGGTGATACACCAATATGATCAAGATCGTGAATAAGATCATATTCAATAAGATAGATATACTGACTTTCATTCTTTGCAGCCTGATAATCAACTTCCAGTATTGTAATTTTCTCTGAATCATCAGGGGTAGACAAGGTAACATTGCGATGCATGGAACCTTTTTCGTTCTCTTTGGAATTTTGATTTACAAGATCCTGAAGTGCTGCTACATTGGGAGAGATATCAAATTGCTCTAATGTTTCAATATTATTAACCATATCCCTGAGAAGATCAAAACCGATAAGTAAAATATTGATAATATCAGGGTGAGACTTTATCTTACCTGACCGCATCATATCAAGTACAGTTTCAATACTATGCGCAAGCTGCTTTACTTTATCAAGCTGAAAAAATCCTGAACCGCCCTTGATTGAATGTGCAGCCCTGAACACCTTATTGACAAGCTCATTGTCTGCAGATTCACCGGCTTCTTCAATTGCCAGCAGATCAGCCTCAATGCCTTCGAGATGTTCGCGACATTCCGCAAGAAAATCAGACAGCAGATTATCATCCATTTTGTTCTTTTCCGTTTCACAAATATGTAGAAGTAAATCTGTTAAACCAGTATACCGGTCAGCGCGTTTCGATAGTAAAATGTGTATGCATCCGTAAACAAACGAAAAAATCGTACATATCTTTTGACAGACCGGTTAATTTTAAACTACCACCGGACTTTACAAGCGAATTGTGAGCCGCGGCGATAAATCCGATTCCAGCCGAGTCAATGGCCTCTGATCGTGTCATATCAAATGTAATTGTGCTAACCCCTCCGCCAATAAGCTCCCTGACCTTACTTTTAATAGTATCCAATGTAGTTGCAACAAGCTCTCCCTCAATAGCAAGAACACAATTTTTACCCGTTCTTTCCTCTGTAAAACTCAACACAATTCACCTCCAATACTCATATCTCCACACCCAGAATTACTATATCATCATTAACATCATCATCTCCAATAATTATCGGTACGAGACTCTGGATAAACTTATTCAGGTTTTTTACTTTATGACTCTCGCATAATGTAACCAATCGTTCAATTCCAGCAGCTCTGTGCTCCGGTTTTTTACCTCCAACCTCAACAATTCCATCACTGCATAACAAAAAACGGTCACCTTCAGTTATATCTATCTCCCGCTGCTCAAAAAACACATTTTCGAAAATGCCCACAATATCGCCTGATACGTGAATTGTTCTTACGTGTCCATTTAAAGGTAAAAAAACGACCGGTGGTTGTCCGGCATTGACAATCAGCGCTTTTTTTGAAACCCGGTTTATTCTTACCCATGAGATACTGACAAATTGTCCGCTCTGAAGCACAGATGTCATCACTTTATTTGCAATTGACAATATTTCAGCTGGTGTGTTCTGCGGCACACTGTTCTGTATCAAAACAGATTTTAAAGCAGCAGTAACAAATGCTATACTATGGTCATGCCCGCATACATCCGCTGTTATGTAATCATATACTCCATCCCCGATCTTCATTACATCATAAAAATCCCCGCCGGCACCCGTTAATTGCTGATACCGTACAGCGAATTTCGCATCCGGAAATTCTGACGGCTTTGGTGGAAGCAGGGCCTGCTGGGCTTTGGATATTTCATTTATTTTTGATGATAATACGCGAGTCAGTGTTTTTTGTGTCTGTTGTAAACGAAGATGTGTATTGACACGTGCAAGTACTTCACGCGGTTCGAATGGTTTTGTGATATAGTCCTGCCCACCGGCATCAAAGCACTCAATCTTGCTTCCGACATTTGAATCTGCAGACAAAAAAAGTATTGGAATTTCAGAAATCTGCGGTGTGGCTTTAATTTTTCTGCAAATGTCAGGTCCGTGTTCTCCGGGCAAATTAACATCCAGCAAAATAAGATCGGGTTTTCTATTTTTCGCAAGTGGTATCGCTAAACTACCTGTCACTGTACTTACTGTCTTATACCCCTCATGCTTCATGAGATTCTCAAGTATCAAAACAGATGTTGGATCATCATCGACTATAAGTACTGTAACCGCATTCTCTATATTCATAACTATACCAGTCCGGCGAAATGAATATCATTTCATAGAATTATATTTATAACATTATATACGTATTATCCAATCACGGTATAAAATTGGCAAGTAACATCTGTTGATTCAAAATATTGCCATTGATAAGAATGGTTTATTATTTTATACGCCTATGAAAAAAACACAGCCATTAAAAATCGTGCTTCTTGTGCTTAAAATTCTCTGGATAACGGTAAAAACAATCGTACTCACCTATGCAGTTCTCTTTTCTGTCGCAGGAACAATAGCTCTGATTACCGCCTATAAATATGTAACAACTCCGATCAGAGAAGTCAAATGGCTGAAAACGAATAACCCGGTGGAAACAGCCTACATGGCATCATACCGCAAAGAGCTCCGCGACTCCTCGCACAATGATACATTGCATCACACTTTTCTTCCGATTGATTCCATTTCTCCCCACCTGAAAAGTGCGGTTCTGGCAGCGGAGGATGATGGTTTTTATACACATCCCGGATTTGATATTGAAGCAATTCTGGCTGCGTATGAATATAACAAGGTAAAAGGTAAAATGAAACGTGGAGCAAGCACCATAACCCAGCAGCTTGCAAAAAACCTGTTCCTTGATGATAGCAGGAGTTTTGAACGGAAAGTAAAAGAACTTGCATATACCGTGCTTATGGAAAAATATCTTGGCAAAGATCGAATTCTTGAACTGTACCTGAATTATGCTCAATGGGGAAAAAATATCTTTGGCTGCCAGGCGGCATCAAAGCAGTTTTATAAAAAACCGGCCAGTGCGCTCAACCGCATTGAGTCTGCGCGGATGGCAGCGGTACTTGCAATGCCGACACGGGTAAGCCCAACCAATACGCATTCAACATTCATTACACGCCGTATTGCAGTGATCGCAAACAATTTGTATCTTCACCATGCAATTGACGACAGCGGTTTTTTCAATCTTACCGGTTACTTTCCTGCGAAAGACTCTTCGGAAACTGAATCGTCCACAGCCGACACATCATCTGTCAGGATGGAGAATCAGTAAAATAACACGGGTGGGTCTACACATAGAAGCATCAGCGCTATTGGAAAATTTCCTGCGGTTCACTGATAATGATATCTAAAACAATTCACTGAATTACCGCTCACAAATTACGCATTCGTTTACACTACTGATTTTTCCTCAATTGTATCAATTCGGCAGAAATTTTTTCACGGATTTTTGTATCATCACAGCTTGCAAGCTCCTGAATAATCTTTGCAAATGCACGATTATTTTTCTTGAAACACCGGATTGCAGTATCAGCCACTTTTTCCCGCAATTCCATCTGTTTTGCAGCGGGTAAATATTTACTTTTTTTCAATGTCTGAGAGAAAATGCGGTTAATTGCATCTGTTTCAACATCGTTGTTATCTCCGAGAAAAACAATCGTACTTACCATTAGTCCATAATTGTTAAGAGAATCGTATCCCTGCGCCATAAGTTTCAGTGCAGCCACCGGATCTCGCTGCCCGCCGCTGATGCAAAGTCTGAAAATTCTATCCCACATCAAACGGTCTGCCTTTACAACAGTAATGTATACTTTCATGATCTTTACAAAAATCGTATCGGCATGATAACAGACGACATTCGCCCAGGCATCAAGAAATGCACTATCGTCTTTAGCACTTTCTGCAAATGCAACAAGATTTTCAATACCGGCATCTTCATTAAAACCAGTGATCAAATCAGTAAGATTAAGTAAAGGAATCCGGTAGGCCGCAGAATTAGCATTGCGCAATCTTTTTACAAATTCTATAAGATCATTCTGGACATCGTTAATTGCACAGTATGGTTGAATCTGCCTGATAAACATGTTGAAATTAGGATCGTATTTGATACGTGCACTGACCATACGCTGTATCGCAGCATCATCGGTATTTTGAATCAGACATAAACTATGAAATACCTGATCACCCGGAATATTTTCACCAAGCAGGTAGACCGTTGATGCCACCTCCGCCCTAATATCAGCATCCTCATTTTTCTCCAGTTCACGAAGCATCTGCCATGCTTCAATGTCAACCTGTCCCATTTTGGTAACTGCCCGGCATAACATTGTTTTGTATCTTTTATCAACTTCCTTTTTCATCAGCATCGTAATCATCACATGATGTTTACCCATCATTTCAAGGATCGGAAGAATAAACTCAAGCACAGGCAGTAAAAACTGATTCGCAGCAAACTCTTTGATTAATGCATTGATATCATTCATCACTGTTTCCTGCGGTTTATTAATCCAGAGTTTCTGCTTTACAATTGTATTTGCAATCAGATACTCCAGGATCAGTTGATGCCCAAACAGATAGTTACTATCATTACCGGAAGCGATGTGTTTAATCAGATTTACATGCTGTAATGCCGCAATGAACTTTGGTGCATCATTACCAATCAAAACTCTTACCTCATTGTCAATTTTTTCCCTGCTGATACAATAACTGCCACTCTGCCAGAATGTCAAAGCACCGTTTTCGATAACTCCGATGATCGTTTTAGGCGGTATTGACGTAAACGCTTTGGCGAGTACTGTGACAATATTCGAAATATACCGCATGTAAATATCAACATAGCGTATGGAATCGTTCTCTGTTACCGGTCTGCCCCGATACGCCTCACAGAACAGTTTTATAAATACGGGAAAGCGGCATTGCTCACGGATTTTTGTGCTGACACTTCCTGAAATCATGTACTTTGTAAAGTAAGTATGCATGATAACACTGAAAGACGGATCCCGGAAAAGTGCCTTATCATCATCAGGCTGCCAATTGTACAATTGTAGTGTTTTAAGCCAGGTGTGATTGAGTATAGTCTGCCAGATTGATGTACGGCAATTAATTACCAGTTTGACAGGTCCCCTGGCCAGATGAACAATAGCATAATGCAGTGATTCCTTTAAATCATTTAAGCTTACACACTCATCAATCCCGTCAAGCATGATTATACATTTACGTTTTGCAGCGTTCAGTTCCTCAATGAATTGGTCCATTCCATTAATTAAATCAATGCCATAATGAGTACTAAAACTGTTTGCGATCGAGTTAAAAAGTGATGTTTCCTCAGGATAGCATTCGTAAGCACCATCAATAAAAACCAGATTGTCCCTGGACCACATTTCAGCAAGCCTGCAAAACAATGTTGTTTTCCCTGAACCAGCCGGACCGGTAAAGCAAATCCCTGATTTCTCACCATTGAGCATTTCGGTCATACAACGTTCACGCCCCATTGATTCATAAATTTCAGGATTATAATTACCCTTGCCTACAATTTCGATATTTTTTTTACAATGTGCAGTTACAGTCTTATGAAGAGAATTCAAATCCATTCAACATACTTACCTTGTTATAACGCGATAAATCTAAAGACAGGGCTATTAAATTCTACCGTAAAACTGTTTTCTTTGCAACAGAACAATACCACATTATGCTGGACAATCCGTGTTTAACATTTTAAATAGAGATAAAAAAAGAGGATAGCCTACATAAACTATCCTCTTTACTAATCAATGGTTAAGTACGTTCTGACGGTACAACGAAACTATTCTTCAGACTCATCCTCTGGTTCTTCGGATACCGGCTGCAAGCGTTCTGTTTCAGCAGTATACTCATCGGCAATATTATCTTTGGAATCAAGATACTTAAGAACAACAGCAGTTTGTTCATCATTCAGACTGATTCGTGTCTGTTTGGTGATTCTGGTTTTATAGTCCCATGATGCAAGTACTTTATCAGTCAGTTCGAATGCATCTTCAATAGATACAAACCGGACCTGATCTGCCCTCATTGCATAGCAGCAATCCTCATCAAGACAGGAATATTCAGACAGATTTCTGATATGGACACGTTTTACATCGGCGACCTTGTTAACCCTGTAGTAGCCGGTGATATAATACTTCCCGTTATGATCTGCAGAGGTACCCGCATATTTAGTCATAAACAGTATATAGCGAATTTTTGCTTTGAAAAAAGCATTTCTGACCTTACTCTTATTGCATCCAAAATATCCGTAGGTACCGGTCTCGTAATTTGGTTCCGGAATTATATCTGATGGAAATTCTTCAGGGATTTCACGAATTGGAAGTAAAGAAACCGGATCGCTGGCATAGAACAACACCATACTTGTATTTGATGCTCTGTAATCCTGCCAGGCAGCGCTTTCTAAAGATCCTATCATGCTATTATATGATGTTGCCATAGTATCAGCTCCCTACAGAAAAAGGTTTATATAAAAAAAAAACTAAGCCCGTAGAATATACGGGCTTATTGATACTTTCAAATAATTTATAAAAAGATACTCTCTGAAAAAAACGATGTCAAGGAAAATGGTTCACTTTTTTATAAAATCATCATTGCATCACCATAACTGAAAAAACGGTACGCTTTCATGACTGCTTCACGATACGCATCAAGAACAGATTCTCTATCTGCAAACGAACTTACCAGCATCAGAAGCGTTGATTTCGGCAGGTGGAAATTGGTCACAAGTCCATCAGTAGTGAGAAATTTATATGGTGGCAGAATCATCAACCGGGTTTTGCCTTGCATTGCGTAAAGATCACCCTGACATGCCAATGCACAGTGTTCAAGCACCCTGACAACAGTGGTACCAACAGCGATTATGCGCCCGCCAGCGGCTTTTGTTGCATTTATTTCGGCAGCAGTTTCACCAGTTAACACGAATGATTCTTCGTGAATATCATGTTCCCTCGGATCGTCAACCTTAACCGGACGAAATGTTCCAATGCCAACATGCAGTGTTACAAAAGAAATTGATACACCCGCCTGCTTTATTTTTTCAATTAACGCATCGGTAAAGTGCAGACCGGCAGTGGGAGCTGCAATTGCTCCTTTACATTGTGCGAACACGGTCTGATAATCATCCCTGTCCTCCAGGGTATCCTCACGCTGGATATAGGGTGGCAGAGGAAAATGCCCAACATATTCAAGCATCGTCTCGATATCATCACCGGAACGTGAGTTCAGTTCAACAATCCGGCCACCATCACCTGTAACCCCTGTGACTACAAGATGGCCGCCATCATAACCGTTTATATTCACGATCGTGCCGTTTTTTAACCGTTTTGCCGGCCTGGCAATAACTTTCCAGGAGAGTGCATTTATTTTCTCTGTAAAGAGAAATTCGATTGGAACACCATTGGTTTTTGCTCCGTAAATACGGGCTGGGATTACTTTCGTATTGTTGAAAACAAGGCGGTCACCGGGTTTAATCCGTTTACAAATATCGCTAAACACCAGATGTTCAAGTGTCCTGGACGCTCTGCCAAGATACAGAAGCCGGCACTGATCTCTCTTTTTAAGCGGCACCTGTGCGATTAAACGTTCAGGTAGGTCATAATTATAATCTTCTGTAAGCATGAGTTTCCTAACAGGGGATATAGCTTCCTAGTTAGCCCATTTCTTCCTGCATTTTAAACAGACCCAGACATTACAGCCGATATACCTGATTTTTTCTAATAAGTTAAGTTTTGTTACTGCTTCGTAACTTCTTCCACCGCACCAGGGACATTTATTGCTTCCGACAGGTGGTTTCTTAGATACCTTTTTCTGCTGAGCCATTCCAGATCCTGTTAAGTTGTTGTTTCTTGCCTATCAAAACAGTTACAGACTCCTTAAGGAGTCTGTTTTTTCAGGCCGATAATATATGTTATGCGCGGTAAAACCAGAATGATTGTTTTACCCTTAATCCACCTAGAAGTACGGTCCGGATACTATGCCTCACAGACTGTAGTTTATCAGTGTCATCCTTACCGGTTATAATACCATTTTTATATCCGAATGAGTACCAAGTGCAGAAAAAATTGATGTCCGTTCAAACTCACTCACAACAGTAATTTTCAAATTCAGACATATATAGTTCCCTTTACTGCTCCCCCTCGATACATCAATGGAAAACTCTTTTCCGCATGCGATGCTTTGGGCTGCTGCTTTCATCCTGGTTATGTCACTGCCAATAATTTTATAGATCCACTCACATGGATACTCAATTTCAGGTTTTTGCATTTTCTGCCATCCGTTGTTACAATAAAAAACGCGAAGTAAAA
>JAAZBG010000204.1 GCA_012513915.1 Fibrobacter sp.
AGATGGATCTAATCTGGAAGTCAAAGTTACGATTTCCATCGGATGTGCTGAACTTCTGGAAAATGATGACCCGGTATCCTTCTTTGAGCGGGCTGATGTCAATCTCTACAAAGCAAAAGAGTCCGGCCGCGATCAGGTATGTGCTAAAAATTGATGCATAGCCTGCTATCCGTTTTTTATATTTGATGCAAAAAGTGACATGTTACCCGTAAACCTCGAAATTTTTGGTTTCCTGCACGTCACTGGTTACACGTCACTCGTCACGTTTCTCAAACAACGGATTTACACTATGCCAATGTATGAATTTCTATGTAGTAAATGCAATGTCATCTTCACATTTTTTTCCCGTTCCATAAATACATCATCTACACCCCCTTGCCCGAAGTGCAATAACAACTCACTAAGCCGTATGGTTTCGCAGTTTGCTTATACCGGCAAAGCAAAAGGCAGTGATGACAGTGCCGGGGATGATTCAATGAGTACACTGAACCTTGACGAATCAAAAATGGAACAAGCCATGGAAGCGCTTGCATCCGAAGCGGAATCCATAAATGAGGACGATCCACGACAGGCTGCGAATCTTATGCGTAAGCTTACATCAATGACAGGCCTTAAACTTGGTGACAAAATGGAAGAGGCACTTTCAAGAATGGAAGCTGGGGCTGATCCCGATGAGATCGAACAACAGATGGGTGACATTGATGAAAACGATCTTTTTAAAACAGGTGGATCGAAAAGTACCGGATATAAAAAACGTCCGTCACGGGATGAAAAAATTTACGATATGTAAAATGATTATTCTTATGGTGGACTGTACAATCCCTGTTGCACCAGTGAGAATTACTTTCTATACTCCCTGACCAAACGCAGACTCGATCCCGCGGAGATTATTGATATTGTAAATACTGGTCTCTTTTTTAAACCCATTGACACGCGCAATTCCGCTCAGTACTCTGCCCGGGCCAATTTCGTAAAGCGTATCAACTCCCTCAGCACGAATCATATTCATCGATTCACGCCAGAAAACCGGGCTTGTTAATTGCCAGGTCACAAGATGCTTGATAGTCGATGGATGCGTTTCAATTTTTGCAGTAGCATTTAAGACAATTGCCGTTGACGGTTTAAGAAACTTGTAATCTTCAGCCCAGGATTCAAACTCATAGCGGGCTTTAAGCATGAACGGGCTGTGCCATGGTCCGACCACATTGACACGTTTACTTTTCCCAAGTTTACGTTCGGCAATAACTGATGCAAACTTGTCAAGCAGATCATTCCGTCCGCTCAGCACAATCTGATCCGGAGCATTATCATTCGCAAGAACCAGCGCTTTTTCTTCGCCGATTTCATCAAGAAGCGACTCTACCTGCTCAAGCGGCATAAACATTACAGCAAGCATTCCTCCGCTTACTTCTGTTGCCACGTTGTCCATGAGCTCACCCCGTTTTGCAGCAATTCTCAGAGCATCTTCAGGTGATACAATGCCTGCAGCAGCCAGTGATGTAATCTCACCAAGTGAATGTCCCAGAACAAAGTCGGCTTTAATGCCTCTTTCCTGTAATCTGTTCAGATATGCCAGGCAAACAATAACAAGTGCCGGTTGAAGAAACCGTGCCTGCATCAAGGTTTTATCAGGACCACGCAGACAAAGTTTTTCCAGATCTGTACCTGTCAATTCATTTGCAAGTAATAACAATGATCTGATATAGGGATCATCCCTGAACAGGTCCTGCCCCATTCCGATCTCCTGCGACCCCTGCCCCGGAAATAAAAAAGCCACTTTTCCCATTACGCAACTGTTCCTGTTAATCCACCATCAACAACAATGGTCTGTCCTGCAATATATGATGCATCATCAGAGAGAAGAAAGGTTACAGTTCTGGCAACTTCAACTGATTTACCAAAACGGCGAAGTAAAATTCTGTCAAGATTCTGCTGTTTAATCTGACGCGGCATCTTTGCAGTCATATCGGTCTCTATAAATCCAGGGACAACCGTATTTACCCGGATACCGCGAGGACCGAATTCCGCTGCAAGCGCCCGGGAGAATGCTATCAGCGCACCTTTCGATGCAGCATAATTTGTCTGCCCGGCGATGCCAAGCAGTCCGCTTACTGATGCCACATTGACAATTGCACCACTGCGGGCGTTCATCATCGATTTACAAACCGCTTTGGACCACCTGAATGCGCCACTTACGTTTGTGTCGAAAACTTTAACCCAATCCTCAATTGGCATCATCATGATATACTGATCAGCAGTGATACCGGCATTGTTTACAAGAAAATCAATTTTTGAATTATCAGCGATTATTTCCTGTACGGTCTCATCAATAAGCAGGTCATCTGTTTGTGACACTTTACACTTAATCGCTCCGCTTGACATAGCCAATGCATCAGCAGCAACATCATTTTTATTATACGTAAAATAGACTTTCGCACCACGGGCAGCCAGATCCTCGACACAAGCCTTACCGATTCCGCGGGATCCACCCGTAACAAGTGCTATTTTGCCATCAAAGCGTACCATCTGCAACTCCGATTAATTACGATCCACACACAAAAGCACCGTGGACTTCTGTGGATCAATACAACCGTACTGATTTAGCATCTTCTTATAATTCATCAAGCTTCACCGAAAGACTCTTCGGCATGATCGGCGGCATTGAAATTGTTACCAATTCCGGCCCGCCTGCGGAATTCAGTGAGAACTCAAGACCGCTATATGCAACATCAACATCGAATAATGCAAGCCCGATTTTCGCGTCAAGAACATACGAGAAACAACTTGCCTGTACCTCGCCAACCTTTTTATCACCGTTGTAAATTGACATACCAGGGGCAAGTTCAACACTCTTTTCCACCCGTATTCCAATAATTTTCTTTGTCAACCCGTCGGCTCTGCGCTTAAAGATTGCATCACTGCCATTGAATTTCTCTTTGTCAAAATCAATCATATACTGTAAGCCAAGTATCAGCGGATCCTTTGCACGGGCACCTTCACTGTATATATTGAAAAAACGTCCCTCAAGACGCAAATCGTTGTGAATTGTAACACTGCACACACCACCCTCAACCTTTTTAACACCATCCAGAAGCACGGCAAACAGTTGTTCTGCGATCTCTTTTGGTGCAAGAAGCTGATACCCGAATTCGGATGTTTTCCCTGCACGAAACATTTTTATACCGGTACCTTCAAAATCGTAGGTTTCTATTGACAGATACGGAAGACCAAGAATGTCTGCTCCAAAAAGATCACGAATAACACTCCAGGACTTGAATCCATCAACTCCAATCACCACATGACTGTCGGTGATATCAGTAACATTTGCAGACTTATCCTTTGTAAACATATCGCGAATCAGTTTATCATCTGCAATACTCTCGCACAGCACAATAAATTCATCATCATTATTTGCAACATAACAGTCTGCAAGAAGATTTCCTGCATCATCACTTAAGAATGTGTGAAGAATACGGCCGAAACGGATTCGTGCGACATTTCCTGCCAGAAGATTATCTAAAAAGTCAAGACCACTCTCCTCCGGTACCCTGAACTTCTGTACATGCGAAAAATCAGTCAACCCCGCAGTATCACGGATGTATCGGTATTCCTTATCTAAAGGATTGACAGCCGAAACAACTTCAACACCATAGCATTCAGTAAATGACGCGCCCAGTGATTTCAATGTATCTTTTAACGGTGAACTTCTCATCGTGAATCAGCCCTTCTTTGCCTGTTCCTGAAGAACATAATCAACAATAGTGTTAATTGAACGCAGAATTGATGTATTCTGGTCTGGAATCTTTATACCGAAGCTACTCTCGATACACAACACAATCTCAAGCGCATCAAGCGAATCCAGACCAAGCCCCGAACCTAAAAGCGACACATCCTCATGAAGATCATCAGGTGTGTACGGTAGATTCAAACGACGGATCAGTTCCTCTTTAAACTTTTTAATAACAGCACTTCGCTTGTCAATCGTCTGCTGAATATTCTCTGCCATAGATGATGCCGACTCTTTCTATTCAAAATACCTTTTCAAAAACAGCCACACAGTCAGTTGCATGTCTGGCATTAAAAAACGTTAGAATATACTTTTTCCCCTTGCGAACATCAAAGAATCTATTCTCAAGTGATGCTGCAAGGTTAAAGGAAGGGTAGGTTGAAGGAGCATAACCTGTTGATTTTAAAGATTCAACTACGGAATAACCGGTTTCTCCAATAACTTCTTTAACTGCGCATTCAGCCTCGGTATCCCAGGAATTGTACGATATCACCGCAAGCTTGTCAGATGTAATACCCGCCTGAGCCAATGCATTACTCAATAGATTTTTATACGACACAACAGCTTCATCTACCTGATTGGATACACTGACAATAGACCGTATCAGACACAAAGGTTTTGCTGAACGCGACAATGCATTCGATACTTTCTCGAGAACGAATACTGCGGCACCCTCCCCGGGAATTATGACCGCTGGATCAATCATACTTGACGTAATACAATCAATGGTTCTTCTGTCGCACAGATCATCAACACTTCCGCACAGAAGCATCGGAGTATGATTATTAATAATCGCGCTATGCGCAAGCTGTAAACCAACCAGTGATGCCCCCGCGCCGTTACAAAATGTTGCATTATGTCCTGTCAGTGAAAATAGCCGGCAAACTGTACCGGTAACAGAATTAGGTACAATGTATGGAAACGCATTTACGTGATTGAGTTCATAGTTATGCTGTAGCAGTGAAACGATATGTTCTTCTTCTGCAAAGGTTGATCCATGAGCGATATTCATAAACAAACCAAGATTCATCCGTTGTACGTGACGTTCTTTAATACCGCATGATTCCAGCGCTTTCAGTAATGCTGCAGCACAGATCTTTGCACTGCGCTCAATACGCTGATCAACCCTTTTATCAACAAGCAACTCCGGTGAAATGCGTAAACATCTCATAGTGCCCCGGTTGTTAAACACAACGGTTTCTGCGCCAGCTGCCATATCAGGCATTTCCGGAGATATTCGCGACGCAAGACCTGCAGATGAGATAACACCAATACCACTGATACACACCGGATCATCCGAAAGATCAACTGATGAATCCCAGTGGTTTGATCCTGTTCCTATTACAAGACTTGCATTGTTACCACCGAATGCAAAATTATTCTTTACAAATACAGAATTACAACTCCATGGTCTTGACGGTTTCGGAATGTAGTCAAGCGTGCACCCATCACGGGGTTCATTGAAACCAACAGTAGGCGGGTAAACGCCTCTTTGGGCACACTCAAGCGCAGCAGCAGTCTCTATTGCTCCTGCAGCACCAAGGCAGTGACCTGTAGCTCCCTTTGACGAACTCATCGCGATGTTTGAAACATGTTCACCGAAGACCTTTACAACCGCCTTTGTTTCTGCTTTATCATTTGCAGCAGTTCCGGTACCATGAGCGCTGATAAAAGCAATTTCACTCATGTCAATGCCACTATTGGCAATTGCATCTTTCATCGATTGTGCTGCACCCTTGCCATTAGGATCCGGAGCACTACTGTGATAAGCATCATTTGAAAGTCCGCAACCAAGTATTTCACCAAGTATTTTTACATTACGGGACTCTGCTGCAGTCCGGTTTTCCAGAACAACAAACGCTGCGCCTTCTCCAAGGTTTAATCCGGGTGGTACAGAAAATGGTGCACACATTGTATCATGCGTTGCTTTGAGCCCGGCAAATCCGGCAAGCGTTGTAGTGCTAAAAGAGTCGGCACCACCGACAAGCGCAATATCAATAGTCCCGGTCCGAATTAAATCCGTCGCCTCTGCAACAGCAACGGTGAATGCTGAACAGGCGGTAGTAACGGTAATAGCAGGTCCTTTTATACCAAAATAGCATGCAAGTTTTACCGTTGCGCTATAATACTGACATCTGAAAAGTTCATCTGCTTCAGGTACAGCATTCCGGTCAAGTTCTCTAATGTATTGCTCTTCAATGGAAAGCATTGGTCCTGAACATGTCCCAAGGAATAGTCCGGCTTTTACCGATTGCAGCTCATCACCAAGATGTGCATCCATAAACGCTTCCCGGGCAGCAATTGATGCAAGCTTTACATATCTGTCGGATGCAGAAAAGACATCTTTGTCAAATAGCGGGTGCATCTCGAGATCTTCACTGATAATCCCTGCGTATTTCGCATTAAAATGAGAAATTCGGGGATCATTGATTTCACGTAATGCCCTTGATCCTTTGACAACTGTATCTGTAAATATCTGTTTATTACTGCCGGCGCTTGCGATTACACCAATACCGCTTATTACAACACGATTACCAATCATTCGCCACTATTCTCTCCGGTTGCAATTATCGTGGTAAAATTATACCCGACATCAGAGCTGCCAATTGACATGATATACCGTGGTTTTTTCTCCATTTTTCTCCCGTCAATTTCAGGGATGCCAGTTTTCTGCTGCCATATTGGAATTCCCCTGTCAAGTGATCGCAGAACAAGACCAGTACACATCAGGAGCGATGCGGTTTCTATATAGCCGGTATTGAATGTGCTTGTAATCAAAGGGATATGTGATGAATCATTTGTAAACACGCCATTAATTGCGTCAAGTACTTTGCGATCCTGAGCATTTCCCTGTGGTGCCCAAATGATACAGTCTATTGCATCAGCAGCGAGCTCAGCCCTTGACAATGCAATACGAATTGCCCTGATAACGCCATCAGGTTCGAGACATTGCCTGTCATAAACACCACCATCAATGGTCATTCCATAGGAGAGTACTTCACCAAGAATTTTTGCATTACGCGCTTTTGCAGATATCAACGTTTCAAGCACCAGAGACGCAGCTCCTTCACCAAGCACTTTCCGTTTTTTGTCATCAAAGTGCAGGGCATACTGTTTTTCCCGATCGCCATTGTAAAGATACCCGATAAGATTATAATTGTAAAACGTCTGCGGATAAACTTCATCAGAACCTGCTGCAATTATTGCCTTTGCCCTTTTGTCAGCAAGCATTTCATAGGCATAAGCAAGACTCTGGATTCCGGCATGATGTCCCGGAGAGAGTGTCATGTTAACACCTTTTAGCTGCAATGCCCCGGCAACCCAGCCGGCAGTTGAATTAGCAGTAATATTGGAAAAGTTGTTAATATCACAAGCAAAATCCGGTGATGAAAACACTTTGTTCATATGATCAGACTCGGGTGGCCCGTTACAGACACCCATCACAATTCCGGTCTCTTCAGAGTTTTTCGCACGGATTTTAAGCCCGGTATTCTGTAACGCATCAAATGATGCCGCCACTGCCATTCTGCTCAGATGATTCATTCCTGTAAAGTCAAGACGTCTGTCAATATCTGCAGCTTTAAAATGAGCAACCAGACCGGCCATTGTTGCCTCAAGCGGTTCAAGTCCAAGCGACGCAACACTGCCGATGCCACATCGCCCGTCATTTAGTGCATCAAGGGTTGCATCCAGCGTAAGCCCGAGACTTGTCACCGCTCCGGCTCCGGTAATTACCACCCGTTCACTTGAATTACTGCGCTGAGGAACAACTGCATCCCACGTGGTTATTACTACAGACGCATTATTTCCACCAAATGCGTAATTTGCACTAATAAAAGCATTATAGTTTTTATCCCTGGCAACGTTTGGTATATAGTCAAGAGTACAACCCGCACGGGGAGCTTTAAAATTAATGGTCGGCGGAAGAAATCCGGCATTCATCGCTAAAAGATTACAGGTTGCTTCAAGAATACCTGTCGATCCCATGCAGTGTCCAAAAAACGATTTTGTACCTGCAACCGGTATCTGAATATTACCGATAAATTTGGCAATACCTTTTGTTTCCGCTCTGTCATTGGCATCAGTACCGGTACCATGCGCATTGATACATCCGATAGCACTGATATCTATTCCACTGTACTCAAGAGCACCTTTTAACGTTCTGTAAACACCTTCACCACGAGGATCCGGAGATGTCGGATGATAGGCGTCGCAGGTAGTGGCGTGGCCTGCGATTTTACCAAGGCATTTCGCATTTCGTAGAAGCGCATGCTCCATCTCCTCAACAATCCAGAACACCGACGCCTCTCCTATGTTAAGACCGACCGGCTCTGAGAATGGAGCCGTACGTTCTGTAGACATAGCTTTAAGACCATTAAATCCGGAATAATTTGCAACACAAAGCGTATCGGATCCACCAACAAGCACTGTTTTGTAATAGCCTCTGTTTATTAACAATTGGGCAAGTCCGAGTGCCCCGGTTGTTGATGAGCACGCAGTGGTTACAAGCCATACCTCACCGGTTATCCCGAGTGCATCAGCAAGCGCTTTTCCAAATCCGTAATATTGGGCAGTAAGATTCATCTTCTCATCAAAGACTCTTTCACTCTTGCCCTGAATCCATTTGTATTCCTCTTCTGCACTCAGTAAACCACCATTACAGGTACCGATAACAAGTGCGATATCAGAGGTCGTATCAGCTTTATTTCTTATCAAACCTGCATTATTGAAAGCCTTGCGTGCGGACGTTATCGCGTATTGTAAATACCGGTCTTCATAAAGCGCCACTTCATCACTTGACAAATACTCGAGTGGATCAAATCCTTTTATTTCGCCACAAAGATCAGTTCTGAAATGTGATGCATCAAAGCGGGTACACGGAGCTATTCCGGAAACGGCGTTTCGCAGAGAATTCGTAATCGCTTCGGGATCATTACCAATCGGACTTAACGCACCGATTCCGGTAATAACCGCTTGTCCCCGTACTCCCTGGCGCTCCAATGGTTTTCCGACAGAACGTCTGCCATCTTTCCAGGTTGCGGGTTCAAGACTTGCCGCGTGCTGTGTTTTCTGCATTCTGAAAAATTCGTTCCATACCTTTATAAACTGACCATAAAGCTGATCAGCAGACATATTAGCCGGCTGTGTTACCACATGTGCACCATTGTAATGCGCCCAGGTATAGTCGATAATACGATTCTGACGAACCAGGCGATCCCAATGTACAGAGCCCGGGTATGGAGTAAATATAAAAAACTCCGCGGTATGAATTCCCGCTTTGTCATACAGATCAAGGATCCGGTCGGCGATTGATGTATCATCCCAGTCGCGTCCAAGTCCGCATGACCCGAAGAAACGGATATCACGATCTTCAAGTTTCTTTACAAGATCGATAAGCATCTGCTGTTCAGCTATACCTCCTGCGAGCGCCTTGATGGATACAGGATCGACATTCATTGTACAGTAAAAATTCTTCACACCGGACTTTGCCATTAGATCAAGAAAGTCCTTGTCGGTATTGAGCGCCATTGTTGATGCTACAAAGTACTTCTTCTTCAGGGGAGTAAGCGCTTCAAGCAACGCTTTTGAATAGTCAACCATTTTTTTCTGTGGAAAAAACAGCGTATCATCAGCAAGATACACATTCTCGTACTTTAACTGACTGACTTCACGAACGACATCGTCAATGGGGCGGAACCGCATTTTCTGACCCATATGGGCCGGTATCGCACACATTGCACAGGAATACATACACCCGCGGGTAACCTGTACCAGATCCTCATCCCAGTCGTAACTCTCTTTACTATAGAAAATTTCACGTTTCGGCATTGTCAGTTTTGACACATCGAAACTGCATCCACCCTTGTATATTTTTTTCAATTGTCCGGCTTGTGTATCACGAAGAATCTGATGCCATGTAGGTTCACATTCACCCACATTTACACTGTCAGCATGCTTCAGACACTCATCAACCATAAATGACGGGAAAAATCCTCCCATAATAACTTTCTTGCCATGCGCCCTGAAACCATCAGCGATTTCGAACGCACGTGTCGCCTGAGGTGTAAAGCAGTTAATACCGATCAGGTCAGCCTCAATAGTGTAATCAACAGGGTCACCACTGTTGTCATCAAGCAGGATGACCTCATGTTCGGGAGGCGTCAATGATGCAAGAATTGGTATGCCCAGTGATGGCGGAGTGGTAAAATCACCAAGGAAATAATCAATTAATCCCTTATCGAGGTCTTTGTTATCTTTTAAAAATTTTTCAAAACGTGGATAAACGAGTACTATTTTCACTCTATTTTCTCAAAACCCAGAAAATTGTTGGACATTACTGCTATATGAATTTCATTAAAATACAGAATAGCATCACCAGCAAACACAATTTTTCAATGCGATCGCCACAGAAAAAAATACATTTGAAAAGGAAATATATATATAGATAAGGTTGATGCAAATACTTAATTACAATTTACTTAAAGTACACGATACTATAATTAATTTATTGATTATGCTTTCACAGCCGCAATTATTTGATTATTTTACTTTTCTACTACCAGAGATCGAACATATATACATTCAGGACGTTTTTTTACAAACACATTTTAAACATCTATTTCAGCGACTTGGATTGATAGTATATAAAGGGTGATGCAATGAAACTTAAGCGCTCCGATACAATCACGTCATCAACACAGATTCACTTCATTTATCAGACTGACTCAGACACAATCCCTGACTTTCAGGGCAAGAACGGTGATATCACTGTACGTTATGAGAAAAATGCCACACTCCTGTATTGTGGCCTTGGTGAAAAAGCACTCTGCACAAACACCGAATATCGTGTTGCAGCATTAAAGGGAATTCAAAAGGCGATGGAATTGAAGCGTGATAAGGTTTCAATAATTATTCCTGAGAAGAATACAACACCGGATGTTTCCAGAAGTATCATTGAGGGTACCCTGCTTGGTGGATATAAGTTCAGCGTATACAAATCAGAACAACCGTTCCGGATATCATCCGCGGAGATTATTAATTGTTCACTTGACAACACAGATTTTAAAAACACAATTGCACTATGTGAGTCTGTTCTGTATGCCCGGGATCTTGTCAATGACAATGCATCAGTTGTAAATCCTCAGTTTCTTGCATCCGAAGCCATGAAACTTGCATCACAAAATGGATTTATTGTCACAACACTTGACGAAAAAGAACTACGTAAAAAAGGATTGAACCTGATCGCCGCTGTCGGTCAGGCATCATCAACACCACCCCGACTAATATTCATCGAGTATACGGGAGACATTAAATCGAAGGAAAAGACTGCAATAGTCGGAAAAGGTATTACCTTCGACAGCGGTGGCCAGAACCATAAACCAACAGGCAGCATAGAAACGATGCGTTCAGATATGGCTGGTGCAGCAGCCGTACTTGGTGTCATGAAATCACTTGCAGCAATAAAGCCAAAAATCAATGTCGTCGGAGTAATTCCTGCTGCTCATAATGCATTAGGAGGTAACGCATATTTCCCCGGTGATATCTATAAAGCATATTCCGGGAAAACAGTTGAAATATGGAGCACCGATGCCGAAGGGCGACTTGTGCTTGCCGATGCAATAGCATATTGTCAGGAAAAATACAAGCCGTCAGCTATAATAGATCTTGCGACATTGACTGGTGGTGTACTGTATGCGCTCTCCGATTTTGTTGCCGGGTTATTTTCAAATAACGATACACTTGCATCAGCGCTTTTTACATCGGGTGAAATTACAGGCGAAAGGGTCTGGAGATTGCCACTTTACAAAGAATATTGTGATTCAATAAAAGGCGAACTTGGTGACATTAGAAATGTGTCGAAACTTAAAAAAGGTCATGCCAGCTCAATAACCGGAGCTGCTTTTATAAAGGAATTTGTGAATGATACTGTTGCATGGGCGCACATTGATATTGCTGGTACGGCATTCAATGAAGGCAGTGCCCGGGGTGATGTACCTGCGAATGCAACGGGGTACGGTGTCAGATTATTAATGAACTATCTGATGAACCATTGAGGCCTCACCCCCCGGCCCCCTCTCCGCAAGCGGAAGAGGGAGAGTTAAGAAACATCCAATTCCCCCTCTTCCGTTTACGGAGAGGGGGTTAGGGGGTCAGGCTGCTTCATGCAACGTTTAACAGGAGTTCTGTATGATTGCAAAGAAAATAATTGCACATCGCGGTTTTCATGATATTTATCATGAAAACACTATTGGTGCTTTTATGAGAGCCATTGACAGTGGTGCAGATTTCATCGAATTTGATATCCGTAAAACCGCGGATAATACACTTATCGCGTTTCATGATCCGGTCTTCGTATTTGACGAGCAGGAATTCCCCATAGATGAGATCTGCTACAGTGAGCTTCAGAAACTTGCCAAAAAGCAGAATATAGAAATTCCAACGGTGAAAAACGTCTTTGAAATATGTGCAGGCCAGATCGGTTTCGATATCGAGTTCAAGGTTGAACAGTGCATTGATGAAACGATTGCCTATATTAACACCTTTGAGTGTTCAGACGATTGTTTTTTCACATCATTCAGCGAATCTGTGATAAAGGAAATAACCGGTAAAAATAACGGGATTCCCTGTGGGTTATTAACTGAAAACATTGATGAGCTGTCCCGGATACAACTTGACAATTTATCCATGCTCTGCCCGTCATCTGCAACATTTGATACTCACCGGGATTTTTTAACATCCTGGAAAACACCAGAAAAGACTATCGCACTATGGACTGTTGACACAATGGAGGATCTCAGGAACTATCTGGCCGATCCTCTGGTGGATTCAATTATTACAAATAAGACCGACCTCGCAGTTACGCTGCGTAATACAGTTTCCAAATGGAGCAAACATGGCAGTACAACGTGAGAAGAGTGACAGAAAAGTAATTATTGTCGGATCAGGCACAGACGCAATACGACTCTATGCAGCACTGCGTGACAGTGATCACTGGGGGACAATCTCGGTTATAGATCCAGCCTCTGACCAGCTTTTTGCAATTCCATCAATGCAGCCTATTGACATGATAATAAACGCAACTAATGATGAATCCCTTACAGAACATATGCGGTCGCTTAAACTTCATGGCACTGATATAATCAGTAATTTAAGTGCCCGATTACTTTTTCTCTCCGGAAACGACTCACAGCAAAACCATAGTTCCGATACATTTCGCCGGCAGGTTCTTACCAGTTTACAGGAAATGAGAGATTCTGCCTACCTTACAAAAAACAAGGAGGAACTGCTAAAGGTTATTTTGTCAATATCATTGCAATCACTTGACGCAGATACCGGCTCGATAATGCTTATTGATCAGAAAAAACGATGCCTTACTATAGAAATGGCACATGGTCTTGAACCCCGTGTTGTCAATAATGTGCGGCAGAAAATCGGTATCGGTATTTCCGGGCGGGTTGCACGAAGCGGCAGACCGCTCCTTATTACCGGTAAAGTTGCAGCTACCGATACGCCAATAGCAGAAGATCGGAGCGATATTTGTTCCGCAATCTGCTGTCCGATGCTTATCGGCAATGAGGTCATCGGAGTGATTAATATTAACAGCAAAAAGCGAAGACGTATTTTTGATCATGATGATATCAGCCATATCCGCTCGCTTGCATCGTTTACAGCCGATATTATTAAAGCGTCCAGAGAATATGAACGTACCGTCAATGCGTCGTTTGCACTTTCTGTTATTGGCGGTATCAGGGATATTCTAAATCTTGATATGCCTTTACAGGAACGCCTTAATCTGGCAATGATGAAACTTGTGAACAGTCTTCAGGGAAAACTCTGTAACCTTTACTGGTATGATCCGTCAATGCAGCAGTTTCTTGTCCGGGCATCAAGTGCATTTGATATCAACCTTTATAATACTGACCAGGTTCGTCTGAACGATTTCTTTACAGGTCGGGCATTGCGTACAAGAGAATCGTTTATTTTTAATGTCACGATCGCTGGATCAGTGTATAAAAAGTGGTTTATTGCACATCCGATTATCTACGAGAACACACTCTGTGGCCTGCTGATGCTGCATGTGATTTCAGACCGTACGCAATTTAACAAAGAACGTGCACTGCTTGAAAAAGTTGCCGTACTGCTTCAGGCGGCTCTTGAAAACACCAGTAAACTGGAAACAACCAGACGTCAATCGATACAATTTGGCGTATTATCTGAAATTACATTTGATCTTGCAGGCATTCACAATGTTCGTCAACTTGCAAAAACGATTGTTGTCAATGCCTGCATGATTCTTGAAGCTGAAAGCTGTGTCCTGAATCTTTACAATAGTACAATGGGATGTTTCGAAACTTTTGAATCATTTTCAATAAAAGGGGAAGAACATTTAAAAAGAATTATTGAACTTGATAAAAAAATATCGCTAAAGGGTCTCGACGAAACAGACGCCATCACCATTGATGACATTCAGTCATCAAGCCTTACTGATGACCTCAACTACTCAAAAACTGCTATTACAATGTGCCTCAATCAGAACAATGCTCTTTTAGGTTCACTGACCGTCTATGATAAAAATTCATTCGGCATTTACGAAAGAAGTGGATTTTCCAACCATGATAAAGAGGTATTTGTCAAATTTGCTCATCAGGTAACCAAAGCGCTGAACCGTTTTTTTGTCCTTAATCCCAAATAAATCCTGTTCAACATAAATGCTTTGTACCGATAACAAACCATTAATGTTTTTCCAGCCATCTGCTTTTTACAAATGCGATCGCATTCTCTTTATCAGGAATTTTTTCTTCAAGCTGAAGATCGTAAACGGTATCAAGAATCTCACCAAAAGCAGGCCCCGGTTTCAACCCGAGCGCAATCAAGTCTTTACCCCCAATAAACGGTGGTGGTTTAATGACACCGATTTCCATGGTATTCAATTTTTCTTTTACAAAATGGTAATTATCAATTCCACCATGACTTGCCATACAATCAGCAAAGTGAAGATCCAGTTCCTGGAGTAGTGTCGGACGTGAGAGAAACTTCTTAAGCGTTGACAAACGCATACGTGTAACATTCATGAAGTTCATATGATTATCAACACACGCACCGACTGCATCAATAAGGGCATTTGATGCTTTGAGCCGCCGCAGGACATCCCGTGCCATCTCTGCACCGACCTTGTCATGATTATTAAAGCGCACGCGATCTGCTGCAATATACATTGTTGGCGGTTTTCCGATATCGTGAAGTAGTACACTCCAGGCAAGTACAGAATCAGGGTTCTCAATCATTTTTTCAAGACACAGTTTTGTGTGTACAAAAACATCGCCTTCAGGATGAAACTCCGGCGGCTGCTCAATACCGCTTAACGCTGCGACTTCCGGTAGTATAACAGCGAGAAGTCCGCTATCAAAAAGCTGCTGTAATGCAACATGAGGATTTTTTCCTGTAACCATTTTGTCAACTTCAGCAAAAATCCGTTCTGGTGAAATCCGGCTGATCATTGCGGCATCGTGAACAAGTGCATCCCAGGTTGCCCCATCAATGCTGTAATCAAACCTTGCAGCGAATCTGATCGCTCTGAGCATTCGAAGATAATCTTCATTAAATCGTAACTGCGGCTCACCGATCGCCCGTATCACCCTGTTATCAAGATCCTCAAGACCTCCGACAAAATCAATAACACGTTCTTCAACCGGGTCGAAAAACATCCCGTTTATGGTAAAATCTCTGCGCTTTGCATCCTCACGTGCATCAGTAAAGACAACTTTTTCCGGATGACGCCCATCAGCGATACCGATATCAGATCTGAACGTGGCAACTTCAAACGGGATTGAGCCCATTACAACAACCATTACCCCAAACTGTTCCCCAACCCCTATGGTATGAGTAAAAAGCTGAGCTATGGTTTCAGGTTTTGCATTCGTCGCGATATCTATGTCGCCAATCTCGGCCTGCCCTTTAAACAGAATTCTGTCACGAACGAATCCACCGGCGAAATAGGCAGTATAACCATTTTTTACAAGAATCTTAACAATTGATACTGCGTAATCATACTTTTTTTTTGAGTTTTCAGAAATCATAATGCAACCAATATACCTTATTAAAAGAAAGAAAAGGAGGTTGAGATTAACGAAGCGATGGAAAGAATGCTTTATTTTGTTACTCATTTCATTTTTTTCGGTCGAAACGATAAAAAATGTGTAAATTTCGTTTATGGGATCAGTAAAAAGATTGACAATACCTTCTGGTATTAACCATCTTTAATGTGTTAAATTGTACAACTGTAAGGTCTATTTTAAAATATATCCACAAAACGGAGGAATTCATGAAGATTGTCGGCAAAGTTCTGACAGGAATGGGTGTATTGGCACTCATGATGTCATGCTCAACAGGATTCGAAGGTAAAGGTGATGATGCGTACAAAATTGCCCAAAGACTTCAGGGTGAACAAAAACGTTATCAGCAAAAAATGGCCTATATGATGTATGATAAAGCAGTAAAATCCAAGAAGGATAAAATTTCACCTAAGCTCAGAAACCGTTATGTTGAAATGATTCTTGTCCGTGCAGGAATGGTGCTCAATGAGGGTGCTGCAAATTCTGATGCGATTCCGCTTTTTATTGAAGACCTCGATAAATACCTTACTCCGGATGTTTCGCCTGAACTTAAACAACAGTATGCATCATTTCTCGTTCAGCTTGCCGACACCAATATGGCAAACGAGCAGTATGTAAAAGCACTTTCGACGTTTGATAAGGCAATGTCTGTCGCAAATAACAAGAGTGTAATCGAAGTTAAAAAGAACCAGTTACTGAGTAAAATTGCTACTGATAATTATGAAATGGCAGAAGCAGAATATAAAATTGCAAGAGAGGATAAAGACGAAGAGGGTTTTATCAAAGCTGAATACTATACACTTGTTTCCATGCTGTATGACTCGACTAATGCTAAAGCAAAAAAGCTTCTCTCGGATATTTACAAAGAAAACAAAGCAACCTACTCTGCATACGTCCGGGTTATTGAGGGCTATTCCGATACCGCGATTTTCAAAAGGGTTAACAAATGGGATATTCTGCTTGCAGTTCCGGTACTTCAGCAAAAAGGCAGCTCTGTTACATCGATAATAAATATCTATAACAACTCCTATAATCCACTCCGTATGAAAGCGTCTGATTTTAAACTTGTTAACGAAAGTGGTAAGGAATTTGCTGCATCAGCGGCACGTATCGAGCCGGAGATGCTCGACCAGCAGCATGAAACAAAATGCAAGCTGACCTTTAATGGTGTTTCCGGTAAGATTGTAAAGGTTATTTACAGAAACGGTGATCACTATACTGAAAAGAATATGATGTAAATAACCCTTGTATGATATTCCTATAAAGGAGCTGTGTTGGTAAGACACTGCTCCTTTTTTTATGGTTTAGTAAGAAGACTTATCTCAGGTGCATTTTACTTTTTAAGACTTGCTGAAATGCGACTATCCATATTCTGTTCATTCATGGACAGCTCTTCTGTAGCAGAATTCGTATTTGCAGAATTTTTAAATGCCGGATCCAACGCAATGAATCCAGTTAAGGCTAAAACCACAACTGCTACGCCTATAACAAATTTGATGGTATTCATTGTATTTTCCTTTCAATGGATTGACCTACCTTTAAAATCGACATTATTAAATTACAACAAATATCGTGCCAACGCTAATTAAAAATCATTAAAATAGTAATATATCTGATATCAATGTGTTGCAAGACAATGATCGATTTGGGTAAAATTTCTATCATATAGCATTCAATCTAATAAAACATTGATATTTAGACATATATGAACGTTTTCGTTATAAACAATCAGCTTCTCATTTCTCAAAACGAAATTCATTATAGGAGTAGTATTTTTGCAACTCACCCTATAACAGTCGCAAAAATGCGACGCGAATAGTATGAGATTAACCTATGAAATTTTGAAAAATTTAAGTATTTTCAGAAATTGTTCATTTGATGTTTTTAGTTCAAGGAAAATTGTAGTGTCTTTAAAAAAAGAGTTCTCCCAAACACCTTCAAGTCGTAAAATCGGCTCAACCTTTGGACTTAAAGCTCAGGGATACGATCAGTTTACCCCGTTTCAGTCATTACTCATTTCTGAACTAGTGGAATGCTCATCACCAATTCATTCTCAACTACGTACCGTTGCAGACCTCGGATGCGGAAGTGGTTATTTTGCGAAATGTTCACGCGATCACTCTCAGCAATACACTGTCATAGGTTTGGACATCGCACTTGCATCTTTAAAACTCGCAAAACCACGCAATACCACTACCATTCAGGGTGATATCAATGCATTGCCTTTTAAAGCATCATCCTTTGACGCAGTCGTTGCAGCATCAGTTCTTCAATGGATCTCAGATATTGACAATTGTATCACCGTAGTACATGATATTCTTAAACCTGATGGTTATTTTCTGTTTGCAGTTTTCACAGAACAGTCATTTTGTGAACTCAATACAGCCAAACAGGATCTTGGAATTCCTGTTCCTGTCAATTTACATAACGGTTTGGATTTTATAGTCGACCTTAACTCAAAGCAGTTTAACGTGTGCATGTCGCAGACTATCTGCCAGACATTTTATTTTAAAACAGCACGTGATGCACTAAAAAGTATCAGCAATTATGGCGCAACAGCAATGGCATCAGAACCACTAAATCGCACGATGATTAAAGAGCTCTGCGCGCGGTATGAACACAAGTTTGTATCCGAAAAAGGCGTTCCCCTTACGTATAGTGCAATAATCGGATACGCACAAAAAGGAGATGTTTCATGAGCAAACATTCTGCATTCTTCATCTCCGGAACATCAACCGGAATCGGCAAAACCTACATTTCATCACTGCTTGTAAAGGCATTCGGATTCAGTGGACTTGTCAGTTATATGAAACCGGTACAAACCGGATGCAGCCATCCCGATGCGCCTGACGCCGACCTTTCATTTGTAAAGACTCGTACATCACCGGTATTTCCCGGAACAGTATCTGATCATACACCATACTGCCTGGAAACACCATGTTCACCGCATCTGGCTGCATCACTATCCGGTATAGCAATTGATACATCAGTCATTACCAGGTCATACCATAAAATTATATCACATGTAAATACGCTTATTGTTGAAGGAGCCGGAGGCTTACTTGTGCCATTAAGTGAAACGGTATCAACACTTGACCTGATAAAACTCATGAGCATTCCGGTTATTCTTGTAACAACTCCAAACCTCGGAACTCTCAACCATACATTTCTTTCTGTAAATCAGTTGCGTATAGCAGGTATTACACTTGCTGGTGTAATCATGAATAATCCTGAGAATAAGCCACTTGACTTTATGTATAGGGACAACGCCCGCATGATCCGGCGCTACATTGACCCTGTACCATTTATCGAACTATCCTTTGGAGCAGATAATAATGAACAGCTTGAAGCATTCTGTAAAAGAATCAGACCACTTTAAGCATCTGTGGATGCCCTTTACATATTATAACGACCAGATAGAGAATCCGCCGCTTGTCATTGAGCGCGGTGAGGGTGTCTATATTTTTGACCAGAGTGGTAAACGTTATATGGATGCCATTGGTTCATGGTGGACAAGCATATTCGGTCACAATCACCCGTATATAACCAATGCGGTAAAAACACAGCTTGACAAGATTGAGCATGTCATGATGGCCGGATTCATTTCTGAACCTGCATTGCGTTTGTCAAAACTGCTCGGCGCAATTCTTCCGGGGAATCTTCAGAGAATCTTTTATTCCGATGATGGTTCGACGGCTGTTGAAGTCGCTCTGAAAATTGCATTGCAATACCATGCGTTACGCAATGATACACGATCGGAATTTGTTTCCTTTGATGGCGGATATCATGGCGATACGCTTGGTGCAATGTCGGTCGGTTCCATACCGGCTTACCATGCACTTTTTCACGACACCTTTAAAAAACAGCACTTTGCCAACTCCCCGTATTGCTACCGGTGTCCGGTGGGGTGCGTTAAGGAACAGTGCAACGCGGAATGTATGGATTCTCTCGAAGCACTACTTCAGTCGCGCGGAGAAAAAATCGCCGCGTGTATCTTTGAACCGATGGTTCAGGGAGCAGTTGGAATGCGTGTCTATCCATCAAAGGTACTTAAACGGATTTTCTCTCTTTGTAAAAAGTATAATGTTCTCACTATTGCAGATGAGGTTGCAATGGGTTTGGGACGCACCGGTAAACTCTATGCATGCGACCACGCAGAGCAGACACCGGATATAATGTGCCTTGCCAAAGGATTGACAGGCGGATATCTGCCGCTGAGCGCAACTGTTGTCAGTGAGTCAATTTTTGATGAGTTCAAGGGAACTTTCGGCAGTGACAGAATTTTCAATCACGGTCATACGTTCACCGGTAATCCGCTTGCTACAGCTGCGGCCTGTGCTGCAATCAACCTTCTTCAAATAAGTAACATTCCCGAATCGCTTGACGCTATCTGCCGGCAATTCGCTGATGGCGTGCAGGCATTTGACAAATACGATGTTGTTGGAGATATCAGAGTATTGGGCCTTGTTGGTGCAATGGAAATTGTGCGGGACAGAAAAACAAAAGAATCACCGCGAACAGAATCCCGCTTTACATGGAGAGTTTCACAAAAAGCGCTTGACATGGGGCTTATCATTCGCCCGCTTGGCAACATACTCTATTTCATGCCCCCCTTTATTACAAGCAAAGAACAACTTGACGAAATGTTCTTTATCACAAACAAAGCTTTAAAAGAGACACTTGATGAACAATACACCGTTATATGAACGCATTGAACGGTCGCTGACAGAGCGAAAGTCGCAATCAATGTTCAGGTCGGTAAAGACATTTTCCGACCGGCAGTCTATAGATTTGTCAACAAACAGTTACCTTGCGCTTCATGATAATGTACAGATTCTCGACGACGCCCGTTCTTTGACAGGTACCACCGTATGCGGCAACCTTGCATCACGGCTTGTAGCCGAGCATTCATCACTGTACCAGATGCTTGAACATGAAATCGCCGATTGGGAAAAAACAGAAAGTGCTTTGGTTTTTTCGTCAGGATATGCGGCAAACGTCGGGATTATACAGGCGATCTGCACCCGTGATACCGAAGTCTATTGCGACCGACTGAATCATGCATCAATCTATGATGGCATCGCGCTTAGCGGTTGTAAATTGATTCGATATCGGCATAATGACATGGCCGATTTACAAAGCAGACTATCGCTCTCGCATGCAAAAGAAAAACTTATCATAACCGATACTGTATTTTCAATGGACGGCGACCGGGCTCCACTAGCTGATATTGTAGAACTTGCACAAAAATATTGTGCTACGGTTATGGTAGACGAAGCCCATGCGACAGGTATTTTCGGTCAAGATGGAAGCGGCCTTGTTGAAGCAACCGGGACACAGGATCATATCGATATCAGAATGGGAACACTCAGTAAAGCTCTTGCCGGACTTGGTGGATATTTTGCCGGAACAAAACTTCTCCGTGATTATTTTGTCAATTTTTCCCGTAGTTTCGTTTATTCTACCGGTCTCCCGCACGCATCACTTGCATTTACTCTTGCGACAATCCGGTATATCCGTAAACATCCTGGACTGGGTCAGTCACTTTTGACAAAAGCGTCTACGCTCAGGGAAAAAATTCAGATGGCAGGATATTCCACACTTGATTCATCAACCCAGATCATCCCCTGTATTGTCAAAAGTAAAGACGAGGCACTTTTATTAAGCGATTTTTTGAAGAATCAGGGGATTACCGCACCTGCAATCAGACCCCCGACTGTTCCTGAAGGATTGTCACGAATAAGAATTTCCTGCCACCTTGGGCTTACCGAAAATGATGAGCAGACAGTTATTGATCTGTTAAAACAGTGGAAGAAATCTCATGAGTAAATCGACCGTGTATTGTCTCGGCGGATGGTCACTTTCCCCGGACTTGCTGAACGTTGTATTTACAGATAGTACAACATTTATTGACAGTAATCTGTTAATTGATGCGATTATTGACAATACGATATTCTCAGACACTTGGATTTCAAAACTCATTACTACGTATTTCAATTCATTCACCAGCGACACAATTCTTGCCGGTTGGTCCACCGGAGCTATGATCGCAGCCGCATTGGCACCACTTCTGCAACCAAAAGCACTGATTCTACTCTCCCCGACATTATCGTTCATTCGAAGGGACAACTACACTTTTGGTACCAAAAGCAGCCTAGTTGCATCAATGATCAATGAGTTAGCAGCAGACAAGCATAAGGTTCTCGAGCAATTTCATAAGCGATGCGGTTTTGGGACACTCCAGAATTCTGAAAATTATTCTGTTCCTTTGCTCCAAAAAGGTTTATTTTTCCTTCAGCAGGCAGATCTTCTTGAATCCCCACCACCATCCTGCCCGGTAATCTGTATGCACGGAATCAGAGATAGTATTATTCCGGTAAAAGCAGGTCACTATGCATGCGAACATCTACGAGGCAGTATGCACACATTTGATGGCGGACATCAATTTTTTATACTCTATGCAAATGAAATAAAAACTATTATAGAAAGTCAAGTGAGGTAGTACATGGATTACTTTAAAATTGCATCAGAACTTTACACGAAGGCACTTAACGGCGGGATTGATACTGCAGATATGGATACCGTTATCAACTGGCCGGTTGAAAAAATATCAATTCTCTTTGCAGCAGCAGATCAGGTACGTGCACATTTTTTTCAAAATCAGGTCAATCCTTGTTCTATTATGAATATTAAATCAGGAGGCTGCAGTGAAGACTGTGCATTTTGCGCACAGAGCGGCCATAACAAAACTGATGTTGAAATCCGTAATCTTGCCACTCCGGATGAAATTATAGCTCGTTATGAGCACGCATCAAAGCACAACCTTCCATTTTGTGTTGTATCAAGCGGAAGAAAACTTTCACGTGATGAAATTACAATGGTAGTTGACACTCTCGCTAAATGTAAAGGTGAAAAGCATGCATCACTTGGTATTTTAACAAAAGATGAGTTTGCCCTGCTTAAACAAGCAGGCGTAAGCTGCTATAATCACAATCTTGAAACCAGCAGATCTTTTTTCCCGTCAATCGTAACCACGCACACCTGGGATGAACGTGCATCAACGGTAAAACTTGCAAAAGAAGCGGGAATGGACGTTTGCTGTGGCGGGATTTTCGGACTTGGAGAAACCTGGGAACAACGCAAAGAATTCTGTCTTGAACTTAAAGCTCTCGATGTTGACTCTATACCTCTTAATTTTCTGAATCCGGTTAAAGGTACCCGGGTTCCTGCTCCCAAGGAAACACCTCTTGAGTTTCTAAAAATCGTCTGTATGTTCCGCCTCACCATGCCATCAAAGGTAATTAAAGTCTGCGGTGGCCGCGAGTATCATCTTGGTCAGCTTCAAAGCCTTATTTTCTTTGCAGGAGCAAACGGATATATCAGCGGCGGTTACCTGACAACCGGTGGTGCTGGAGTTGATAACGATGATATTATGATTGGAGCACTGGGACTTGCGAAGAAGAAAGTGACAAGTAACGTGTGACGAGTGACGAGCGGGACCAATCAAGTCATAGGTCATCTCTACTATCATAAACCATATATATTTCGGAAGGACTTGCTACTTTGTAACAAGTCCTTCATTTTTATATAGTTAGTATAACGTTTCCGTACGCAGCATTATTCACGTATAAAATATTTTGTTGACTTTTTCCAAAAACCGACCTATATTAACTACTATGGTAGTCAATAATATAAAATCGAATTTAATGGAGCTTGGTTTCAGCGAAAATGAGGCCAAGGCGTATATCGCGCTTATCATGGAGAATCCGTCAACGGCATACGATATTGCCAAACGCTCAGCTATTCCATCATCCAAAATCTACGAGGTGCTGTCGCGCCTGAAAGAACGGGGTGCGGTGTTTGAAACTGATAGCAGCGAGAAGCGTAAATATCTTCCCATCCCTGCGGATGAACTTGTTGCCACACACAAAACCAGAATTGATTCAACGCTTGCAGATCTTAAAAGCGGACTTAACGCGCTTGCATCAAACGCGGACCTCTCGTTTCTGAGAACCATTACCGTGTATGCGCAATTAATTGACAAAGCAAAACAGGTTATCAGTGATGCATCACAAACTCTGCTTATCTCGTTATGGCCGCAAGAAATGGCACTTCTCCGGGCCCCGCTCGAAGCGGCTATTGCACGTAATGTGAAAATTGCGATTGTTCACTTTGGAGAGACTGATACAGCAATTGGTAAAATGTACTGTCACCCTCTTGTCACTACGATCCAGATTGAGCATGGAGGGCGCGGTCTTATTGTCTGTGCCGATTCTGACGAGGTTGTATTCGCACGCATTGCATCACTTGACAATGCTGAAGGACTTCACAGTACAAGCAGGGGTTTTGTTACCATGGCTGAAGATTTTATCCGCCATGATATTTACGTTATGAAAATTGTCAACCGTTTTAGTATTGAATTAAAGAATTCCTTCGGAGAAAATTACGAACTGTTACGAAACGTTTTCAAGGATGATACATTATGAAAATCTACATTGACGGCAACTACTACTCAAAAGAAGATGCGAACGTTTCTGTTTTTGACCATGGACTGCTTTACGGTGATGGGATCTTTGAGGGAATCCGTATTTATAATGGTGTCATATTCAGGCTTCGTGAACACCTGATCCGTCTCTATGAAAGTGCACGCGCAATCATGCTTGACATTGGCGTTACAATTGACACGATGGAACACAATGTCTGCGAATGTGTACGAGTCAATGAAAAAAAGGATGGATATATACGGCTTATTGTCACCCGTGGTGAAGGAGCTCTTGGCATTGATCCGTCAAGCTGTAAAAAAGCGATCGTTATTATTATCGTTGGAGATATTCAGTTGTATCCGCACGAATACTATACAAAAGGAATATGCCTTATGATTTCATCATACCGCCGGATTCCATCAGCGTGTTTTGATGTACGCATAAAGTCGCTGAATTATCTTAACAATATCCTTGCAAAAATCGAGGCACGTCAGGCTGGTTGCTTTGAATGTATATTGCTTAATACTGATGGTCATGTGGCGGAATGCTCTGCAGACAATATATTTATTGTAAAGAATGGAAAGATTCTCACGCCATCGGTGACAGAAGGTGCACTTGACGGGATAACACGACGGACAGTCCTGGAATTGGCGCAGAAATCCGGAATTGAGACAGCAGAAACGACATTGACACGATTCGACTGCTATACTGCCGATGAATGTTTTTTAACAGGGACCGGTGCGGAGATCATACCGGTGGTTTCAATTGACAACAGAGTTATTGGTAATGGGCTGCCTGGCGAATTAACACAGAATATTATTCAATCATTTACTACATTTGTGAGGTCTCTATCATGAAAATCAGAGTGTGTTTAAAAGACATGGTACCATACAGTCCCGGTAAATTAAAACCGGGGGCGATTAAACTTGCATCCAATGAAAATCCGCTGGGTATGTCTCCAATGGCTGCCGATGCATTGAAACAGTCAATTGGTTCTGTCAGCCTGTATCCTGATGGTGGTTGTGTAAAACTGAAAAATGCACTGTCAAAGAAACACAATCTTGCCAGTGCAAACATTTGTGTTGGCAACGGTTCCGATGAAGTGCTGGTGCTTATCGCCGGTGCATATATCGAACCCGGTGATAACGCGGTGACATCACAGACGACCTTTTCGGAATATACATTTGCGACAAAGCTTTTTGGCGGTACCATGAAATATGCGCCAATGGCTGATGGCTGTTTTCAGCTTGACGCGATTGCATCACTGATTGACACAAAAACAAAACTTGTCTTTCTGTGCAACCCAAATAATCCGACCGGAACCAGCTTTTCAAATGATGAATTACGGGCATTCATGAAAAAAGTTCCAAAGGATACACTGATTGTTCTTGATGAAGCATACAGGGAATATGTTGACAGAAGTGATTTTCCGGACAGTATATCGCTGTTAAATGAGTATGATAATGTCATAATTCTCAGAACATTTTCTAAAATTTATGGCCTCGCAGGATTACGAGTCGGCTACGGTATTGCCCGTCCTGAGATCATT
Source organism: Fibrobacter sp. (assembly GCA_012513915.1). Classification (GTDB taxonomy): domain Bacteria; phylum Fibrobacterota; class Chitinivibrionia; order Chitinivibrionales; family Chitinispirillaceae; genus JAAZBG01. Next base: position 25,933 of record JAAZBG010000204.1, read on the forward strand.
ACCGATATGGAAAAAACACGTGCACCATTCAACGTCAATTCACTTGCTCAGGCTGCCGCATGCGCGGCTCTGGATGACACCGATTTTGTCAACAAATCAAGAGCGGTCAACCGTGAAGGAAAAACCTACCTTTATGCATCATTTGACAAACTGGGATTGAAGTACTACAAAACCGATGCAAACTTTATCCTTGTCTATATTAATCAGGATTGCGTGGCCGCATTTGAAAAAATGATGGCACTGGGTGTCACAATCAGGCCGCTGCGCAGTTTTGGGCTCAATGATGCAATCCGGGTGACAATCGGGACTCCGGAGCAGAATGAGTTTTTTGTACGATGTTTGGAGAAAGTGCTGGGCAAGTAGCCAGAATTCAGTAGCAAGTAGCAAGTGGGAGATGTGTGGTCTATTAACTTGTTGTTTATAGAGTAAGCGGATATGTTGATTATCCGCTTGCTTTTTTAAGTAAATTGACAGAACATAATTGATACACCTATTATCTGGACGATTCCCACATCTCAAGTCTTGATTTACCTGCAGTGATTGCTAAACAGATCTCAATCATAAATGCGCACCGTAATGTCATGATTTCCGGATTAATTACCTTGGCATGTGCAGTACAGTTACTAATAATTAATGCCGTATACATGACAGCATTTCAATCACCTTGCCCCGCATCAATCTTAACTGTATAATACTTATACTTACACAACAAGTTACAAAATATTTTTAACTTTTAATTCAATACTACTGTTATGGATATCTATTTTATTTCTGTAATCAAACATGAGAGAACCTTTTTAAGCGAATACCTAAAAAAAACCAACGCAAGACTGGTGAAACCATAACGAGCAAAATACCAGGTGCAGGCGTTCTTACTTTAATAAACTACGTATTTTTGCAGCAAATTACTCTGCAAACGGAGAATCATGTATATATTTACAAAAAAATTCTGGCAGTATTTTGCGCACGACCCTAAAGAACTAATTGATACATTAACAATCCAGAGAAGTCGGGTGGTTTTGCCTGTTTTCAGATTTATTATTTTTATACGTGTCGTTTTTTCCGAGTATGCTCTTAACAATTGTTTCACACGTGCATCGGCACTCGCATACGTACTGCTGCTTACATTAATACCGCTTATTGTTTCCGTCGCATTTATGCTTACCAGTTTAACTGAAGTTAAATCGGAACAGGTTGAGAAACTGTTCTCGCACCTTCTTCCCTTTGCACCGCAAACGGTTCTCACGTATCTCAGCAGTTTTTTCGAAAATGCACAAAAACTTAAAGGAATCGGAATAGGTATACTAATTATTATGACTGTAGGACTATTTGGCACCATTGAAGATTCGCTTAATACAATCTGGAAAGTGCCTCATGCCCGATCGTTCTTTATCCGGCTCCGCACCTTCACTATGATGATCGTCTATAGCCCGATACTCTTTATTGCATCATTTCAGGTACGCAGGATGGTTCAGATTCAGACACCGGATCTGCCATTTCTCCCAAATTTCCTCCCGTTTTTCCTTATAGTACTTGGCTTTACCAGTCTTTTCTTTTTTATTCCGAATACAAAGGTACGAATTCTGCCTGCGGTGATTGGTGGTTTTGTTGCAGGCGGACTTTTTGAAATTGAGCGACGACTCTTTAACGATTACATAATGATGTCAATGCAAACACAAGCAATGTATGGTGCATTTGCCATTCTATCCTATTTTCTGATCTCTTTGTTCGTGGTGTCGCTTATAATTCTTCTTGGAGCGCAGATCTCATACGTTAAACAAAATTTCCGCCCGCTTCTTCGTGCTAAAAAACGTTGGGATCGACGCGTGGGTGATTACCGCACCTATATTACTTTCAGAATGGTTGTCGATTGTGTGAGTGCATTCATGAAAAAAAAGCCGGCACCAACCCTGACATGGTTTGCACAACGCTATGAATTAACCGAGATTCAAGCTCAGGGACTTTTAAAATGGCTTATCCATGAAGGTTTTCTTCATTATGTCAGTGGAAAAGATGCGTATGTTCCAACAAGAGACTTTTCACAGGTACCCATTCGTGATGTTCTCAACGCAATTGAAGACCAGAGCAGGAAAATTCCTTCAATTCCTGATGATTTCACAAGAACTACACTTGCCGCAATCATACTCAATCACGAGCGGACATCACAAACCCCCGACGATCTGACATTTTCGCAAATGATCACCAACATCGAAAGTTATGAGAAAAAAGTGACCATGCATGAAAATTCAATAGAGTAATGTACTCAATATTTTACTTCCCGCTTTTCAGACACTCCTCCTGGGCACTTGAACATTGTTTGCGGTAGACCATGAGAAGATTTTTGAACTCTTTCTGTTCATCAGCGCTCATCGATGTATACCGGGATTCAAATTCCTGTGCTTCCTTGCAGATATCTTTCATATGATTACATTGATACGTATCAGGTAGTTTTGATGTATCAATAAATGCACTGTTGGATGCACACCCCAGAATGGCCATGCACCCGCAAACGACAACTACAACTCTTCTCATGTTTTAAAACCTTATCCCCGGTACTCTTCCAGAAGTCTAAGATCCGGACAGTTTTTCAACCGGTCAATAGCTTTTGATTTTATCTGTCTTACCCTCTCACGGGTAATATTAAATTTCCTTCCGATTTCATCAAGAGTAAAAGCAGTGTCGGTATCTATCCCGAAATACAGCTTTACAATATCCCGTTCCCGCTCAGTAAGGGTACCAAGCACCCGTTTAATCTCCTCATGCAGAGAGATTGTATGAATACCCTCATCCGGACTTCCGCAATCGTCGTGCTGAATCATATCAAGTAGTGAAGACCCGTCACTATCCTTAAGCGGCGCATCAAGCGACACGTGACTTGCTGCAATACTGATCGTTTCCAGTACTGAACTTTCACTGATTGACAATTCATGTGCAATTTCGGAAATATCAGGGACACGGCTGAACCGCTGTTCAAGCTCTATCTGCATTTTACCGATCTTATGAATCGCTCCAGCCCTGTTTAATGGTAAACGCATAATTCGTGACTGTTCCGCCAGAGCCTGCAATATTGCCTGCCTGATCCAC
>JAAZBG010000205.1 GCA_012513915.1 Fibrobacter sp.
TTAGTGCTACTGAAAAAATTCCACTTTGCATTGTTCCACAAAAAAACTGAATCATATAAAAACTTAAGCGAAGATTGACAAGATAAATAAGCGCGGGAAACCAGGTACTGATTCCGAAAAAAAATAATTGTCTGAGATTGGTACTACTGAAACTGAACTTAAAATGACATTTGTAAAAAAGTATGCATAACGCAATGCAGAAAACAAACCCGATACTGAACATATATGAGTAGATTGTGGCTGACAGTTTGCTTTCGAAAATCATGAAGAACAGAAACAACAGTGCTAATTGCAGTAATACCTGTGCAAGAGCAAGTTTATTATAAACTTTTGATTTTTTTAAACCTAAAAATATTGAATACAGTGCATTGAGCAGGTCAAAGACAATTGTAGCAATTATGAGAAGCGAAATTGATACTGGAATGTACGACTGGAGGTTAAGCTGTTTTATTAAAAGAAAACTGGTTATAATCCAGAATGCTGCAGAACTTATAACGATAACGGACACTGATGTAATAGCAACATTTTGCTTTTCGGGGTGCTTGGGAAGATGGTAGACCGCAGATGTACCAATTCCCATAGAAAAGATAGCCGAACAGACCAGCACTGTTTGAAGGAACCAGTAGAACAAGCCCTGATCTGATGGCCCTATAAGTACTGCAATGCCAATTCGAAAAAGAAACTGAAATGCAGCAGTAAAGACGCGGATTAATAGGGTAAACCCCACGTCGCCAGTAAATGATCGTGTTTCGTTTTGTTGCACCATAAACCTGCAGTGTCTTAAACTGCTAAATTGTTTTTGATTGTGTTAAAAACTGTATCCGCTTGCGTTGTATCAATATCAGCTACACCTGTCCATTGATCAAATGGAGCAGTCAGTACTTTATTGTTCCATAATATAAATGAATTACCGGTAAATGGTGCAACCTGATGAGGATAGCCTGGTCCAAACAGAATCGCAGTTTTCTTACGGCATGCCCAGGATGCATGAGCTGCAAAACTATCATTGCATACAACAAAATCAGAAATTTGCAGTAGATACTCAAGCTCAGAAAATGATGGCGTTCTGAATTTTATCTGTAAATTTGTTATTTCAATAATTTCTTGTATCAGAGGAATGTCATGCGTACTTCCTATAAGAATGACATCAAGGTCGTGTTCCGTACAAAGCTTAATTAACAATGCAAAATTGTTGCAGCTCCACCGCCGCTCTTTAAATGATGCACCCGGGTGTATTATGATCAGAGGCTTTTTTTTCTGATACACAAAGGCGCGTTGATTGTCCATGTTTTGTTGTGGCCAGAGGGGATAGTCAAACTCGGGAAGCTTTGATGATGTGATCTTTTCTAATAAGTATTCATAGCGTACTACCTGGTGAACCAGTTGCTTTGGCAGGCTCCATGTTCTGGTGCAAAATGCAGATGCATGAAAGTCATTTAATGAGTAGCGGATGGGGATTCCGCTTAAGTAAAGCAGTGCTGTACCCCGCGGATCACCCTGAAAGTCTATTGCCATTGAATAACGTTCAGAAGACAATTTAAATGCAGCAGAAAAGAAGTGAATAACAGGAGAGATTATTCCGCGGCCGAATGCCCATGGTGCTTTATAAGTGATTAATTTATCAATCCAGCGGCAGTGTTCCAGGAGTGAACACGCGTCGGCTGAAGTTATAAAATGGATCTCTGCATCCCGAAATGATGCTTTCAGATTAAACAGCACTCTTGACATCATGATGATGTCGCCAAGACGATACCCATCCTGTACCAGTATCTTTCTTTTTGTAGTGCGTCGCTTAATGAGAAAAAGGAGTGATACAGTTTTTAGAGGGACATATAGTATGCCGTTGATGATACTGGCAGCGATTACGTACTTTTTTTTATAATTCAAAGGCATATACTATCTGCAGGTTTATTGAGGTTATTAAAAGTTCGTAATGTACAGGCCAATCACAAAGTCTCAAGGTGTAACCATAATTTTTTTCATTCCTGACTGTTTCCCGTTTCGTATCATGACAAAGTAGATTTCCGGAACAATGTCAGGAGAGATATTCCAGGTGTAGATGGCTGCATTTTCTTTACGCAGCTCTTTTGGTTTGGCAACAAGTTGTCCATCCGCACTATAAATAGCCAGAGTACTACCTGTTGGAACATTACGTATTGTTACCATCGGGTTGCTTATTTTGGATACTGAAATCGGATTTGGATATATCTGGATATCAGAAACTTCAGGTTTTTTATTCATTGAATAACCAATATCCATGCGGGAAACACCAATATCGGTTCCAATCCATAAGTACCCGTTCTTTTTGTCAAGAGACAACCAGTTGATGACATTGGAGATGAGACCATGTGCTGTGGTGAACGTTTGAATCTGTTTTGATGGCAGATCATAACGCAACAATCCAGCTCCGTCTGTACTGATCCAGAATATGTTCTCGTTTTCTTTCTCAATTGAAGTGATGCTTGCTCCGAATCCATCAACTTTTTTCAAAGAGTGATTAAAATGAAGATTTGTGGTAGTGTCATCGTATCTGTAAAGACCATTTGTTGAGACTATGAAAACACTATTGCTATGTATCGCACCTTGTGGAATCTGTTCTTTGTCATAAATGTTAACTGCATCGAGAATCGTTGCATTTGCGATAGTTTCAGTTGCAACAGTTTCGATTCCATTGACAAGTGGATTACCATTATGCTTTAGTATAACAATTCTGCCGTCATCCTCATTTCCTGCAATGATCTTTCCTTCGTTGTCAACATGCAGCATTGTAAAATTGTAAGATCTTCCGGGTAAAATAGAAATAAAATGTGCATCTACCGGGTCGGTTTTTGAGTCATCAGGGTCATAGCGTGAATCGTAACAAATTAAGCTGCCGCCATCATTACGCCATCGTGAAATCCAGAGATAACCTGAAGAATCCTGGGCAAATGCATCTGCTTTACCCCAACCCTCAGTGTTGTCTCCTGCATAAAAACGTGTATTATCGTTTGAATTTACATGATAAATTCTCCACGAATCGTCTGCAGGTGAGTATGTTTTTATCTGACCTCCTGATGTTCCAAACCAGATTCGGCCATCTTTTGTCTGATGTATTGCACGATTTTGGGCGTTGTCATTCAGGTGTCCCAACGCGGGATAGTTACTATTGTTGTACAGCTTCCATGAATTATTTTTGAATGCTTCAATACCTATCCACCAGGGAGGATTTAAGCCATCAACTTGCGGAAGGTACCAGACATTTCCAGTATTGTCAACAAGAATGCGATTTACAGTTTGCTGTGTCGGGCCTGGAACCGGATACTGAACAAGTTCTTCTGAGTTCCACCGGTAGAAATAATGTTCCGCTGTACCAACCCAGAATTCAGTACCGTTATGATATTTCATACAGGTTATTTTACTCGGAAAAGTCATTATAGTCGATGTATCGTTAAAAATTGTACTGTCGGATGTGCTAAATATTTTTCCGTTTGCTATTTCAGAATAACCGCTGAATGGTACAATTTTGTTGTTGACAACTGCGAATGACTTTACCTGCATGGATGTTGTATCATTGACTATCCATATCGACGGATCAAAGAAGTTAATTCCGCTGATTCCATTTTTTAATGAGAGTTTGGCAATACCCATATTCAAGCCACAATAAAGTGTGTCATTGTGAATCTTGATTGTATTAACCTGCGGTGAAGAGAAATTGCCGATCTTGGTTGCATTTTTTTCAGCGAATCCGGCCTCAGTGTTAAATATACTGATACCTTTGTTGGATGCGATAAAAAGGTATTTCTCATACTTGACAAGATCAAGAATCTTCCATTTTGAGGAAAAGTAGTTGGTGTAACGGGCAATTGAACCGGTTTCCACAGGCAATTTTCGATTAACAAGAAACCCGTTGTTAGTTCCATACCAGAGCGACTGGTCGTTTTCAAAGCACAGTGCTGTGATGTTGGGATCAGGTGAGTTATTATCATTAGGAAGGATTCTGCCGGAATCACTCTCTAAATTGTAAACATACAATCCGCCTGATGATGCAACATAGAGGTTATTCCCCTTTTGTTCAATATCATTAACCGTAATTGTGGGTGAAAAATTTAGAAAATTCTCTGCAGACAGAAAACTGCAAATACAAATAATCAGGATAATGCTGGTAAAAAAAAGGTTTTTCATTGGATTGATCTTGCTCTTTTACGAAAATTGATATACAAAAATTGATAATAAAGTGTTAAAAATACGGAAAAAAAATCCGTTTATTGTTTAAATACGAAAAAAGCACCAGAAGGTGCCCTTATTTTCTGCTGTCACGGTAGTCAGAACAGTTATAAACTGGAGCTGAGGGGGATCGAACCCCTGGCCTCTACATTGCGAACGTAGCGCTCTCCCAGCTGAGCTACAGCCCCAATGTATTGAATATACATCGGTCACGGTACTACTTCAAGGGTGTATTGTTTGATGCATAGTAATTGCTATGGGGAGGCAATGGACGTCGATTCGACACGCTCCGGTATCGTATGGTATTGACATTGCCTGCGCTTCAATGATATCGTTGAGTTTGAACTGTATATCAAGACTGGAGTTATCATGAGTCCTGAATTATCTGAAGAAATGTACCGGCGGATATACCGGCTGATTAAGCGTCAGATTGATCCGCGTGTCATTGCTAACACATTGAATATTCCACTTAGAACAGTTGAAAGTATTATTGGCAGGTTTGGCAGGACTTCTCCTGATGAACTGACTTCAGATACAGGATTAGACTCTAAAGAAACTACTGAAAAGGGATTTCTGGATATTTACAACTATCCCAAAACACGCTATTCGATCATTCAGTTAGTCGGAACACTTACTAAAGAGTATGTTAATCAATTCAACGATGAGCTTGAGAAAATATCGGCTACTGCAATAAAAGCGCTTGCTATCAGGATGTCTGATCTTTCAAGTATTGACAGTGACGGTGCCGGGGTGTTGATCAAATACTTTGAGCATTTTCATGCACATGGGAAATATTTTGCACTTCTTGATCCGTCGTCAGAACTTGAGGCATCTCTAAATACCCTGAAAGTTACAGAAACTATTCCAATTTTTGGAACTGAACGCGCCTTTGAAGAAGCTGCGTTTTCACATCGGTCCCCAGGTACTATCAAACGCTAAGGCATATCTGTTGTTCAACGGAATTTATGCCATAAGAAATGCATATTCTACATAGTGTCCGGTTGCATAAATTAATTTTATCAGTAATTCTTTGTGCAGTTTCTGTTGGACTTGCGATCCAATGCCAATATGTTTGGCCTGCAAAATACTCCTCAGATAACAGAGTCTCTGAATGTATGCGGTATCATTCAAAGTAACTGCACCTCAAACATTGTTTGGAAGGAATTTCTGATGTCATATCTTGGAATTGGCTATAATGGTACTAAAACTTCCTTTTTGCGCGATGAAGTAAATCTATATATGGACTGGCTCAAAGGTGACAGGCTGCCACGTTTTTTTGGTGATGCCTTTATTGTCCTGTATGATTCTAATACGGCAAGAGAATTTGCGAAAAAATGTAAGAATAATGCAGAGCCCGGTACTATATTAGTTTACCATATGGAGAATCCACCGGAATAGTAATTAAACTGTCGACAGACAGAAAACCTGCAAAAAAGTATTTTATGTGAAAAGAAGTAATTATGCTACATTTTACTGATAAAATTGAATCTCAGAAGATTTTAAGACTCTTGTCAAGAAGTCTTCCTTATTATTTGAAATCATGGGATGAAATAGATGCTGACAACGGTCTTTTTGGTTCAATAGATCCCCCGTATTTTAATATGCGTTCTGTCGGTTCGTCATCACCTGTAATCGAATATGTGTTGCGGCCGCATCTGAATATTCTTTGCATTCTCGGATCGTATATCTACCAGAATAATACCGATTTGATCGGTGCAATACTGTCAAGGGACGAACTTGTAAATAAAATTAAAAAAGGTGTCAACTGGGCTTGCGGGACACATCTGACAGGCCACCTTGATGTCGAGACGTTCCTGAGTCGTAAGCGGTGGGGAGAAAACTGGCGAAGCAGCCTGTGGGCATCGCAGCTGGGTCTTATATGCGTGTATTGTAAAGATGTTTTAACAAAGGCGCAAATGCAGCGTATTCGTGAGATCGTTGCCTTTGAAGCAGACCGGTTTATTGATCTGCCGCCACCAGGAGGATGTGAAGTCGATACAAAGATTGAGGAAAATGCGCAGGACTCCATGGTACTGGCCTGGGCAATCAATCTTGATCCATCACATCCGAATGTCGAAAAGTGGAATGAAGCACTGCAACGATGGTCGGTCAATATTGCGTCAAGTATTCATGATAAAACAGATCATACACGTTTTTTTGACAGTTCTGTTGCCGCCTCCGTTACAACGCAAAATTTATATCCCGATATGACCGCAGAGAACCATGGTTTTTTCGCACCGGAGGTTCTTGCATATGGTCAATGGATTGTACTCGTGATGGCTGCGTATGCGCTTCACAATGAGGAACGACCATCATATCTTGAACGCAAAGCGCATCAGCGTACGTTTGACATCCTTTTGCGCTTTTGCATGCCCAATGGAATGATCTACTCTCCCGGTGGAAGTGACATGCCTATGTTTATTCCCCGGCCAATGGCTCTTGCGTGGGGGTTGTGGCATAATGATCCGCGCGCCCTGCATATGGCAGGCCGCCTTCTTTCCTGGATGGATACCTGCCTTTTGACAAATATGGAAAATCAGGGTCCCTGGGTGTTTGGCTTTCAGCAGTCTCATGCCGGGTGGGAACTGCAGTTTCAGAGTCAGGTCGGTATCGAACTTGCAATGCTTGCGTCATTGCCCTTTTCAAAAGAGCAGCGATTCTTTTCTCCAGGACAAATAGAGAACTCGATTGATACCCGTCATATATACCCGTATGTTGAGGTCTGTTATCGACGTAATATCAGAACCAGCCGGAGTATGGCCTGGAAAGCCATTGGAAATCACCCTCTTATCGGTATAAGCATTCATAATCAGCCTGAACTGATTTCACCATTTAAAGGCGCACTTGTCGGAATACCATCAGTGAATAATCCGGTAAAAAGATGGCGTGTGACATTTCATGAAGATAAGCTGCTGCGGGATGGATTCGATACATTCGGGCGGATTGATTACTATGACGCTGAATCAAACAGGATACTGGAACGTGATCTGAGAGTGATAACATGGGGTGATGAGGGACTTATTGTACTTGACAAAATTACTGCGTTGACAAAGTTGCAGGTAAATGAACAGTATCTGTCTCCACTTTATCTGGTCAATGATCACTGGACGGGAAATTCGCTTGACTTCTGCAGTGGATCGCTTCGTGAAACGTTTACATCCGATCAGAAAAAATACAGGGAAGTCGTATGTCCGTCATTCTGGGCAAGTATTCAAAATCATCTGCTGTTCCAGTTCCTTTGGGGACGGACCAAAGGGCTCTGTTATCTGCCGGGAGCGGATCGTAATGCGCCTCCATACTGGAAAAACTGCAAGGTTGACATGCTTGGTGTACGTGTGGATCCGATGGATGCCGATGCTGGTACTGTTATTTACAAAACCGGATATTATATCGGTGCCGGAAAGGGACCCCGCCCATTTAAATCTGCTGGTACCGCAGGTGAGTTTTTTAAAGGTCTCGTCATAATGGATGGTAAAATTACCATCGGTGTTGATTGACATGGACAAGATCGATATCATCGTTCAGCAGTATAAAAAACTGAGTGACTGGTGTTCTGCGTTCTGGGATGCGGTTTATGACAAATGCAAGGGTGATATTGCGTGTAATGCCGGGTGTGGTATCTGTTGTGAATTGCAGAGCGTTAATCTTTTGGAAGCATACATAATTTATCGCGCGCTCCAATCGTGTAAGGTTACCCTGAATAATCAATTCAATGAGAAATGTGTATTTCTTGTTGATGATACATGCGAAATTTATACTGTCAGACCGCTTATTTGCAGAACGCATGGTCTGGCAATTAAAAGCAGAGAGTTTACAACACCATACAGTATTACCTGCCCCTATAATTTTAATGAAACCGATCTTGAAAAAAATAGCAGCGTTATTCTTGATATGGACATGATTACAGAAAACAGTGTAAGACTGAATCTCGCATTTTGTACAATAAACGGACTTGAACATTTTGCAGATAAACGAATACTGATGAGGGATATTGCATCTGAAACGTTTGATCCTCGTGTTGTAAATGTATTCAAAAGGTAACTATGACAGAACTGTTCCGTACCCCTGTAACAATTACTCCACTGAAGAAACTCCTTGATTATCATGCAAGTATCTTTATGGTTGGTTCATGTTTTTCCGAAAATATATTTGTAAAACTTAAAACTCACAAATTTAATGTGTCAGGTAATCCCTCCGGTATTATCTATAATCCGGTTTCAATATCACGCTGTATAACCAGGCTGATTGAAAATAAACGTTATATCGCTGATGAACTGTTCTTTCATGATGGCCTGTATCGCTCGTTTGATCATCATACATCATTTTCTGATTCTGACATAAATTTGGTACTTGATAAAATTAATGGGTCGTTTGATTCGGCGTACGAATTTTTGTGTCGCACTGATCTGGTGATAATAACATTAGGAAGTGCGTTTGTTTATGAGTTGCGTGAAAATCAGCGGATTGTTGCAAATTGTCATAAACTGCCTGACCGGGAATTTACACGACGGTTATTGACTGTAAATGAAATAGTCGATTCACTGGTAACTACAGTTGATAAACTCTTAACGCTGAATCCGTCAATGCAGATCGTTTTTACCGTAAGTCCGGTAAGGCATCTGCGTGACAACGCTCATGAAAACTGTGTCAGCAAGGCATATCTGATTACATCAATTAATCAGCTTCAGGATAACTATTCGCAAGTATCCTGCTTTCCATCGTATGAGTTAATGCTTGATGAACTGCGGGATTATCGCTTTTACAATGCAGATATGGTTCATCCATCAGATGTTGCGATCGATTTTATCTGGAATCGTTTTTGCAGATTTTGTTTTGATAGCAAAACGCTTGACTTTATTCGAATGTATCAGCCTGTTCTTGCATCGATGAATCACAGGATTCAGACTAGCGATCCCGTGAAAATTGCACAGTTTACGTTATCCATAAGAAAAATGCTCAATACAATAAAAGACCGGTTCCCTGATTTACAATTAGAAACTGAATACATGTGGCTTGAAAATTACGGTAAATGAGAACGATTGTCTATCATAGCGGAGCACTTGGGGATTTCATCTCCGTAGTACCTGTGTTAAGATTATGGAGAATGCATACTGCTTCACCAATCGATATCATCACCAGAGCAGCTCATTACAGATTAACAAACTATTTTAAAATCACCGATAAAGGGATTGATACTGACAGTTCGGTTGTAGCAAAATTGTTTGTCGAAAATGGTACTGAAATCGCATCTTTTACACGTACCTATACACACGCAATTCTTTTTGCGTCTGAATCATCACAAATTGTCAAAAATTTCAAATCGTATTTCAGGGGTGAATTGTATTATCATGACCCACATCCGGATCGTGTACTACATTGCACGGATTACCAATTATCAATCATTGATCCGGTACGGTCAATGTATTCCTCTGATTTCAGTATCCCCTGTATTTCTTTTAAAAAAGAGAGACCGATACATGCCAACCGTATCTGCATTCACACCGGAAGCGGAAGTGTACTAAAAAACTGGGATTTCAATAAATACCTTGGGCTCGCAGATTTGCTAAGGAGTCAAGGGCATTTGATTTGCTGGATCAGAGGATATGCTGAAAAGTCTGACATATACCCATCAGGTGATAGTGTTTATACCATTGACTCATTGATCGATCTATCCATGCATCTGAATGATTCGCTGCTGTTTATAGGAAATGACAGCGGATTATCGCATCTGGCTGCAGCTTGCGGCTGTAAGGTCGTAGCACTGTTCGGGCCATCTGACCCGGCTGTGTGGGCTCCAAAAGGAACGGGTGATATTCGCGTTGTTTACAATAGAAAAAACTGTTCGCCCTGCCATCTCCGGAACAGCACTAAAAATAAAGACTGCCATCGGGAGTGTCTTAAAAGTATCAGCATTGATACTGTAGCAGTTATCTGTATGCGACTTATATCTAACGTGTGAAAAAACAAACTGTTGTTGTTCCTGTCGTTTGCCTGTGATCAATATAATAGATTTATATCCGCTTTTATGGTAAGATTATTAGGGATGTCCGCCGATGAACGCTTCTCTGGATATTCCTGAAATAAAACTTTTTTGCTGGTTTTTAATTCGTTTGAAATAGTAAATATCAAAAGGTCGCCGTAACTGCACATTGCCAATGGTGAATGTTTTTAAGTATGAGATACAATTAACATCTGTATGATATACTTATGGCTGTTAATAACAATTGGGATTGACGAAAGGTAACTATGAATATAAATACACATATACACACACCATACTCTTTCAGCGCGTATGAATCGATAGGGGAGATTGTCACGGCTGCAAAGCGTGAGAGTGTGGATGTGCTTGGTATTAATGATTACAATACTATTGAAGGGCATGGACATTTCGCTGAGGAATGTTCAAAAAACGCTATATATCCGCTGTTTAATATTGAATTTGCATCTGTAATTGAAAGTGACAAAACCGAAAATCTTCACTGGAATGATCCGTCCTGTGCCGGTATTATGCATTTGTGTGGTAAAGCACTTGACTTTCCGGTAGCATTCAACAGCGATTCACGAAATCTGATCGGAACTGTCTGGAAAATCACACAGGACCGTATCTGGAAAATCATCACAAAACTTAATGAGTATTTTAAATCCGTTAATATTGAGTATACTCTTGATTATAATGCATTACGTTCTCTTTATGCAAAGCATGCAATTACAGATTGGCATATCATACGTGCGATATATTGGGATTTTATGTCAAAATGGGGAGACTCAAATCAACTCGTACAGAATTTCAAAACCATCCTTAAAACAGATGCATTTATATCAGATCATAATAATGCGGTTGTAATGCAGAGGTTGATAAGAAGTAAGCTGTTGGATCCAGGGTCACCCGGTTTTGTTGAGGAATACTACAACAATAGTGTACGGTACTATGAAGCCAAAATGCTCATTTTATCTACAGGCGGCATACCATGTTATACACTGTTTCTTGATTCAAGGCAACCGCTTACTGACAAAGAGCAGTATATCGATCAGTTGATTAATGAGTTGTTGTTAATGGATATCCGTGCAGTCGAGTTTATACCCGAAAGAGTTGATCCTTTGCTGCTTAAAAAGTATGCTTTTCGTTTTTATGAAAAAGGTTTTATTGTTACGTTTGGAACTGAACATAATCAGCTTGAGCGACAGTCTCTTGTTCCCGGAACATCTAATGGTAGCGCTCTTGATGATGATCTATTGCAGATAGGGTATGATGGCGCATGTATTTATGCAGCGCATCAGGAGATGCATCGTCAGAAGTGCCCGGGTTTTATCGATGATATGGGAAAGCGTATGATTCATCCGGCACGAATCAGGGACTTTATCAGAATCGGTGATGACGTAATTAAAAGAACGTTACATCATGATGATCAACATGAAATTAAATGGTATGAACCAACCTACTCATGACAGTCGTAATAATTAACGGTTGGACAGATATACTTTAAGCCGCATTATAAGCACATACTACAGGATCGTTTCTGAGTGTTGTAAAATCATTGTGCAGACTAATGGATTTTTTACAGTTCAGAAACTATTTTTGTGTGAGTCGATTACTATGAATCAATAAATTATCAGTATCAAGAATACATTTACATGAAATCTGCAAAAAAACTTTCTCAACATGATATAGAAACATATCTCAAACGGCTTAAACCGGGAGCTGTTTTGCTTGCCCGGAGCGAGTTGATGGATCCGAATTTCGAGGCTGCTGTTGTTTTAATATGCGTATACAACAGTGACGGGGTATACGGATTGGTGCTCAATAGGGCATCACATATGCCAGTGTCTGAAGTTTTTGATGGATACTCTGATTATCACAAGATTCGTGAGATCCGTATTGGCGGGCCGGTTCAGCAGGATGAACTTCAAATTCTTCAAATTACAACGCACCCTATGGAGGAAGCTTACGAGGTCGTGCAGGGTGTTTACGTCGGTGGAAAATGGCAGAGTATCGATCAGATTATTTCTGCAGATAAGACTCAGACGTTACTGTTTCTCGGGTATAGCGGATGGGGCCGGGAGCAGCTTGAAGAGGAAATCAGAGCTGGTGCCTGGGATGTTTATAATGTAAATACCTATGAATTACTTCTTGGATCAATATCCAAAATCACCGGTGGTATCTCCTCAATAAAATCGTATCTTGAAACGATTATCAGCAATTGATTGTAAAAGAGAGTGCTTTACAGAATAAAACACACAATGCGGCGCTGATACTGCATTTTCTTTGTATATAAAAGGAGACTGATGTGTCAGTTGTCGATAAATGCAGTAAATGTGATGCGCATTGTTGCAGGCATATTGCCGTTCAGATTGAAAAACCTGTAACAAATAAAGAAATAGATCAGGTCCGGTGGTATTTACTTCACGAGAATGTATGGGTATCAATTGATCATGATGGTAACTGGCTGCTTGAGTTTCGAACCCCATGCCGCCAGATTGTAAATAATCAATGTGGTGATTACGGGAACAGGCCTGCCATCTGTCGTGATTACCCCGGTGAAAATGAGTTTTGCGAACGTGAAACGGATGATACATCATATGCTGTCCTGTTCACAAACGAAAATGAATTTCTACAGTATCTGAAAAAACAGAATTTAAAAAAGACAACCTTACGAACAAGAATAAAAAAATCACAGGCAAAGCAGAAAGTTCAAAGAAACAGGTATGTTTGAGCAAAATGTAGTGCTATTGGCTTTTTTACTGACACTGTTTGCAGGTTTGTCAACAGGTATCGGTTCCATTCTGGCCCTTGTCACAAAAAAAACCAATACACGATTTCTGTCGCTTGCACTTGGTTTTTCCGCTGGTGTAATGATTTATGTGTCAATGGTTGAGATTTTTGTCAAGGCAAAGGATGCGCTTACCGGTGCGCTTGGTATAAAACCCGGATCGTGGATTACGGTCGCATCTTTCTTTGCAGGGATGATTCTTATTGCGCTTATTGATAAATTGATACCATCCTATGAAAATCCTCATGAATCGCGAAAAGTTGAGGAAATGGATGAAGAGCACAAGCGTGGAGCAAAGCTCAAAAAAATGGGATTACTTGCTGCGCTTGCCATCGGCATTCATAATTTTCCTGAAGGTATTGCAACATTTGCATCTGCACTAAAGGATCCATCATTGGGTATAGCAATCGCAATTGCGGTTGCTATACATAATATTCCTGAAGGTATCGCGGTTAGCGTTCCAGTGTATTTTGCAACAGGAAGCAGGAAAAAGGCTTTCATACTATCATTTTTAAGTGGGATTTCTGAACCGGTTGGAGCGCTTGTCGGGTATCTGTTGCTGATGCCGTTTTTCAGTGATGTGACTTTCGGGATTCTGTTTGCATCAGTCGCTGGTATTATGGTGTTTATTTCGCTTGATGAACTGCTGCCATCTGCACGGGAATATGGTGAGGCACATCTGTCTGTCTACGGACTTATAAGCGGCATGATCGTGATGGCGGTCAGTTTACTTCTGTTTATCTGATACTGCGATGCAGCGACGCATTCTTCATACGCCTCTGCATCGCTTGTCGTGTACGAAATAACGTTTAACGTTATATTACCTTTTTCTCAATCTGATTGATTTCGGTGTTAATTCAACCAGCTCATCATCATTGATATAGGCGATGCAGTCCTCAAGAGTCATTTCTGTTGGAGGTGTCAGCAACACATTATCGTCAGAACCTGCTGCACGCATATTTGTTAGCTTTTTAGATTTTCCCGGGTTGACAACAAGGTCATTATTTCTGCAATGTTCACCAACAATCATGCCCTGGTATACGTTAACGCCCGGGCCAACAAACATTTTCCCACGGTCCTGAAGACTGAAAAGACCATAGGCGGCTGTCGTGCAGGGATCTTTTGTAATCAGCACACCATTTTGCCGTGTTTTTATTTCACCGACATAAGGACCATATTCAAGGAATACATAGTTCATGGTTCCCATACCGCGTGTATCGGTCATAAATTCCGAACGGTAACCAAGCAGACCACGTGTAGGAATTTTAAACATCAGGCGGGCCATGCCGTTTTCCTGAACCATCTCGGTCATAATACCTTTGCGGCCACCGAGTTTTTCGATAACAGCACCCATAAATTTTTCATCAACATCAATGGTGAGTTCTTCGTACGGTTCAAGTTTTTCCCCGTTTTCCTCTTTCATGATAACCTGCGGGCGGGTGACCTGAAACTCATAGCCTTCACGGCGCATACGCTCGATAAGTATTGATAAGTGAAGTTCTCCGCGGCCTGATACTTTAAAGCCGATTGTCCCCTGAAGTTCTTCAACAAACAGTGCCACATCAGACAGTATTTCGCGGGCAAGCCTATCCTGAATATGCCGGGATGTAACAAATTTCCCCTCTTTTCCCGCAAATGGTGAATCGTTGGGAATAAAGTTCATTGATATTGTAGGAGGATCAATTACGGTAGGAGGGAGTGGAATCGGATTCAACGGGTCGGTAAACGTAACCCCAACGGTTACTTCATCCATCCCTGCCACTGCGACAATCTCACCTACAGATGCAATTTCGGTTGGAACTTTTTGAACTCCGTCGTATCTGTAAACTTTCGAGATACGTGCAGGTACAAGTGATCCATCACGTAATGCGACACTGATCTCTTTATTGACATTGAGTGTGCCGGAGGTAATTTTCCCGATACCGAGACGACCAAGAAATGATGAATAGTCAATTGAACTGACAAGCATCTGTAGCGGTGCATCCGGATCACCCTTTGGTGATGGAATATGGGTTAATATTTTTTCGTAAAGAGGCTCGAGCGTCATGCCGTCCTCATCCGGGTCGTTACGTGCAAAACCGTCTTTCGCGGATGCGTACACTACTGGGAAGTCAAGAATATGGTCAGGTGCATTAAGCTTTACAAAGAGGTCAAATACCTGGTCAACAACCCATACCGGTCGTGCTGATGGTTTATCGATTTTGTTGATCACAACAATTACCGGAAGATTTAATGCGAGTGCTTTTTTAAGAACGAAATAGGTCTGAGGCATGGGACCTTCAGACGCATCAACCAGTAGCAGCACACCATCAGCCATCATTAGAACACGTTCAACCTGACCGCCGAAATCAGCATGTCCTGGAGTGTCAATAATATTAATCAGATGACCACGATAATGAAATGATCCATTTTTAGCAGAGATCGTGATTCCGCGCTCTTTTTCAAGATCCATTGAGTCCATGAGTCGTTCTGCGATAACCTGATTATCTCTGAACATTCCGCTTTGTTTGAAAAGCTGATCGACAAGAGTTGTTTTACCATGGTCAACGTGGGCAATAATCGCGATGTTTCTAATTCTGATTTGTTTCATAGATCCTTACACTGCTAAAAAAATAAAACCGGTTACTGTCGGTCCTTTATTGGAAAATATCTCGTAAGTTATTATTGTACAACTTATTAGGAAATTCCAGGAATTACTCTGAATGCAACTGTGGTCCCAAAAAAAGGAGCGTCACAAAACGAGTGCATAAATTACATCTTGCCAGATTTTTTTGTGAGTGAAAAATACGAAAAAAAATTGAATGGTAGTTGAAATAAATTAGATATTACAGAAGTAGGTACTATTTTCGTTGGAATAGAAAACATGATGTTTTTTCAACAAAAGTGAACTAAGAGCGGGGCTATCACACTTTGAAATAATTGCCTAATTCTCAGCGCTCTCATCCGGCAACATTTTGATCTGCAAATTAAGTGCATCAATTGAGATCTGCATCTCCCAGATAGAAAGCGCAAGTGACAACAGCAGGCATACAAGACTCAATCCGAAAATTACTTCACCCGCATGTATCTTACCAATAAATAGTATAAGCATTGAAAGTACACAAAAGAAGAAACTTATACCCCCAAGAATCTGCATATTTCTGATAATTTTAAGACGCTTACTGATATTGTGTATCTGACCGAGAATATTGGCGTCAGTGGTTTGTTTATACTTTGATGATAAATCCCGTACTAAATTTGCCAGTGCAAGAAATCTGCTTGTATATGCAAGGAGCAGCAGCGATATTGCCGGAAATAATAATGCCGGCGTTGTGATTGTTATCTCCATTGTCAATCTCTATTTAGTGTGGTATCACTTTGCGGTTGTGAACATGAAGCTGACAAAAAAAGCAACATAGTCGTAGTCCATGTTGCAATTTTGAGTGTCAGTAGTCTTCGTAACTTCATAGGCCCCTCCGGATCTTATTCGATTTTCAATGATTTTTACGATACTGATTATATCGTTTGTACAGTGCAGCGGCAATGATAAAGTTCCGGATTTTGAATGGACTGGCACCTGAAAGAGTACAGTATTACTTCGCCTCAACAGCCTTTTCAGTAAATTTACCGAGTATCTCTGCAGATACAATGTCAATATTGCTGCTGCTGACTAAAATATAAAGAACGTCACCGGCGAGTAACTTTGTTGAACCTTGTGGTGCAATAATCCTATCGTTGCGATTGATCATGGTAATTGTTGTTCCGGCAGGAAGCTGCAGATCTGCGATCTTTGTTGACCCTTCATAGAGATCATCATCAATAGTAATCTCACATAGTTCAAGTTCATTAGAGTGAATGGTCACGAGTTCCATTGTCTGGCTCGGGCGGGGTTTGTTTTTAGTGGTCAGCTTGAGATATGCTGCAATTTTACCGATTGTTGTGCCCTGAATAAGCATGGACAGTGTGACCGCAAAGAAAATGATATTAAAAGTATCCTTTGATGCCTCAATACCGGCTGCTACAGGATAGGTGGCAAGTACAATCGGCACAGCGCCCCTGAGTCCGCCCCAGCTCATGACTATCTGTTCCTTAAAGGAAAACTTACCGAAAAATGTACAGGCAAATACTGCAACCGGCCGTGCAACAAATGTAAGTACAAGAAACAACACAAGACCATCAATCCATATTGAACCAAACTCTTTTGGAAAAACCAGAAGCCCGAGCAGCACAAATATACCGACATTGGCAATTGTCGAAAGCGCATCAAGAAACGATGAAAATGTTTTTTTGTAGGGCATTGATGAATTACCCATAACAAAGCCGGCAAAAAACGCTGACATCATACCGCTTGAGCTAAGGCTTGTTGCCAAACCATAAGAAAGAAGTATAATACCTATCAGGAATATATAAAAATAACCTTTGTCAAGAGTTTTGACCCGGTGACATAAGTAGACACCGAGTTTTCCAAGGAGTAAGCCTATGAGAATACCGCCTGCAAGCTGCCACAAGAAAGATAAGCCGATCCCAAATGGCTGTTGGGTACTTGATAACATCAGTTGTACTGCAAAGGTTGTCAATATAATTGCCATTGGATCATTGCTTGCAGATTCTATTTCTGTCATCGCAGAGAGACGCGGACTGAGAGATCGGGAACGTAATATCGAAAATACAGCGGCTGCATCAGTTGACGAAATAATACATCCAAGCAGAAATGAATGCGTAAGATCGTAGTGAAGTATCAGGTGAAGCAACAGGCCTGTGACTATTGCGGTGATCACAACACCAAGTGTCGCGCTTGTCATTGATGGCCAGAAGACAGTTTTTAAAAGTTCTTTACGGGTACCAAATCCCCCGGCAAACAAAACAAAAATCAGAGCAAGGTCTGCAAGCTGCCTGGCCATTGTCGCATTGTCAAAATATATCAGCCCGGTTACATCACTGCCAAAAACTATCCCCATGCCAAGCGCAATTACAACAAGCGGTAAGCGCCACTTACTGGCCATCCGGGCAGTCAGAACAATTGAAAGAAGAATTAGCGCAAGGATGAGGTACATATACTGCTTTCGAATGCTGCTGGTGGTTAAGAATTACACTGATAACACTTTGCCGGTCTGGAAGTCTGTGTTAAATGAGCAATGCCCTGCTATTGACAACCTGATTCCTGATGTTAGATTTATAATATTAATCAGTGTTTAATAAAAGTCAATAAAAGTTTGGCATAAAAGTTGATTTAGTAAGTTGTATTTCTATTTGTTTGTATCCGGAGTAGCGACCGAGTCTAAACAACTCCGGACACAACCTTTATCGATGTACTGTGGTACCATTTGTGGAATGGATGTTGTATCGATGAATTCCGTATTCGGTAACATCTCTGAATAAACAGGCATAGCCGAGGGGAAACGGTTTTCCCGACATAGTAACAGGCAGAATTAGAACAAACTGGTATAAACAAATGTTTATATATAAACTTTTGTTTATGCCATTTAGGATATAACAAATGCCAGTAAACAATATCAGAAGGATTGGTAACTATGATTAATCACAACACAGTAAAACACATTGCCTCTTTTGTAACAGCGTTCCAACAGGTATTTGCCAATTTTTTAGAGAACAGGGACGGTGAATTGCCATCGGGTACACGTTTTGATGTGCCTGCGGGTTTTGTACTTTGTGTCAGAGGTATGATTAATGGATATTTGACAGGAATCAGAATCGGTCATGAGAAATTACCGATACAACGAGAGGAAAATCAGTATATTGCAGAAATACTCGTGAACAAATTCAATAAAAATGTTCTTTCAGAAATTCATCACCTTTCCATTGTTGAACTCCAGGGTGACAGCTGTATTGATGATATACTATACTCATTACGTATAAACGAACCGGAGATGACCATGAAGCTTAGAGTCTATAACTACAGTCTTGAATTTTATATGGTATCATCATTAAATGTTCATGAGCTTTCAACCGGTAATTGTATCGCAAACAAGCATGGTAATCGTTGAAAAGAAAGCAAATTGTTCAAATGAAAAACAGTCTGCCGGAAAAGAAACAACGCACACTATCAAGACCTGATATTGCACACATAATGCAATCCGCAATCGCATTATCAATTTCACCGGTTGCGTTTGTTGATAAAGAGGATAACGTTGTTTATGTTAATAATGCATTTCTCAGCATTTGGGGGTATTCCGGAGATGATGACATCATCGGCAGGAGTGCTGCCTGCTTCTGGGATATTCCAGGAACGCCTCAATCAATCGAACGCAAAATTCGTGATCGTGGAGGATGGATAGGTGAATTGACTGCATTCAGAAAGAATCGTTCAACGTTTCCTGCACAGGTTTCCGTAACGATATTGTCAATCTCTGATGATGTCACTGAATGTAAAATGTATACATTTGTTGATATATCAGAACGGGTACATGCACAGCAGGAGCAGCAGCGTCTTCTTACTGATCTTGAGGAGCGGGTCAAGGAATTAAAATGTCTTTACACAATTCTCAGTATACCTAACTCACGGGTGTCGACACTTCAAAGCATTCTTGAAAGCATCGTACAATTGATTCCGGATTCGCTGCGATGGCCTCAGCATGCATTCGCCCGCGTACAGCTCGGATCGCTTGATATTCGTACAGCCAATTATCAGGATGTCGCCGATTCATTTAAAATTTCATTGGAGACGCTACATGAACAAGGTAGTATTGAAGTCGGATACCGCAATACTGGTGATACTGCAGCATCATTGACATTATTGAATGAAGAGAAGGATATGCTGACTGCTGCATCAGGAGAAATTGCACGGCTTATCGAATATAAATGGACTGAATCGGAACTCATAAAAAACAGGGAAAAACTGCTTCATGCAGATAAACTGTCATCAATTGGTGTGCTGAGTGCAGAAATTATGCATGAAATTAATAATCCAAACAATTTTATTGCACTGAACAGCAAAATAGTTGCACAGGCATGGTCTGATATTATGCCAATCCTTGATGAATATTACAGGAATAATGGCGATTATGCGGTTGCCGGACTGGCATTTGATGAAGCCAGGGCAGAGATTCCGCGGTTACTTGACGGAATAAGTGAGGGGTCTGAACGTATACGCGCAATAACCAGACGGCTTCAGGCTTTTATTACCCGAAGGGGTACAGCTGCGTTCACACTTTTTAATATCAATGATGCTATTGAGAAAGCAATTGAGTTTTCAAAACACATGATTGATTCATCAACCGATAATTTTTATGTCACCCTGTCAAAAGGTCCGTTGATGGTCCGGGGTGATTTTTTTCAAATTCAGCAGATACTTATCAATTTTATCACCAATGCCTGTCAGGCACTTAAAACAAAGGCTGATACGATAGGCATTTTTTCGTTGTTAGATGAGAATAGTGTTATTGTACGGGTCGATGATACCGGTGTTGGAATTGACAGAAAAGAACTTGCACATGTAACCGATCCGTTCTATTCAACAAAAATGAGATTCGGGTGCAGCGGGCTTGGTCTCTCAATTTCCAATGATATTGCCATTAGTCATGGTGGAAAAATACAATTAAAGTCAAGTCCGGATAACGGTACGTCTGCAATACTTTTTCTACCGGCGGCAAAATAGGAAAGGATGCTATGAATACTTCTAAATTTCCGTCAACACCAATTCTGGTTGTTGATGACGAAGAACAGTTTCTCTATTCCATATCGATAACGTTCAAGGCTCATGGCATTACGAATATACAAACCTGTTCCAGTGGTGATGCTGCAAGAAAGCACATTATGTCAAAGACTAATTCAGTGATATTACTGGATATAAATCTACCCGACTGCAGCGGACTTGAGTTACTTGAGTTTGTGCTCGAAAAGTCGCCTGACACACCGGTTATAATGATTACTGCATTAAATCAGGCGCATACAGCAGTTGACTGTATTAAAAAAGGGGCTCTTGACTATCTTGTCAAGCCTTTGGATACAGAACGGCTTGTTGCATGTGTAAAAAATGCGCTTGCACAGAAAGATCTCACCTGTGAAAATGAAGCACTCAAGGGATATTTGCTGGGTAATACATTGCAACACCCTGATGTATTTAAAAAAATAGTCACCGGTAATAAAAAAATGAATGCATTGTTTCAGTATATTGAAGCAATAGCAGGTACACCATTTCCGGTATTAATCACCGGAGAGACGGGTGTTGGAAAAGAACTGATTGCTCTGGCGATACATGATTTGAGTGGCCGGAAAGGACTTTTCGTTCCGGTGAATGTCGGAGGCATTGATGATACAACGTTTTCCGATACACTTTTCGGTCATGTAAAGGGTGCATATACCGGTGCGGATTCGGTTCGTCAGGGCATTATTGAACGGGCTGCAAACGGAACATTGTTTCTGGATGAAATTGGAGACTTGACAAAAGTATCACAGATAAAATTGCTGCGTGTTTTACAAAATCGTGATTATCTGCCCCTTGGATCCGATATTGCAAAGCTTGCAACTGTCAGACTCGTAGTTGCAACCAATAAAAATATAAGTGAATTAGCTGATCCTGCAGTTTTCAGAAGTGATCTGTATCACAGGTTACGGACACATCATATTGCTATTCCACCACTGCGTGAACGAATGGATGATATTTCGCTTCTTGTTAACTATTTTCTTCAGGAGGCAGCAGATGTTTTAGGCAAATCAAAACCCGATGTTCCACCTGAACTTATTTCCCTGCTTGCCTCGTACGATTTTCCTGGTAATGTACGGGAACTGCGTGCACTGGTTTTTGATGCTGTTACTATTGAGCAGTCAAAAATGATTCCGCTGGATATTTTCAGATCAAGAATCCCGGTTTCCGATAGTGTCAATCAAGGAGGGGCAGCTGTGTTGAATCAAAATAGTCTGGTATCGGGCGGATTTGGTGACACACTGCCTACGATAAGGAGTGCTACACATGCTTTGATTGCTGAGGCGCTTGCCCGGTCAAACGGTAATCAAAATGCAGCTGCGAGACTATTGGGAATAACACCTCAGGCTTTAAGCAGGCGTCTCAAATATATGAATAGTAAAAGAGCTGTATCGGATTAGTACTATCAGTATATGCAGCGGGAATCAATATATGATGATTTTTGCACATCACGAAGTCAACAAATGATGACACACTTGTAGCGTTTTTACGGTAATTATTTGCTGTTAATGATGCATTTCATTAATAACGGCTTGTAAATCAGTGCGTTACAGAAATAAAAAACGTCTGGCATGGAAATCGCTTTCTAATAACAGGGAAGAGTAACTTCTAACTGATGAAAGGGGTATTCATGAAAATATTTAATGGAACCAAATCGTTCTGGATTAATGAAAGTGGAAAACGGCAATATTGTAATGCGGTTGTTTCTTTTATTTCTGACTCTTTGATGCAAGTCAAATTGTTTCAGTATAATCAGTTTGAGTATGATGGTTTGTTAAGTACGCATGACCATTTGCACTATTCAGGACGGATACATATTTCTGGAAAAGAGTGGTCAGTTTCGTGCAAATGTTTTATGATGCTGCCAAGAATGCTGTTATTTGGTGAGTGGAAAAAAGGAGACACCGTGCATGAATTTTGTGTACATGCAAATGTAAAGGAACGGGTCAGCAGGGTTCTCTCAATGGTACCACCTGCAGCATGACTTACAGATTCTTTTCTATCAGGATAATGGATCCGTTTTTTTTAGAGAAAGTGATACGCAATGAATCGTATAGTACTGTGGACTGCAAGCGAACAGGTTATTGTTGATGCAATTGTAGCACATGTTGAAAATTCAGGTTTGACAAGTTTAAAAGAACAGATAGATGAGAGTCTCAAAGCAATTGAGTACCAGGCGCAGGCGCTTTCATTATATCCATCGCTGCTTCAATCCAACAGATTGGGTGACAGCGAAAGAAATCTTCAAACACTTGTAACTGTACTTCTGGAAAGATATAAAGATGATGACATCTTTGTACTTCCAACAAAAGCTGTTCTCAGCAGGAGTTTTGAGATTGGTAAAATAAACTTTCTCTATATGCTCTATCATGCATGTTCGTTACTTAAGGATCATACTGTAACCATAAAGGAAGATACATATGATGCAATTTGTTTGAAGATTATTTCGGTAATGACAGAACGTGTCCTGCTCGATCTGCTTAGTGATGTCAACCGGAATTCTGTACGTGTAACTGCAGCGACAACCCTTGCTGAGTTATGGGAGGGCAGAATTACTCCGGAGTCAATGTTATTTAATCCGGAATTGCGAAGCATGTGGCTGATACGAAAAACAATTACGCCGGTTTTTGGTACATTACTTGGCACGCATGAGTACTTTTCTTTATTCAGGAACGCGGATGAAAACTGTCGTCGTTACATTACCTATTCGACCTCGGTTCCTGATGAGATGTTTGCTCTTGAGGAATTTTTATTTGGATTGACATTTGAGGAGTTGTATGCTGCAAAAAATGAACTGAACAGGCAGGGGCGATCGCTGTTTAACAAAGATGATATGGCTGGAATTGTCGGACATAAATCACTTTTTTTTATGAATACAGACCAGAATCCTGATCCGATTGAGCTTTACAGATTTTTTAATCATCGTCGAAATAAAGCTGCTGCCAGAAGAGAATTAAAGCATACCGGGCCAACAAGAACATTTGAGGAGAACTTAATGGCTTTTTTCCTTTCTGAAATGTAATCTGTGTTTTAAAAACTATTATAAGGAGCAGTGTAAAAATGGAACAAAACGTTAAAAATTGTGTAGGCCGGGTTGATGTTGAAAAATCATATTATATGAGTTTTGATGGCAAGCGGTGCGCTTGTACAATTCCGGAACTTTATATCGATGATACTTCAGCACAAATGCTGGTACAGTACAAACAGGGTGATGAAGAGGCGTATCGCCTTACATCTAATGACGGTATACGGTTTACCGGGAAAATGGGTACTGATGATGACAGCAGGGTTGATTTTGAAAAATGGGAAAATAACAGTGCCGTCTTACTTGCCGGAAGCTGGAAAAGTGGTGGTCGGGAAGGGGAGTGGTACATTGAAGGTACATCGGAATAACACCTGCTGAAAAAACGGTGTTGCTTTACTGGAAGGCATTTGTGTGGTATGCTTTTCACTAAAGCAATCAGTGAATCAATTGGAATTATACGTAATAAACTTTAATTTTTGAGGGAATGCAATGCAAACAAAAATCGCTGTGTTTTTGGATCAGAACGGGACTCTTTTTGATGAGTCCAACGGGGAATATGCACCGGTAACAAGTGAATCCTTTTTTCCCGGCACAATACAGACATTACAAAAAATCCAGCGGGCGGGTGTTTTACTGTTCATTGTAACAAATCAATCATCAGTTGGTCTTGGACGGATAGAAAAGGAATTCGCCCTGCGGTTTAATGATGATATCCGGAGTGTTCTTGCAGACGCCGGCATTACAATACAGGAAACGTTCAGTTGTATGCATACCAAAGCAGAGAACTGTAGCTGCAGGAAACCTCAACCGTATTTTCTCAAGCTGGCTTCAGAAAAATATGGTCTCAGCCTCGCGGATTCTTTTGTCATTGGTGATCATCCACATGACGTAGAGCTTGCGGATAATGCCGGTGCTACCGGACTCTATGTGTTAACCGGCCATGGAACGAAACATCGTGGTGAATTGACAAAACCATACTTTGTTTTTCAGATGGTATCTGATGCCCTGGAATATATTTACAAGACACGGATTTTCTATGAATCTGTTTAACCCGGATTGTCCAATAAATTAACAGGAATTACAATTTTTTATTGGACTTTCCGGGTTAAATTATTTTTACATCCTGATAGTAATGATAATTAATGTATCATAATAACTTATGGTTACAGATGAAATGTTACTTTAACAAATTGGGAAAAATAGCGAGGTGTTTGATTGAACATGTCAGGTCAAACAGCAGAACATGGCACGCTTATGTTACCTCCGCAAGATACAAAATATTTTCTTCGTCAATAAGCGCCTCGAAAATCTCCTCATTATGCGAGATCATAAGAATTGCAGTGCCGTTCATGCGTAACTGATTTAAAAGCTCAAGCACTTTCTTTACATTGGCAAAATCAAGCCCGTTCAGCGGTTCATCAAAGATTACAAGATCGGTTTTGAGTGCGAGGGTGCGCAGCAGATTAAGCCGCTGTTTCTGACCACCGCTTAAAAGTGCAGTTTTCTTGTGTCGAATTGCCTCAATTGTTCTTGGAGCAAAGAGCTGACCAAGCAATGTGTCAAGGTCATTCTTCATGCGGGTACTGAGACCATCAAAAGTTTCCTTGACAGTTGCCTGCAGATCAAGTGATTCATCAGCATGCTGAAATACCATGCCAGCCTGCTTGCCCCAGACACGCTTTGCCCATACCGACTGATGTGTGTTTTGAGAGTATTTCTTTTCACATAACATCATGGAGAAAGAGTCTGCTTTGTAAATACCAAGAATGATCTTTGCGATTGTGGTTTTTCCTACGCCGCTTGGTGCTTTAAGGTATACGATGCTGCCTTTGTCAATTATCAGTGGTGATGGCTGTGTGTGCTCTTTATCCTGGTAAATCCTGAGGTTTCGTGAGAAAATCGAGAAATCGGCTCCGAATTCAAGAACCGGTTTTTTTTGTACATTGCTGTGCACCGTGCTCCATCGTGATGAATGAAGCCACGAAAGATAGTCATCCGCCGAAAAGTCATCAACGCGTACCTCTGTTGTGTCAACCCGTGACAGCTCTTTGAAATGGATATACGGCACAAGTGATTTATATTGATTATAAATTTCACTGATAATAGAATAATCGTGCGTAATGATGACTGCAGTAAACTGACGTTTACAGTATCTGTCAAGCAGCAGCCGGAGAAAAAGATTCCTGTATCTATTGTCAAGACTTCCGGTGGGTTCATCAAAAACAAAATAGGTTGACAGATCCCGATCGTCTTGATCAATCAATGCCTGAATTTTCTTAAATGCCATTGTAAGCAGGATTCGCTGTTTTTCACCACCGCTTGGACGATAAGGTTTCGGATAAACATCAAGAATTGTATCAAGCGTATCATCGTATGAATGCTGCCAGAGGTATTCAAGAATATCGCGTTCATTACCGCAGTCAAGACTTCCCTCATTAAGCTGTTCAGAAATTTTCATTAAGGGATTCAGGTGTGATGATGGTTCCTGGAAGACAAAAAAACTGTTTGCACGTGAATCTGTCAACCACTTGCTTTTAAGATGATCCGCATAGGGTATATCATTGATTGTCACGGTAAGCTCTGAAGTGTCAAGCAGGCCATAGAGCGCTTTTGAAATTAGTGATTTCCCGATTCCCGATTCCCCAAAAAGAAATGTAATATGGTTATCGTAGACAGGGTAATCCTTAATAGAAACGATGGTTCTGTCTGGTGTCGCAACGTTGACAGAAAATTTGTGTACGTTCATAGTTTGTGCCTTTCTGCATACCCATTTGCGATATGATAGATACACATGAGAGAAAATACTATCAGAAAAGCAACCGTTACTCCGAGGAGGTGTCCAAAGAAAAGATTAGGAAGATATGATGGATTTGTCAATGTGTTACCAATTGCAAGAATATCCTGTTTGCTGTCGATTTTTGCAAGCAGGCTGCCAAGAGTAACCGGAAGCGTTACTGCATTCACTTGTGTTGACAAGCCAACTGAGATGATGAAATCCACACTGCACTGAAGAAATATGGCGCTGCCGAAAACAGAAATGAGTTTATTGAATATATGAATGCGGCTGTTTTTCCAAAGAATGTCGAAGTTAATAATACGATGTTCTGCGATACCGCATACCTGCATGGCGTTATAGAAGTCAAGTTTACGGAAGTGATCAATCCGGTCCCGCATAAGATCAATCAGTTCATTGACAATAAAAAGGCTCATACTGAAGGCCATGAGCGGAAACAGGAAAAGTGAGCTGGTTATCGCTCCACTGGTAATCAATGATGCAATTGCGATATAAGTAAGAAGTACGCCGATAATCTGAGGTATGGAACGAAGCAGATTAAGAATGAACATGATTGCCATATAGCCGGTTTTACCTTTGTTTTTTCCAAGGTAGTGAAGCAGCAGCGTGAATCCCCATCCCAGCATAAGGGTGAATATAACGACAAGAGTTGCAATCGTAAATGTGTTGATAAAACCGGTTATAACTTTTTGCAATGCCGGTTTGTTAAGAAACAGATAATTCCAGATAGCTACAACAATCATGATAACAAGCCAGATAAGCGCCCATCGCTTATCTTTTTCGTTCAGCAAAGTCTGAAAAAAAGAGCGTTTACCGGTTTTCATATCGTTTAATTTCCCTGTGAATCAAGTAGTCTGTAAGTATTTCGGTAAACTTTACCGTATAGAAAATCATTGCAACAATGACAAGTACGATAGAGTAATTCTGAAACAGCAACTGTCTGAGCAATTCATAATTAAAATGTCCCTGAATGTTTAATGCCATTTCAATAATAACAAGACCCGTGATTAGAAATGACGCCTGCTCCTTGATAGTTGCAAGATACTGGAAATGTGCGTTTCTGAATATATGCTCAAAAAGATGCCCTTTGAACTTTTTAAACGGGTGTATCAGCGAACTTAAAGGAATACCCAGAGGAGAAATTGTAAAATCCTCATTAAGATTTTTAACCCGTGCAGTGTCAATGTATCCTTTTCTGCTTTCCGAAACAAGAAACGCATGAAACTTGTTGGTGTACATCATAAGAAGTCCGTTGGAAATCACACCGAGAAAGATCATGAAAAAAATCGAATCGGTATTAAACTCTGTGCGGATTGAATAGGCTATGACGTATGCTGGAGAAAAGAAGATCAGATAGGCAAATGTTTTAAGCAGTTTTGACACTATGGATATAAAAGAAAAACGGTTTTTTTGATATAGTTCCGGGTTATGGATTGATAAATGTTCTCTATGCTTTTCACGCACAAAACGCCAGCTTCCAAGTGTCTGTACACCGTAAAACGTGAGAAGCATTACGACAATGTAAATAAACAGGAACTTGAGGTACATGCCGGTCAATTCCAGAAAAACTGTTGTGGAAAGTGACTTTTTTGTATTGGTACCCTGAATCCGCTTATTAAACTGATCACTCTTGATGGTAAGGATTTCTTTGACAATCGTATCGTTATACTCTGAACGGTCGGGATAGAAAATATTCATTACGTCCTTAAGAAGAGCACGCTGAAACCGGTCATCGGGGTTTTGTATTGTAATATCAAGAAATTCTTTGACACGGGAACCTGCATAGGTCTCGTCGTTTTTTCTCATGGTATTGAAAACAAACATGAGTATAACGATAAGCACTGTTACAAATGCGATGCCTGTGATATGTTCAACAAGTTTATTTTTCATAATTATTAGTCAATGATGTTTCTTATGGATGATCTTTGGTTGCAATAATGATCTGGAAATGTTCATATCGCACACTGTATGGTTTACTTAAAAGGAATTTTTCAATATCCTTTACAATATGTGATGTGCTTTGTTCCATTTGAACAATAGCCTGTTTTGATCCCTTTAATGTGCAGATAATACGCTTTCCATCTGATTCAATATTCCATTTGGGGACAGATTTCTGCTGATTTGTATGTGCATTGAAAAAGTTAAACATCGAAGTGTAGTGTTCGTTGGCAGCATCAAGACGTCGCCTGATTGATTCCAGTATATCGGTAGTGGTAACTTTTACAGGCTGCGAAACAGCATTAGACCGCTTTTGAAATATCGTTGTGCTTTGGATAAATCCATACTCATTACGTTCGGGAGCGAAAACGTAGGTAGAACTACTTTTTTGAAAAACCCTGATCACCGTAGTCCCTTTGCTTAGAGAATGTGAAGACGTTCCTTTGATTGTAGCGCCTGATGAAAGCTCTACCGTATCCCATAGTGCTACCACCGATGTTTGTTTCTGGAACGATACATTGGCACTGCCGGCGAAACCACCGTTGTCATCACGAAGAAGATAGTAAAAACGGTCGTTGTTTTTGCACTTGATTGCATTGGTAATCTGGTCACCCAGCGTAATTTTGCTGTTAATTATTTCCAGCGGAAAACCACTGCCGAGAGCTTTTCTGTCAGATTCACTTATCGGTTGTTCATAACTGTCAAGCAGTGTTACTTTGGCAATTGATGAAAAAGTGTAAAAATCAACAGCGGCTGATAGCTTTACAAGTGTTATTACAACAAGTGCTGATGAGAATGTATGTTTAAATAGTTTCATTGTCTGATGCTATCTGGTAAATTACGATCATTTAAGGACACGCCCCCTTGTATCCCCTGAAGGGAACTTTGAATTGTTGAACAACCAATTTTAAATCTTCATTCTTCAAGTCCCCCCCCCTGCGGGGGATTTAGGGGCGCGTCTCACTGAGATAATTAATGTTTACGATGTAAGAATCGTGCGGGTTGCACGTTCTCACCTATACTAAAACATCCGTTTTATGACACTCTGTTTCCATTTTTCTATTGTTGACAATTGTGATGCTGTTCCGTAAAGATCAATGCTTTGTTTGTCAAGTTGCGATGAGAAATAGGCCAGTGATGGCAGCGATATAAGCCAGCTTCCAAGTGCAAGACGCTGTTCGGTTTCATCAACAAGGCGTGCATAGATTTGTTTGTCACTTAATTCACGTGTTGACATGAATTTGAAAGTATGGTTCAGAAGCTGTTTGAAATCCTCTTTTTCAGGATACTCGCTATTAAGATCGATACCGGCAAAATTCTTATCCGAAGCAAACGCTTCATCACTGATAACATTTACACCTTTGTTATTAACACTTGTCAAAAGATTAATTTTGTATGTTTCGAAATCTGGTTCTCTGAGAAATACATTGTAGAGATCAAACATGAAATTACTTCTGTAACCGCTGAATGCAACAAGTACTGCATCATAATCACCTCTGCGAATTTCATCATTCTGGACTGCAGATACTTTGATTCTGCCGCCGAACAGTGATGGATCGTTAAGAATTTCTGTAAGATCAGCAAGTTCTTCCTTGAAATCATAATTGAGACAAGTTTTGATTCTTACCGTGTCAGGAAGCAAAGAAAGATCCGCAGCACCACGATCTGTGAGCGGTGAAATCAGCTGTTCGCTGACATACACTGATGTTGTTGGAAATACGGAGTTGTTAAGGTAGTCATTGTAGTTATCGGGTGCACCCTCATAGTTTGCGATGTGGCGCTGCTGGCTGGTATTGATACGGAAGAACCGGTCGAGTACTTTTTTGTTATCAATCAAAGTTCTGAGTGCGATACGCTGGTCAAGGTCGAGCCTGTTGACATTGTATATAATTGCAAAAAAAGTCGTTGCAATACTTGATTTATAAAAATACTTTGATGTGTCCCCGATAATTGGAGAAATTGCACCGAATGGGGTACTTAGCAAAGTATTGATATTCTTATTTTTTAGCTCGGTAGTATAGGTACTATTGTCAATAAATGGCTTAAGAATAACTCTGTTTAGATTTGCGGTACCCGCAGGTGATTTCCAGAAGTAAATTTTATTGTCTTTTTCATTTTCTCCGGCATACATATATGGGCCGGTTCCATTGTTATAAAAAGGTGCATCAATCTGTGAATCTGATGAAATAATTTTAAACGACAGGATCTCCTTTATGTCACTTTCACCCCATTCACGATCACTGCGAAACTGAAATGTGATCTCCCCGTTTTCATCCGGTCCTGAAAAATTGAAATCAGGTACTGCCTGAGATACAAGAATGTAGTCCGGAGAAATACTTCCAAGGCTCTTTATTCTGTCAAGAGTGAACCGGAGATCATTTGCAGTAAACTCGATTGCAGCCTTGTCGGTGATCGTTACATTATCTTTATCCATCGCAACATTCCATGATGAATGCCACTTTTTGTTAGGTTTCAGGCGGATTTTTACCGTTGTGGTTTTTGGGTTATATCCCATAAACTCACCAAGACCATCCTCATAGGTTACTCCGCTCGCATTTGCACTGATATTAAACAAACCATCGAATGACACTTCGTCAAGTTTGTCTGCAATCGGAACTGAACTCGGGACATGAGGATCTACTTTAGGTTTCTGGTGAGCTATGTACGGGATGACTATCTGGTCTCTAAGGTTTTTACTAAAAATAAAAAAGTAAAACAGTCCTGCTGCAACAACGATAAACAGGGAAACTGCAATAATTATCGCTTTTTTCATTGTGGTGCTCCTGTAAAGGAATAGTGTTTACCATTCATACCTGGCCGGTGTACTGAACACCGGTCAGGTATGGTTGTATTGTTAATTCTTTTTGATTATAGGTTTTTGAATCATAGTGCTGAAGGTATACACCTTGAAAGAATTATCATAGAAGGTAATCTCAAGAATGTTGCCTTTATCCTTATTCATCTGAACCGGAGTAATCTGGCATTCATAATCGTTCTCTGCACTCGGTGCTGTTATTGTAAAACGACCTTCATTCTTTAGCGGCTTTTTATTAAGGGTTATCGATTCATACCACTGTGATGTTGCCGCGTTGGATGCAATTTCCTTCGGCAGTTTGATGTTGACATCGTACATTGGAAAGTCTGCTTCTGTCTCAATGTCAACATTGTAACGGACAACATACTTGTTCTTACCTTTTTTACTGTTGGTAACCGGCAGCACAAATACGCGGCGATATTCCTTCGGTTTGGTAATCCATTTTGCAGAATATGGGTCACACTCCGCAATACGTGTTTTTGTCTTTTTGTCATTGGCTTTATAATGTTTACCATGAGTAACAATCGCGCGGGCTTTCAGAACGCCATTATCTGACGGGTTCGCAGTGAACTGTTCGTACAGGGTTTTAATGGCACGTGCCGGGAATTCATCATCTCTCATTTTGCCAAGATCTTCAATGAGTTTGTTTTTACGCTGGACAAGCTCACTACGTGATCCAGACGAAAATGTAATGTTATGAACCGGTGTGAAAATTGTATCAGAGTAGAGAGAATCTACATCTTCGAGGGTGTTTACGTTTGCATCAAGGAATTGTGTGATCTTAACACGTGATGCATTATCAATGCGGGTGTACAGCTGATCCTCTTTGGAATCAACAGCAGCTATCTTTAAAGGAAGTATCTCTGCTGCATTGAGAAAATTGATATCCTCATGAAGTTTTCTTAACAGATTTTCTGCCTGAACCCAGTTATTGGATTCAAGTGCACTCTGGATCTGACTGCTTTGCTCCTCAACGGACATTTTATCAAGTATTTTGTATTTCTCAGGGAGAAAGGTAAGATGCATGTTCTGTTTGATCATGCCAAGCATTGTGCTGTAGTCTCGTTGTTCCTTGAGTGAGTTCAATTGTACAACAAGTAACTCTGCCTGTTTGTACAGACCAAGCAATTTGGTGACTTCATTTGAAACCGCAGTAAGTTCTGTGTTAATGTGGGCAGTGCTTTTGTACTTAGTATATTTACCGTAAGATTCATCAATGGTTGAAGGCAGACCATTCTGGACTGTAGTAGTCTTTGCAACTGCGATTCTGAAAAATTCATTATCCGGCATCTGGTTATGGGAATTAACCGTGGTTGTAATATACGTAATAGTATCTCTGGCGTTTGCTAGCGCAATAGCCTTTGCGTCAAAATCCTTGACATATTTTACAATTGCATTGTATTCCGGAGGAATGCTCAGTCCTGCAGCTTCATACAGTAATCTTGTTCTGTAAAGATTGCCGGTCATGTAAAGATTTTCATCAAATGGCTTTGCGTCATCCTTGCCGCTGAGACGCTGAGCATAGAATGGAACGATTTCCGGAAGGCGACCTTTTATCACAGTCTGAGCTTCAGAAATAACGGTGCTTGGATACCGCTCCTTTTTCTGGAAATAGCCCGTAAAGTCATCAACAGACTTGACAAGTTCAGATGGGTTGTTCCGGCAGAAATATTCTTTTGAAAAGAATGCGATTGTTGCAAGATAGTTTTCCTGAAACTTTAATTCATCTTCAAGATCTGCCCGGAGTTTTAAATAGTTCTGATAGGCAACATCTTTTGAATTGAGAATAGATTTCGGAAAAATGCTTTCAATAGCAAGAAGTTCCTTATGCATTGATTCAAGTTCGGCAGAACGTTTTTTGAGAGAATCTGATGTAGCCGCATAGTTAAGCCCGTCAAGGTGGTAACCGTTACCAATTGCAGAATAGTTTTTTCTGTCAAGACGGTTTTTAGAAAGGATATTTTGGAACTCAGCATACTTTCCCTCAAACTTATACCGCCATTGAGGTGCATAGCGGTAATTGACCTTGAACTGTTTATTCTGACCTATTTTGTCAATAAGGAAAAAATAACCGGTACTGTTCTGATTTACCGGATAAACACTGAGTGTATCGGATGATGATTCATCTTTGATTGGTTCGCCAGCCTGTTTCTTATCTGTCAAAACTGCGGTAAGGCTTGATGAGACAGTCTTCTTCTGGGGAAGTGAGAGCACAAGATAAAAATTGTTTTCCTGCGGTGATGGAAACTGAATAAAATATTTTTTATCCTTTTTTATTTCAAAATCGTTTTTACCGTTTTTTAACTCAATATATGATGCAGTTTCGGCAGGTGAAAGTTCCGGTTTTGGTTGAAGCTGCTTGTATGCGCCACACCCGGCAAACAGTAAAGCTGCTGTTCCAAGAAGAATAACACGTAAATTCATCTAATGTACCCCCGTCAGGAGAGAGTGTTAATATAATTATTAGTTTGTTTTCGAAGAACTCAACAGGTATCACCAATGTGTTGTTTACAATAAGGTATGCTACGACATCATTGCTACAGCCCTGTCTTAATGAGTGCTGTGCGTATCTGCAGAGATCCACTGCAGTTTCTGTTGAAAGCTTACTACTGTATCAGATATTTAATATCCAACGACCTGAATAATGCAAAAAGATACAATCAGGTCAATACTACTAAAAAGTAATATATAATGTAGTGTATAGTAAAAGCGAGTCTAATTTTCTATAAAATGTGATTTTAATCTGGCCGGAGTTTGCGGAATATTACGGATGTCCACAAAAATGTTGCAATAAGAAGCAACGCCCAAAATGCAACAGGGACAATCCCGGCACCGGTTATGAAGCGTAATGCAAGGTTGTTTTGTTTTGTCAATGATTTGGTGTCAGACAGCATGGCAGTTTCAATTGCAGTCATAACGTCATCGGAAGCACTTAGAAGGGCACTATAGTTTTTTTGCAGTGTTGTTGATGCAAATCGGGCTGCCTTTCTCCGGTCCGGATCGCCTAAAAGTAATGTGTAGTTGACACATGATTCTTTGTATTTGATGTAAACATCACGGATTTTTGCAATTAAAAGGCGCTCTGATTTGTTGAAATCTGATTTCTCAAGTGACGGGAGAAGCTTATCACATACAGTAAACAACTCGAAAACATCCTTCTGAAGGCACATCAGCTCTGTTGTATCCTCTGTAAGGATCATGCTTAACGCTGTGTTATGTATTGTGTTACAGTTGCGTTCGAAAAGCGCAATGTTTTTACGGTTGGTGATATCGGAATTAATAATTCTGGAGTACGCTGCATCAATAGAACTGATAATTGCGGAGTTGGAGATCGCTATCCCGAGGAGTACTAACGCACCTATTCCAAACACCAGTAACCGTTTTTTCTCTGATCGCATATTTTTTGTAACCGTTTAAAAAAGAGTTATAATTTTATAAATTATGTTATGCCAATTATGTGTCGCGAAATTTTCAGAGGCTTCTTACCGGTTACTTTTTGTTACAG
This sequence comes from Fibrobacter sp., assembly GCA_012513915.1. Taxonomy (GTDB): domain Bacteria; phylum Fibrobacterota; class Chitinivibrionia; order Chitinivibrionales; family Chitinispirillaceae; genus JAAZBG01. The sequence continues at coordinate 34,691 of JAAZBG010000205.1, forward strand.
ATTACTCGACAAATTACTATCCTTTTAGTATACTATGAGTTACAGAGATGCTGCAGATAGTTGTGCCGGATCTGGTTGGTCGCAGCATCAAATGATTTTGCACTGTGACGATACAAATCATAATGATTTCTACAGCACTATTTTTAGATTCTAAACCGGATTTAAAGTGTAGACTGTTTCCGTCCTCTGCAATTGTTTCTTGAATTGTTCTTTGGGGGAGATGCTATGAATCGATCATCCGGTATATTTCTTCACCCGACATCACTGCCATCAAACTTTGGTATTGGTGATTTGGGGCCATCAGCGTATAAGTGGATTGACTTGCTGGAAGCTATGAAACAGACGCATTGGCAGGTTTGTCCCCTGGGACCCACGGGATATGGTGACTCACCGTATCAGAGTCTTTGTTCCTTTGCTGGCAATACACTTCTGATTTCTCCTGAAATACTTCATAAAGAGGGGCTGCTCACTGCCGATGAACTCTCAGCGTTTCCATCGTTGCCAAATGACAATGTCGATTTTGGTGCAGTGATTAATGCCAAAGAGGAGTTGAACAGAGCAGCATATCTGCGTTTTACTGATAACAGTGAATTTATTGCGTTTTGTGAGCGTGAACAGTATTGGCTTGACAATTATGCTCGTTATAAAGTACTAAAAGACCTGCATGAAGGATTGCCATGGTACAGCTGGGATACAAAATTCAAATTACGATATCCGGCAGCACTTGAGGAGACCGCCGGGACGCAGCGTAAAGAGATACGGTATCAGAAATTTCTTCAATATGTTTTTTATAAACAATGGATTGATCTTAAAGAATATGCAAATTTCCGCAATATACACATAATTGGTGATCTTCCAATTTACATTGCGTACGACAGTTCGGACGCGTGGGCATCACCGGAACTTTTTGAACTTGATGAGAACGCAAAACCGATCCGCGTTGCGGGTGTACCACCGGATTACTTCAGTGAAACCGGACAGCTTTGGGGCAATCCGCTGTATCACTGGAAAAATATGCGGCAGGATGGTTACTTATGGTGGATTAAGCGAATCAAAAAAACACTCGAGCTGGTTGATTACATGCGACTTGATCACTTTCGCGGCTTTGAAGCCTATTGGGCTGTTGACGCTGATGCTCCGACTGCGGAAAAGGGTGAATGGGTCAAGGGTCCTGGGGCAGATTTGTTTAAAGCAATAAAAAACGCGCTGGGAAAACTACCGATTATTGCCGAAGATCTCGGTATCATTACTCCGGAAGTAGAAGCCCTTAGAAATTCTATCGGTCTTCCCGGGATGAAAATTCTCCAGTTCGCTTTTGATGGAAATCCGGAAAATCCGTATCTGCCGTATAATACCCAGAAGGATAGCGTTCTTTATACGGGAACACATGACAATGATACATCACTGGGGTGGTTTAATAGTCTTGTTGAACTTGATAAACACCAGGTGCGTCAATATCTGGGGTGTGATGATACAACATTTCTTGAACACTTTCTGCGTTGTGCGCTGAGTGCTCCATCAGGGATGTGTATTATTCCATTTCAGGATATCCTCGGCCTTGGTTCATCATGCAGGATGAATACTCCCGGAACGGAAAGCGGTAACTGGAGGTGGCGTTTTACATTCGATCAGATTGACAATAACAAGATCAGAATGTTTACTGATTTCATGTCGATCTACGGCCGGGCTCCGAAGAAAAAGAAGAACCCGGTTACAACGTAACATCTCACCCATAGAGATCATAATCCTAAATGGCGCAGTTGATCGCGGCGCAGAACCGTAACCTATTGAGCGCTAAGCGTTTCAAACCTCTTGACCTTATCACCCTTCGATAAAGCCTGCGAGGTTTTCAAAGCTTATCATCTCAA
>JAAZBG010000206.1 GCA_012513915.1 Fibrobacter sp.
GGCGGATTATTAATATTTCATCTGCAAAAAAAATTGCTCATACATTCCAGACCTCCCGTAAAAATGCAGAGTTTGTTGTTGTAGATACAAATCCGATCCCGATAGTAGACAGAAAGGAAAAAAGTTCATAAAAATTGCAATCGCCAGCGGTAAAGGCGGAATACGTCACTGTAACACAGAGGAGAACTCTTAACATCATGATACGTGAAACTGATCTACTTTATTTTCAGAACTGGTTTGAGATGTATGTGAGGCAGTTCTGTACCGGGATCGAAAAAATTGATTCCGCACTTTGCCTTAAAGTAAAGCATACAAAGAATGTTGTGATTGAAATTCTGGACATTGCGAATGCTTTGAATCTTGATGCAGAACAGTGCTATTGTGCGCAGATTGTCGCGATATTTCATGATATAGGCCGATTTGAACAATATATCAGGTATGGCACCTATTCAGATCAGAAATCTGAAGATCATGCAACAATCGGACTGAATGTAATAACCCGTACTGGTGTGCTTGGCAGACTTGCACACTACGAACAGGAACTTATCAAAAATGTGGTAACTCACCATAACCGCGCATCGTTACCCCGTACCGATGATCAAAATTTTCTGTTTTTTCTTAAACTGCTTCGGGATGCTGACAAAATAGACATTCTTCGTGTGGTAACTGAGCACTATGCTGGTTATAACAGCAATGATGCAATCAACATTGGCCTGCCTGATAGTCCTGAAATTTCTGCAACTATTGCCGATTGTATTATGAATGGCAGATTAGCCGATGTTAACGATATGAGAACACTTAATGATTTCAAGCTACTGCAGGTTGGCTGGGTATATGATATCAATTTCCCGAGAACATATCAAATTTTTAAACAACGAAAGTACCTCGAAACGTTATCTGATGTGCTGCCTCAAACCGGGACTGTAATTCAAACGATTGCATCTGCTCAACGCTTTTTATCAAAAAAAGTCAGCGAAGAAATAAATGTACACGAGTAACTGCTCAGACGACGACCATGCACTGACCGTGACATAGCAACTGCGTTGTCACTTCATTCAATTGAAGCTGCGAAAATAATTGGTCATCTGGTAGATGATAAGACAATTAAGCTAAAAAATCAAAGTGGGAAAAAATATTATACTATTGTTGACAATAAGGCATAAATAACAAAAAGGCGATCAACTGACATTATCATTGGCGTAAGCGATAATGTAGTGACTGCTGCAACAACAATGCTGTGCCATTATTCAATAAAAAGTATGCAATCGCGGCAATAATTCAAAAAGGAATAATCATGACTGTAAAAATCGGCATTATCATATGTGATCGTTACCGTCGCTGTGCCGGAGGTAAGTGTTTACGTGCAATGAAAAACAGAGAAGGAGCGTTCAGCATCTACAACGATATTGACATTGAACTGGTCGGTTATACAACATGCGATGGTTGTCCTGGCGGAAACATTGAATATGCTGGAAACGAAATGGTGAATAATGGAGCATCAGTAATTCATCTTGCTACAGGTATGATAGTTGGCTATCCACCCTGTCCAAATATTGAAACGTTCAAATCATTTCTTAAAAAACGATATAATGTAAAAGTTGTAATCGGCACCCATCCAATTCCACAAAAATATTTAAATATGCATACTGCACTGCAAACCTGGGAAACTGGCACATGGAAGTCGGTCATTGTTCCTGTCATGGCCGATGAGATTATCCGTGCGCACTATGATTGACTGAACCAAAAAAGAGAATTACCAACCTTCGCGTAGTCTACCAGGGGTTTAATAATTATCATCAAACACTATTTTGTTTGCATGCCTTAAAGTACAAAGTTTGTACAACTGATTTTGGTGCAGATAATGGTCTTGACAATTTAAAACTTGTCAAAAGAAAATACTTCCCGTTGATGCCTGTTGAGAATGTCGCAAAGTATGGTTATAGAAAATTCAGGGATGGTAAAGTGATTATTGTTCCAGGTATCATAAATCGTATCAGTACCATACTATCATCACTGATTCCAAGGCGCATGTCTGCGGGTATTTTGAAAATGCTGAATAACAGTGTTTAGAGATTGTATTTTTTAATGTACATGATTTTCGATTGATTGAATCATAAATCGTATTGGTTTTATATATAATAGTGTTTTAACTTTCCCAATAAGGTGTATGTTGATTTACATCTATTATCCTAACTTATGGAACAAGTATTTTGCCCATTAACAGAATCACCATCTACAAAAGGAGAAATAATAAAATGTTTATTGTTAAACCCCGGATTCCTGAATGCGGTGCTATAAAAGATGATAACAAAATGACAATGGAACAGTACAGTGAAATCATGAAAAAGCAACTTGGTAAAGAATATCTGCGATTCGCTGGAAATGTAATAACGATAGTTACCCCGGATAATAATTCAAAGGTTTTGGAAATCGGTCCCGGACCCGGGTGGGCAGGAATAAATCTTTTAAAAAAAAGACCTGATTTGGTGTTGGATGGAATTGAGGCATCAAACGATATGATTCGGGTGGCATCTGTGAATGCTAAAAATGAAGGTGTGGGTAATAGATGTAATTATAAAAATGGATTTGCTGAAAATATGACTGAATTAAAGGATGCAACATATGATTTGGTAATTTCCCGCGACTCGTTGCATCATTGGGTTGATCCCGAAAAAGTATTCCTTGAAATAAAAAGAGTATTGAAACCCGATGGGAAAATATTTATCTGTGATTCTAGACGTGATTTAAAACTGACGGGGAAACTGATTGTGACAATTTCAGTAATTTCATTCCTAATGGTATGGGTAAATACTGGAAAACATCAATTGCTGTAAGTTATGTACCCCGGGAAATTGAAGAAATGATAGAAAGAATAAAGTATAACAATTGGCGGGTCGTTTCTGATTTTATGGACTTGACAATAATTAAAAATTAAATGTTGAACGAATAGTGGTTCAATTTACAATAAGATATTTAATAACTGTTATTAGAACTTTTGCATTCATAAAAAATAAAAAGAGTGCAACTATAAAGAAAATAATACAATTCTGTTCCATCATCATTATATTCATCATAGATGGAGTATGGATTCATGTGATTCTTACAAGGCGTGTGTTTACCTATTTGAGGCATGGTTAAAAATAACATTCTTTCTAAATAATTAAGAAAGGTAACTTACTATGTTTTTTTTACGAAGTTTTCCATTAAGGTTTTTTACCATTCCAGAATTACTATGCCTGTTGATTGTTTTTTCTCAATCATTCGCAGAGAATCCCGTTACATTGACATTATTGTCACCTGATAATGGCTCGATAACTCCAGATACCCGTCCTGCAACAGATCCTTTTGTTGAACATTCTTCAGATTTAAGTATTCCCGCGCCAACTCGTTTTGTGTGGAACTCAATTAACGCAGAAGTTCCATACACCTATAGCTTCTTACTGGCAGAAGATTCTGCTTTTACCAGTAATCGAATACAATATGTTGGAATTACCGATACACAATGTGCTGTCTGGAATCTTAAAATCAACACAAAGTATTTTTGGATGGTTTCTGCACGAGATAGTATTGACAGTGTTATAAATTCGGCAATCTACTCATTTAAAACGCCGGATCTATGGCCACGAATGATTTTTATTGAAGGTACTACCAATGTGCGCGATATTGGGGGGAGAGTTACCATGGATGGGAAAACGGTTGCTCAGGGATTATTTTACCGGAGTGCCGAATTTAATCAGACATATACTGTAACTGCCTGTGGACTTGACCAGTTGCGACAACTTGGAATTGTCAGTGAAATTGATTTAAGGAACAGTGGTGAGAATCCTCAGATTGTAATGAACTGGCTGAGAACTTTTATCCGGCCTATTAATGATGACGGGGGTGGTATGGATTTATACAGTTCCGGGTTGCTTAATACCCCCGGTGCAATTTGCACAGTTTTTAAAGCACTCGCCGATAAACGGAATTACCCCTTGATTCTTCACTGCAGAATCGGCGCAGACCGAACAGGTACAATTGTTGCACTACTGGAAGCGCTCCTGGGGATGTCTGAATTGCAAATGGGGGAGGATTTTATCTGGACATCTCTGTCATTGAATGGAATCAGAGATACTGCAGGCCTTGACTGGAAATATTTGATGGAAGATCTCCGATCCTTTGATAAGGAACATGGTACTATTCACAAGGGATGCTGGAACTATCTGCAGACAATAGGTCTTTCTGTAAATGAATTAATTGCTATAAGGAAAATTTTTATTAATGATGATCACCTGCCATTCCCTCAACTTTCTGTGAGCGATCGTAATGTCTGGAAATCAACATTACATGGTAAAACAATAACGTGTTATCCGGCACTCTCAGGATTGACACTCCAGAATCGCAAACAGTTGAGCGGGTCAGATATTTTTGATTTGACTGGTAAAAGAATTTCCAATAAGGGTATACCAGGTCATGAAAACAATACACCTCAATCAACTGCGGGAATACGTATTGTAAGAATAAAAAAGTAATGGTTACTACAGAAAACGATTTATGATACTTCGGAATGGCCGAAGTATCATAATGAACGTTGGAGTTTGCCTTTGCATACAATACTTTAGACCTGCGGGAAAAAGCAACTCAGATATCGAATACTATGTAAGTGCAAGGCAAAATTGTATTGCGAATAGTTTTTCATGCTTATTTCAATGTAGTGAAACCACTACACCTCTTTTAACAAATTGATTTTCGATCAGGTTAAATTGTAAAATCAGTAGTGTTGGCATAGTGCGTTGAAAACTGTTGTAGTTAATCCACTACAGTGTTTCTCCGGCATACTAATGCATTTGTTTGTATCTGCTTGAAAAATATGAATGTTGCGTTTTTGGCACGTCATGTGCGATATACTTTTACAGAACAAACAAACCAGTCTGGCCAACAGGTTTACAACGATAATAAAAAGTTTAAAAGGGAGCTAATCATGAAACGTCTAATCGCTACAATCGCAACAGTCGCTTTGGTAATGTCAGTTTCTGCACAGACAAAGTCAGAAGTAAATACCGCAAATGCAGGATCACTCGATTCTTTAAAAGTCCAATTACAGGCTCAGATCGGTGGCAAACTCGATAATATCTCTCCTGAAATTCAGAATAGACTTCAGGATGCAAAAAATGCCGTTGAAGCAGCACGTAATCAGTACAGGAATATGAATCAGGGAAATGTTGATGCAGCAAAAGCACAGGCTCGTGCAAATGCAGATTCTGCACTTGGTGAAGCAATCCGGACGATGGAGCATGTTTCTGCACAGCTTAAGACAGAAGTAGAAAAAGCAAAACAGGAGATTCAGACTCAACTTCAGACACGAATTGAAGAAGCGAAACAGTTGCAGACACAGGTTCGCCAGCATGATGGTTCAGGTAAAGGTGGAAAAACAACAAACTAACACTGTCCTGCGAATCATCTGCACCGATGAGCACAGGTGGGGGACAGGAGGGCGGATGCCCTCCTTTTCTTGTTAATAATCAGGAATCTTACTATGAAAACATATTTTTTTACAATTATTACTTTTGTTGCAGTCATAATAATTCCGGTCGCAGCACAATCGAATAGTGGTGCAGTTGGTGATCCAAACGGGATCTTTTCGACCATGATGCAGACGATGCCGTCGGAGCTGAAAATGCGTATTGACAGTGCATCACATTCTGTTTCAGCTTCGCATATGGTCAAGGACTCATCGGGTATTTTTAAAAACAGTGATATGCTACAGAAAATTGAAAAAAACAGCGCCGATGCCGGGATTGACAAGCTGCCCGAAGCGATTCGTACACAAGTGCTTAAAACCATGCAGGAGATTGAAACTGACAAACAGAAAAGAATGCTTGAATTTAAAGAAGCAAAGGGAATAGATAAATAGTAGTGCTCATCGGTGCAACATGAGTATTCATTAAGAACGAATAACATTTTAAAGGGGACAGGCTTATGAAAAACATACAAACTATAGTACTAATGATTATCGCATTTACAATTGTTACATCTGCAGATACAACAGTTACTAATACGTCAATAGGATTTACTGCATACCTGCCGGCAAACTGGACTGCAGTTCAGGTTAGTGATTCTCAGGTAACATTGTATGATACAACCTATACCTTCCGCTCACAGATCATGGTAAAAAAACATGTGCGGTCAGCTGCAGAGTACCCTGCGACACTTGACTGGACACGAGCCCATTTTCTTGCGTATATGCTTGTAACACAATATTCATACGATCCTTTTGGTGCAGTACTCTATTTCGATTCATCATCAAGTTCAACCCAAAACACCCAATGGGCACCGGAAGCATTCAGTGAATTCTATACCATTGATACTGCGTTAGGTACATGGAATGAGTATATGAGGTTTACAGAATCAAATAATTACGGGTATGAACTTTACGCAATTGGTGATACTGCAGATATGAAGAATAATATCGCTACCTATGCCGGTATTATCAGAATGATCACAATAAACGATCTTCCCGTCTCGGTTGCATCAATCGCACCAGGATCACACTATAAACGTACTATTTCAATCAATCCAATTAAAAATGCAGGTATGTACACGCTTAGTGGCAAGCGATGCCAGGGCGCATCAATGAATGCCGCCGCACTTTATCTGCGGGCATCAATTCCTTACATGTCAATCAAAGGCAAATAATCAGTATAGTCATCCGGTGTGTGTGCAACGCTCCGGATGTATTTGCTTTGCGTCAACAATGCGGGGAATTGAATGGGTAAAAAAATGATACGTTCTGTTATAACACGACTGCTGCCAGCCGTGTTATTTGTAGTATATATGGTTCCCTCTACTGCGTGGTCATCAGATACGTATACCAGATCGCTCGAAAAGGGTATTCATAATATTGAAAAGAAACAATACGACAGTGCGGTGTACTATCTTGTCAAAGCATATTCTGAAGGGCTTTCCCGGGATAGTCTTCTTTACTTCTGGGCAAATATTCACATTCAGAAACTTTCGCTGGACAGTGCACTTGCAGCCAATTACATGGTCTCTGTGCCTCCACCGCGTAAACTTACACTTGATATACTGGTGCAGCGCAGTACAATTTATAAACATCTCGGTTGGCGAGATGAGGCTGCAAAAGTTATTGATACGATCCGGAAACATCCATCATACCGTAGTGCACGTACTGTTCCGGATGTTAAAGCCGGTGTGGCACTGTCATTTTCCCGGGGTAAAGAAGTTTTCGATACCGCCAGTCCATGGAATACGAACACCTTATTTGAAACGACAGAAAATACATTTAGCGGATCAGGGTATCTTGATGCGCAATGGAAAAAACAGTTAGCAACACGTATGCTCAAATGGGGACTGCATGGTGCACTTTCACGAAAAACATCAGATTCAGTAAAAGACTTTGCAGATAAAGATTCGATGGGAATGTCTGCAGGTGTAAATTTTTCCATCGCGGGAAAAATCCTTTCATCCAATTATTCTGTTTCAATTGACAAAGGAACTGATGATAGCGTAACAATGCGTGCATCGATTGATGGTGGCATGGCAGTGATTTCTAAATCATCACTTTACTGGGCAGGAGTATCCGCTTCAGTAAATAGAAGGGGTAAACCAAAGGATGCTGGAGTTTGGGTGTATGGTACCCGTCACCGTAGTGTGCACCGGTTGGTACAATTGCAGGGTGGAATGCTTTTTGACGCATCATGGTCTGATGTATCACAATTTTCTATCACTCCTGACACCATCAAAACACTCTACGCACGCGATGGAGCACTGCAATATCCTGTGTTTTATACGGATCATTTACGTTTAACAATTCTTGACACCGGTTTTCTACAGGTTGTGACCGGTAATTTACGTAATCGCATTATTGCATCATCACACGATACTGTAATGAGCATTGCAATCAAGCAACCATTCTCATCTGTCAGTATCATGCCAAAAGCCGGTATCACCTTCAAATTCCGTCTGCCGTTAGAGATCGGTTGTGCGTGGAAGTTCAGCTATTTCACCAGACCGTTTGAATGGGATCAGGGTAATCTGAATGCCCGATATCTTATGTACAGTGAGGTAGATAACAGCTTCTATACTATTCCGTGGGATCTGTTGAATGATCTTGTTATCACCTATGCAGATAATGGCGGTCTGGCCCTGGCTCCGCAGGCAACCAAACTGGAACATCACCGTGAACGACGTATTGATAACAGTATAATGTTTGACATTTCTCAGGTTTTATTTAATAGTAAAAGGACATCACTTCGGGTCCATGCACAGGTATCCCGCACATGGTCAACACTCTCGGATAAAAGTCCATTTGCGGTTCCATCATGGAATGTTTATATTGGTTGTAAGTGGGATATCAATCTGATACAAAATAAACTGCAGGCGTTTTAGGTGTTCATAATGATAGGTAATTTTACAGCAGACAACCATGGATCATTGACTGAGAGCATAGTACGTACTGCACGGACAGGCATTTCTGTTTTGATACTTTTCATGGTAGCATTGGTAATTCAATCCTGTTCATCAAACAATGCAGCAATACAAAAAGGTGAGACATCATTACGCCTTGGTGATTACACAATGGCAATCGGCTTTTTTGAAGAAGTACTTCATCGAAATCCCGATAATTACGATGCACGGGTCGGACTTGGAAAATCGTTGATTCAGCAGGCCGCTAAACAGCACGATGATACGCTGCTCTGGAGTAAGGCGCTTATCAACCTTGAAGCTGCAAGAACGATCAGGCCCCAAAGTGATATTGAACCACTGTTGAGTGACGCATGGATGGCACGGGCGAGGATTGATCTTGACAATAAGGATACTATTGCTGCGCTGACTGCGCTGTCAAGAACTCTTGAACTTACTCCAGGATCAACAGCCGCGTTAAATGCTGCAGGGATCATTTATTTCAAAATGGGTGATTCTGATAAAGCGCTGCAATTATTGAATAGGGCTGCACTGATTGATACGACTGATGCATTTACGTTTTTTAATGCAGGTATGGTGAAATGGTCACTCGGGGATTATGATGGTGCGCATAAAGCATGGTTTAAGGCGGTTGCGCTTGCCCCGCAGGATAAGGACATTGTGTTCTGGTTTATGACTGCAGAAAAGAAAATGACGGAGGGAAGGCAATGAACCATCGTTTGCCATCCGATTTTTCGCAGCCGGTTAAACTTGGTAGCGGCGGTTACGGAACTGTGTACAGGGCGCGGCAAAATAATCTTAACAGAACCGTTGTTGTCAAAGTGATATATGAACGGGATGCTGTCCGAAGGGCACAGATCAGGCGTGAGGCTGAGGTACAGGCTGAACTTGACATGGCCGGCATTCCGCATGTATACGATATACGTGAACGACCTGGCAGAGTATATATAGTCATGGAATGGATACGGGGTTGTGATTTGAGAACCTTGCTTGATACAAAGCAAATCAGCGGAACAGAACGAGATTTCATAATATATTATTTTGTCAAACTGATCGCATCACTTCACGATCGCGGCTTTGCTCATCGTGATCTAAAACCGCAGAATATCATTATCACCTCAAAAGGCGTGTATCTGATCGATTTCGGTTTGACACTCAATACCGCAATAGATTATCGTACGACAATGTCTATGACAATCAAAGGTACCCCTGCATATATAGCACCGGAATTATTGCAGGGTAAAGGTACCGCAGCAGATCCACTGCGCGCTGATGTTTACGCGATGGGAAAAATAATCGCAGAACTTTACGGAACGCAGACAATTCCTGAGTACGTGGACAACTGCCGTGTAGAAAATCCTGAAAAAAGATTTGTATCAGCCGCTGCAGTTCTTGACAATATATCAGTACCTGAATTCGCTGTAGCATGGGATACCATTACAGGGTCATGTACTGCGAAAGTGCTCGCACAACAGCTTTACAATGCGTCAATAGAGTGTATCAGGAAACATCACTATGAAGACGCCTATGAACTGCTTGTGGAAGCAATTCAGACCGATCCGGAACATCATGATGCTCTCATATTGCTTGACCGGTTCCCGTTACTGAAACAACGGTACACGATAAAATCCCGTATAACATTAGTGTCAACAGGTATTGCAGTACTGATTATGGTTGCTGCTGGAATCATACTGCTGCTGCCGGGGAAAATGACTGTTGTAACGGATAGTACTATATCAAACGATAACAATACTATGCCAATGATGATCATCGAACCGAAAAATAAGACGTTAATGATAGATACGTCCCTGAAATTAAAGGAGAAACCTTACCGGTTGAACAATCTTGACGGAGCATTAATTATTACATCGGGGCGTGCGGATGGCAATCTGGTTATTGATTCGGTTCAATCTGTACCTGGTGATAAGTACTGCGTCGGTTTGTTTGACAAAACGCATACAATTTTCTGGAAGAACAGAAACGGGGAGATTCACTGGAGAGCCCTGGTAACAGTTCTTCCCTTTGAGGAAAAACGGATACATATAAAGGATCAATAATGGGGCAGGAAACACATTTCTTATTTAATGCAGTAACAGGAGAGACCATTGCGCTACAAGGGCGTATTATTACTATCGGGGCATCACCACAAAGTACAATCCGTCTTGATGATCCGTTTCCTTCTCATATTGCGCATTGCCTGTTTGCTTCAGGTGCACACTATTTTCAGGTTTTAACAAAAGAATGCAAGGTAACTATTAACACTATTCCTGTGCAAAAAAAATATAAATTGTCAAAAGGTGATACTATACAAATAGGCCCGGTAACATTCCTTTACGATACAACTGCAGACATCTCGGTTGACAAGAAGGGTACACCGGATTTCAGCAGTGAATTAATAGAAATGGTATTGCAGCTCCTTCGTAACAGGGACAAAGATATCTCGGTACATTTGATGACTGCTATTTCAACGCTATTGCAATGTGATGCGGCACGAATTGTAAGCGAGGATACTGAAACACAAAAACGGTATACACTGGTACGATATCCGTTTGATGCCGGTCTTGATCGTTTTTCCAACAGGGCAATCGACTGGGCCCGTGATGCATCAAAAACAGTACTGATGCTGAGTCCCGATTGGGTTGACTCTGAGGGAGAAAACAGATCACTCGAGAAAAACGCTGTCTCATCAGTATTATGTGCACCATTACGATACGGAAGCACAGGAATCGGGTATCTGTATCTTGATAGAATAGGTAATAGCCCGGTATTTACAGAAGATGATCTGAGCCTGTGTGATCGTCTTATTCCTTTGTGTAATGAACTTCTTGCGAATGCAGAAGAACGGCTTCGTCAGACAGAAATTATTGCAACACTGCAGCGCGCCCAGGAAAAGAATGATGGTGGCATTATATACAGAAGTGAAAAAATGCAGGAGGTATTGAATCTTGCAGACCGTATTGCACCATCCGATGCACCGGTCCTGATATTAGGGGAAACAGGTACAGGGAAGGAACTGATGGCGAGTCATATTCACTCAAAATCACTTAGGAGTGCAAAACCGTTCAAAGCAATTAATTGCGGGGCAATACCCGAAAATCTTATTGAATCGGAACTGTTTGGTCATGAAAAGGGCGCATTTACCGGTGCGCATGCACGAAAGACCGGACTCTTTGAAGCTGCTGAAGGAGGAACTGTGTTTCTTGACGAACTGGGGGAGATGCCGGTTACTCTTCAGACACGGCTGCTGCGGGTGCTGCAGGAATCTGAAATCGTACGTGTCGGTGGAACTGATGTGATCAGGATAAATGTACGAATCATTGCCGCAACAAACAGAGACTTACAAAAAGATATAATTAACGGTCGTTTCAGACAGGATCTTTTTTTCAGGTTGAATGTGCTCACCATAACGGTCCCGCCGTTACGGGACAGATGTGATGATATCGTGCTGCTTGCAACTTATTTTATTACCAGGTTTTGTAATCGAATGGGCACCGCACAAAAAGTTTTATCCAATGAGGCACGTCAGAAACTGATAACACATAGCTGGCCGGGAAATGTACGTGAGCTTGAAAATGTGATACAGAAAGCAGTGGTACTCTCTGGTTCCACTAAAATTGGAGTTGACACAATCGATATAACGGTACCGGATACTAATGATGTAAATAGTCAGAATGTCAATATCCCGACGCTCCATGATGCACGCGAGGCTGCTGAAAAAGATGTTATCACAAAAGCATTGAAAGCATCCTTAGGCAATATCTCTCAGACATCCCGCATCCTTGACATCGACCGGAAATGGCTTATTACCAAAATGAACGACTATGGTATTGATGCAGACAGATACAGGTGATATTGTATTATATCCGGGACAACAATCCCGTTCATTACATAGTGGATGTTATTGAAATATTTATCGATATTCGATTGTGACAATAATTTGAATTTATACCATAGAGGATCAGTAAAATAAGCACTGTCAAGGGATCGGAGCTGTATAGCCGTTTTACTTGCTTTCTCATAACGTTCAATTGCCCGATAACGGCCAAAACGCAAATGGTTGTGATCAAGTAAAGGTGATGATTATTCCAAGTGAACCCTCACAAATCGTTTTGCATTGATAATCAAATAAATTACACCATTCGTGCTACATATTTTATATTCGTAGCACTGGACTTTGGTCTAACTTATTATCATTCTTGATTAAATGAGAGGTTGTTCATGAAATTGGGTGATTTTTTGGTATTTTTGACAGTGGTCGCGTTTGCCGTAAATGTGGCAGGAGCTGATAACGACTCAACGGCAAAACAGTTGGACCAGATTGTCATAACCGGTTCCAAAACAGCTCGCCCGATGTCAAACCTTCCCACGAATATCAATGTCGTCAAGGAAAAACAGATTGAAAAACTGGCGGTTGAAAATGTTGATGAAGCGCTTAAGTATGAGGAAGGTATATACAATAAACGTTCCAAGGGGCTTATGGAAAGTATGGCTGGACTTGTCATGCGCGGGTTTGCCGGTACAGATCAGGTGTTGATCCTTTTAGATGGTCAGCCACTCAACAATGGGTATGTCGGTAGGCCGCAATATAATAACATTCCGATAGAAGACATTCAGCGGATCGAAGTCGCTCGCGGTCCTTTTTCCTCCCTCTATGGAGGTAATGCCATGGCTGGTGTGGTAAACCTTATTTCGCGCATACCTGCTCAGAAAGCTCTTCGATTCCGGGGAGGTGCGACCGGAGGCAAAGACGCAGGGTTTAATACTAACCTTTATACTGGTTATGAAGATGTCCTTTTTAATGGTAAATTAGGCGTTGCGCTCTCCTTTTCACAGAAGCGGGATGAAGGCTATGTGACTACCGAGCTGTTCAAAACTGCTAGCCCGGGTACGCGTGGCGTAACCGTCGACGGTGTTACTCCTACGACGGATCGATCCGGTGCGGAAAGATTTTTAATTGGAGAAGCAGGACTCAACAGCGCAGAGAATCGCTCCGTGGGCGGCAAACTCTGGATCAACCTCAATGAGCGGCATTCCATTAAAACCGGTCTTTCTGCGGCATGGTATAGCTACAGGAATAGTTACGGACGTTCATTTCTAACAGATTCTCTTGGCCGCGTACGCGATACGGGGTATGTTCGATTTCTGTACAAGGATACCATGTATTCAATCTCATCAAAATTGGCTCCGAACAACTTTCTTGATGGTAGCGGAGGACAGGGAAGTCTTATTTACACAATAGCATATAATGCCATACTTTCCGATGAATTTAAATTCACTGCTGGTGGTGGACTAACCAACCAATTCGAAAACTGGTATACTTCGGTGGGAACTGCATCAACGCGTGCGGGTGGTTCCGGAAAAATCAGCTTATCGCCTAACACAAAAGGGAATGTAGATTTACAGATAGAAATGAAAAATCTGCTCCCGCAAAACAACGTGATAGCTGGAGTGAGTATTGAAGCAACAACTTCGGAAACAAAGGAAAGCAATCTTAACGACTGGCAGAATGAAGATGAGCTTGACACCCTTACGTATACTTCTGCGGGGAAATCGGTAAGCGGCGGGATACTCATCAATGATGAATTCACAATTCTCAGGGACCGGGGAATTCTTTCGAATCTGATACTTAATGCAGGTGCCCGCTTTGATTACTGGCGTACAATGGACGGCATGAACCGGGACTATACTTCGACAAAAGTAAATAATCACTATAAAGATCACTCCAAGGTGGCTTTCAGTCCTCGTGGCGGAATGACCCTGAATCTTAATGTGGCCCCGGTCTGGAAGCCGACCTTTTGGGTATCGGCCGGAAAGGCTTTCAGGCCTCCGACAAATTATGATCTTTACCGGACATGGCTCAGCTCAACAGGCTGGATCACTGAAGGTAATCCCGATCTTAAACCGGAAACCATGATATCAATCGAAGCAGCAATGATCCACCGTTTGTTCAATAATCGTCTCCAAATAAATCTTACAGGCTATCAAAATATGATTACGGATATGGTTTACACGACAACCATTTCTGATTCACTTAAGATTAAACGGAAGGAGAATCTTGGCAAAGTCCAGACCAGAGGTATCGAGACCGGACTGAATGTCAGACCAGTCTCTATCCTTCAGCTTTTTTCCAATTATTCCTGGACTGATGCAATCGTGCATGAGAATGCGGTTAATCCGGCATCTGTTTACAAAAGGGTTACTCTGGTTCCTGAGCATATCGTCAATTTCGGTTTTCAAGTTGAAAAGGGCTGGGTTATGGCGAGAGCCGGGACTCGTTATGTGTCGAAACGTTATTCCCTGGATAATAATTCTGATACGCTTACCGGGGTTTATGGCTCCTATGATCCGTTCTTCACTACGGATGTAAGACTATCGATCAAACCGCGTGAATACATTAGTTTTGTTTTTACTGCCAATAACATTTTTAATAACGAATACTATGACTATTATCGCGCGCCCGGACGCACGCTGGGTGGGGAAGTTGTGTTAAAATTCTAATGATACAATGCAGTAATCTCTGCCGTGCATTCGGCAAACGAACAGCAGTAAACAATCTTACCCTGGCAATCGAGCCGGGTGAGATCTTTGGTCTTTTGGGTCCAAACGGCGCCGGGAAAACTACGACAGTGAGAATGCTTACCACGTTATTGCATCCGACCGGCGGATCGGCACAGGTAGCCGGTTTTGACATTATCAAAGAGCCTGAACAGGTGAAAAAATGCATTGGTTATTCCCCTCAGGAAATTAACCTCGATCGGGATCTTTCAGGTTATCAAAATCTGCTGTTGCACGGGATGCTGCATCGCATGACTTCGCCACAAAAACAGTGTGAACAACTTCTGGCCTGGGCCGGAATCGAAAAACAGGCGCACGATATAATTCGTCATTATTCCGGTGGTATGCAAAGACGGCTGCAGATCGCACGGGCGGTAATGCATGATCCGCAGATACTTTTTCTTGATGAGCCGACCGTTGGTCTCGATCCACAAATTCGTCGTACAATTTGGGAGCTTATTCGTTCTCTCCAGGGCAGGCGTATCGGTGTGCTTTTAACAACGCACTATATCGAGGAAGCCGAGCAGCTTTGCTCCCGCGTGGGCATTATGAATAAAGGAAAACTAATCGCTTGCGACACGCCCTCTAATCTTAAGCAGGCCATAGGTTCATGGATCGTCGAAGCTCAGGATAATGGCTCCGCCGATTATCACCATTTTCCTGATAAACAAGCGGCGCACGAATATGCCCGGGAGCAACAGCACAAAATTATTCGTATTCGCGAATCGACGCTGGAAGACGCGTTTATTCACTTTGCCGGTGAGAGGTTTGACGCATGAAATTCAATTTCTATCCGGTATTCTTGCGGGAAATGATGATATTTGCCAATCGGCTTAAAAAACCGGGGTATATTGTTGCAACCATAATGACTCCCTTGATCTACCTGGTTACCTTTGGTCTCGGCCTTGGTCGCAGGGTAGAGGTGGATGGTTCTTCGTATCTGCTCTTTCTCGTGCCAGGGATATGTGCCATGAGTGCCATGACCAACTCGTTCAGCGGTATTGCAACTTCGCTGGCGGTAGGCAGATTGCATTTCAAAAGTATTGAAGAGATTCTCGTATCGCCTGTTCCGTATAGTGCGGTTGCCCTTGGCGAGATTGCAGGCGGTACGGTGCGGGGCCTGTTTTCTTCTGTCTTTATTCTTTTGGCAGCTCTGCTTATGGGCTCGCAGTTACCGGTAAGTCCGCTATTTTATATATCGTGGCTGATTACCGCTATCATGTTCGCTGCACTTGGTGTTGTTGCCGGGTTCAAGGCCAGATCGCATGAGGACACTTCGGTTTTTTCCAATTTTATCATTGTGCCAATGAGTTTTTTTTGTGGCACTTTTTTTCCTATTGATAACGTACCGGATGTAATAGGCGTATTTTTACAGAGCCTGCCACTTACCCATTCAGTGATCTGTATGAGGGCTGGATTTGAACAACAACCCGTTGCGATTGGGCACCTGCTCGCGCTTGCGGGATTCTGCCTTATAAGTATCTTATGGGCAGTTGTATCGATACGACAATCACTGAAGTAGGACCATTTTATGATTTGTAGATTATTAAAAACAATCGTAATTATCAACGCGACTATAATGGCGGGAATACTAAGCTGCTCTGAATCGGGCAAATCGCAAAAAAATGGGAACGAGGGCGTCGATGATGTCGGTCGTGTAATTTCGTTGTCGCATCCGGAACTCTTTGGAGCAGAGGCGAGTGGAGCAAATAGCAAACGGGCGGTAATTGACGATTGCGGACGGAAGGTCGATATTCCCGCAGATCCGCGCCGCATTGTTGCGCTTGCTACTGCCGATGTAGAGATTCTCTTCGCGCTTGGTGTGGGGGACCGT
The DNA here is from genome assembly GCA_012513915.1 of Fibrobacter sp. GTDB lineage: Bacteria > Fibrobacterota > Chitinivibrionia > Chitinivibrionales > Chitinispirillaceae > JAAZBG01. Next base: position 16,814 of record JAAZBG010000206.1, read on the forward strand.
TTGATCGGCATCCCTGATGGTGTCAAATATCCGCCTGCTGCTTTGTCAATCGAACGTATCGGTGGCATGTACGGCAGGTTCAGTGCGGAAAAAATCGTCGGCCGCTCGCCAGACCTGGTCCTGATGACGATTTCGGGATGGGGCCAATACCGCAAACATCTCGATATGCTCGAAAGTCACAACATCACTACGCTGGGATTGAACTATCCGTCAAATTACGATGAACTTATCGCGCAGGTGCGGCGTATTGGCTTTATCACAGGCGAATATAGCGCGGCTGCATTATTGTCCGACTCACTTGAACGCCGAAGGACTGCGATAGTTGACAAAACTTTATATCTTGACGATGCAGAACGTCCCCGCGTTTACATAGAATGGATAAGCCAGGAGGGTGGACGCGGTTCCACCTGCGGCGCAACCGGCCGCAACCATGAAATTATCACGATAGCGGGTGGCGCCAATATCTTTGCAGAGCGCACCGAAACATCCTTTACAGCATCGGATGAAGAGGTGATAAGCCGAAATCCCCAGGTTATCATTATTACGTCGGACACCACCCGTATGAACGTTGCAAAGGCACGTGCCATGCTTGCCGCACGAAGTGGCTGGTCTCAGACTGATGCGTTACAAAAAAATCGAATTTTTGTTATAGACCACCAGCTTACATGGGCAAACCCGCGTATGATTCAGGGAATTGAACTGTGCGCCCGTCTTATTCATCCGGAGCTTTTTAAATGAACAATCGGATGCGGCGAAGATCGATAATAGTTATACTTCTTTTTGCTGCCATGGCAACAGCAGCCATTCTTTCGGTTATGATCGGGCCGGTTTTTGTTCATCCGGCAGATATAGTTAAAGTGTGGTTGCAGTGGCTGTCGGGCGGGTTGCTTCAGTTTGACATTGAAGAAATGAACCGTGTTATTGTCCTGAACATCCGCATGCCGCGCGTTGTTGTGGCGATGCTCGTCGGAATGGGACTCGCAGCGTCAGGTGCGGGGATGCAGGGATTATTTCGTAACCCCATGGCAGAGCCCTATGTGTTGGGTATGTCAGCTGGTGCCGCTACCGGAGCTGCAGCGTCAATCGTACTTGGCATTGGGGCTGTATTTGGTGTTTTTGCGATTCCGGCAATGGCGTTTATCGGCGCAATCGGCACTATTTTTGTTGTTTATTCAATTGCACGCACTGACGGTAAGGTACCTACGGAAACGCTGCTTTTAGCTGGTATTGCAGTAGGCTTTTTCCTTCAGGCAGCGGTCTCATTTCTCAAGCTTATCGCTCCTATGGATGCATTACGGGATGTTGTTTTGTGGCTTATGGGATCGTTTGCCGGAGCTACCTGGAACGATGCCGCTCTTGTAATAGTACCTATCACAGTTGGAATCGTCACTCTTTTGTGGCTCGCGCAGGAGCTCAATGCGCTCCAGTTCGGCGAAGAAACCGCAATGCATCTTGGTATGGAGGTCGAGACCATGAAGCGCATCCTGCTTGTCGCGGTGGCGCTTATTACTGCGGTTTCGGTTTCAGTGTCGGGGATTATCGGTTTTGTCGGGCTCGTGATTCCGCATGTTGCACGGCTCTTTGTCGGGGCCGATCATCGTATTCAATTGCCGGTGGCAGCATTAACCGGTGGCATCTTTCTTGTGCTGGCCGATACGGTCGCTCGCAGCATTGCGCGTCCGGCCGAAATTCCGATAGGAATAATAACCGCAGCCATCGGAGCGCCCTATTTTGTTTACCTCTTGCGCCGTCGCAAACGTTCAATGGGATGGTGGTAAATGATGTTGCGTGCTATCGGAATACGGGCATCTTACCGGGACAATGTGGTTCTCCACGGTGTTGACCTTGATGTAGCACCGGGAGAATTTGTCGGTATCATCGGTTCGAACGGAACCGGTAAAACGACACTGCTCAAAGTACTCACCGGTGTCAAACCGACTCTTGACGGAACAGTTGAACTTGAAGGCAGGAATATGCGCGGGTTGCCGCGCAGGGAAATCGCTGCAATTATGGCGGTAGTGCCGCAAAGCAGTTTCGTTCCGCCACTCTTTACCGTCGAGGATGTTGTCAGCATCGGTAGGTATGCGCGGCGAGAACATCGTTTTCAGGAGAGCCCGGCAGACCGGGCAGCTATTGAAAAAGCATTCGTTCTCACCGATACAGTTCGTTTTCGGGATCGTTTGATAAGTGAACTCAGCGGCGGTGAGCGTCAGGAGGTGCTCATCGCCCGGGCGATCGCTCAGGAACCTAAAATCCTGATTCTCGACGAGCCTACCGCGAATCTCGATGTACGCCACCAGATGAAGATTCTCGGTCTTGTACGACGACTTATCGGTGAAAAGGGACTGACCGCGCTCATGGTAATTCATGACCTGAATCTGGCCGCCCGTTTCTGCAGCCGCCTTGTGCTTTTACATGAAGGAACCGTGCTTGCGAAGGGAACACCGGAAGACGTATTGACAAAACAGAATCTTGAGCTGGCTTATGGCGTTACGTCCTCAGTTGAGCGAAATGCCGTTCTGGATGCCTTGCAGGTTACGGTGATTGATTGTTTACAGAAAAATACTAAGGAGTCGTGAGATGAAAATCGGATCAATCATGTGGAACAGCCATCTGGCTCTTCTTGTTCAGGCGGCAGCACAGCTTGATTTTGCGCAGTGCACTTTCTTTGCGACGCGGGAACTTGAGGATGCCCCTCAACGCTGCGATGATGTATTAACAACGCTGGCAACACAGGATCTGATTCTTCTTTACCGCTCCAGTGAGGGTATCTGGACGCAGATTGAAGAACGATTACGGGAAATTGGAAAAAAAGTCCCGATAATTTGTCTTGGGCATGATCCCTCGTATTGGTCACTTTCGACCGTAAGCCCCGGGATCATCGCTACTGCCCAAATGTATATGGTCAACAACGGCCTCGAAAATTTCACGAATCTGTTACGCTACCTGTGCCGCGAAGCAGGCAGTATGGAAATCGATGCTCCTCCTCCCGCAGAAGTCCCCTGGGAAGGGTGTTATCATCCGGCAGCACCGGGATATTTCAGCTCAATACACGATTATCTGGCCTGGTACAAGCCAGCGGCTGATAAACCGAATATCGGCCTTCTATTGACACGACATGCCTGGGTCACTGGCGATCTGGAAGTAGAAAATGCTATTATTCGCGAGCTGGAGCGACAGGGCATGAATGTCCTGCCCGTATTTTCGTACTCCACAAAAAACGAAGAGCAAAATTGCAGGGGCAGTGCCGCTGTGGTCGCTGACTACTTTTTGGATAAAAACGAACGTAGTCACATCGATGCACTTATTCGTCTGCAAACGTTCCTGCTTGCGGGTGGCGGAAATCGCGGCGGAGATAATGCAGAGGTCGCGGCCGAAGGTATCGCCCTACTTAAAAAACTCGATGTTCCGGTATTCTGTCCTGTTACCACGACGAGTGAGACCGTGAAAGAGTGGCGTAACAGTGTTCAGGGATTCACCGGCAGACTCGTTGGCTGGTCGATAGCCATGCCCGAATTTGAAGGGGTGATTGAGCCGCTTATGATTGGTGCGGGCGAGGACGAAGCGACCAATCAGGGAACGATCAGGCACAAAGCGCCGATTGATGATCGTGTGGCTAAGATGGTCCGCCGTGTTGTCAAATGGGTACAGCTGCGTCGTAAACCGGCATCGGAGCGTAAAATTGCCTTTATTTTGCACAATAATCCCTGCGCCTCAGTGGAAGCTTCGGTGGGCGGCGCAGCAAAACTCGATTCGCTGGAAAGCGTTGCTTGCGTGCTGCACGCTATGAAATTAAACGGTTATTCGGTCGAACCGCCTGCCGACGGCAAAGAACTGATCACAACGATCATGAATCGTAAGGCTATCAGCGATTTCCGCTGGACCACAGTTGATGAAATCGTGAGAAAAGGTGGTGTTCTCAAGCAGGTAGACGCACAGGAATACAGAACCTGGTTCGATGCTCTCTCGCCAGGAGTACAGGAACAGATGATCGCTGCCTGGGGTAATCCTCCGGGCGAGGAAAAAGATGGTGTGCCGGCTGCAATGGTATATGAAGGGAAGATCCTTGTTACCGGGGTACAATATGGCAATGCGGTGGTTTGCATACAACCCAAGCGAGGGTGCGCGGGTGCGCGCTGTGACGGCCGGGTCTGTAAAATTCTACATGAGCCGGGAATCGTTCCTCCACACCAGTATATGGCAACATATAAATATCTGGAACGGGAGTTCGGAGCAGATGCAATTGTCCATGTCGGTACCCATGGCAATCTGGAATTTCTTCCCGGTAAAGGTGTTGGCCTTTCCTCCGGTTGTTTTCCCGATCTGGCTATCGGTGATATGCCCCATCTTTACATATACAACTCTGATAATCCGCCAGAGGGCGTGATAGCGAAGCGGCGTGGAACAGCCACGCTCGTTGACCACATGCAAACAGTCATGACTGGCGGTGGTCTCTATGATGATCTTGAAGGACTTGATCGTCTTCTGGCCGAATACGAGCGTATCAAGGGTGAAGATCGTACCCGCGACCACGTGCTGCAGCATCAGATCATTGACGCCATTGCAAAAGTCAATCTGGGAAATGAAATTACTATTACTCAGGTTGATGAAAATGGTGTAAACCGTTTAGTGTCACTCGCCAGTGTGTCGCATGACACTGTTCATTCACTACCCTTTGCAGAGATTGCCGCAGCTGCGCATGGTGCGCTTTCCCGAATCAGGAATTCGTACCTGCAGGATGGTATGCACATACTGGGGCGTTTGCCCGAAGGTGAACGCCGCGTTGATTTTATTTATGCAATAATGCGCTACGATGCCGATCGTTCAGTCTCATTACGTCGGACTGTGGCATCCATGCTGGGACTTGACTATGCGCGACTCCTGGCCGATCCGAATGGGGTCGACGCTCACTTTCGCCTGAGTAATGGCACTCTTTGTGAGCGTATCGACGGCTTTGCCAGGGCTTTTATCTCTATGCTGCTCGCCGGTCGTGACGACTATTCGCTTATGGTAAAGGAGATACTTGGTGAAGATATGACAGATTCCGGTTCGATTGACAATTTGGGAGGTATCGCAGCTCGCGTGCGGGATCTTGACCGGCGCATTAACGAAAGTCGCGAAATCGACGCACTGCTGCATGGTTTTAATGGCGGTTATATCCCTGCCGGACCATCGGGGTTAATCATGCGCGGTCGTGATGATATTTTGCCCACCGGCCGCAATTTCTACACGCTCGATCCCCGGCGCATACCGACTAAAAGCGCCTGGGAGGTGGGGATGCGCCTTGCTGAGGCGGTCATAAAAAAACATCGCAAGGAACATGGCACCACTCCTGAAAACGTAGCTATTTACTGGATGGCAAACGACATTATGTGGGCTGACGGAGAGGGAATGGCTCAGATCATGTACCTTCTGGGCGTGCGACCGCTTTGGCAGCCCAACGGCCGCATTCAGGGCTTTGAAATTATCCCGCTTGATGAACTCGGCCGTGAGCGTATTGATGTCACTATCCGCATCTCGGGAATTATCCGTGACAATTTCAGTAACTGTGTCGAACTGATTGACGAAGCGGTGCTGGCCGTGGCATCGCTGCCTGAACCGATCGATAAAAATTTTATTCGAAAACATGCATTGACGCAGGTAAAGCAGCAGAATACATCCGAAGCGGATAGCAAGGCCTGGCGTGATGCTACACTGCGGCTTTTTGCGTCAAAACCCGGTGCATATTCGTCCGGTACGCAGCTCGCCGTCTATGCTTCGGCATGGAAAGAGGAGAAGGATCTGGCCGATATCTTTGTTTACTGGAACGGCTATGCTTACGGCAAAGGTGTGTATGGTGCGGAGAAACATCAACAGTTGACTGATAACCTCAAAACAGTTGATATTACCTACAATAAAGTCATGAGTGATGAATCAGATCTCTTCGGTTGTTGCTGTTATTTCGGAACTCAGGGAGGTATGACTGCGGCAGCACGTCACCTTAGCGGAAAAAAGGTCAAAACCTATTATGGCGATACCCGCGAACCGGAGGCTGTAGAAGTGCGGGATATGGCCGACGAGATTCGCCGTGTCGTGCGTACCAAATTGCTGAATCCAAAATGGATCGAAGGGCAGAAACGCCATGGGTACAAAGGTGCCGGTGATATTATGAAACGGGTTGGTCGTGTTTACGGGTGGGAGGCGACCACACAGGAGGTTGACGACTGGATTTTCGATGATATCACCGAAACTTTTGTACTTGATAAAGAAAACCGTGAGTTCTTTGAAAAAAATAATCCGTGGGCGCTGGAGGAGATCAGCCGCCGGCTTCTTGAAGCCGAGCAGCGCGGGTTATGGAAAGCCGATCTGGAAACACTCCAAAAACTCAAGGAATCCTATCTGGAAATCGAATCCTGGCTCGAAGAGGATATGGGCGACGTTACGGGCGATTTCCAGGGGGGCAGCGTCGATATATTGACATCAGAGGATGTCGGAAATTGGGGCGCGAAGATGTCGGAAATTCACAGAAAACTGCATAAATAAGGGGTGATGTTACTATGAGCTGTCAACGAACGATATTTCCTTTCAGTGCTATTGTCGGTCAGGAACGGATGAAAAAAGCCCTGGCGCTCAATGCCGTTAATCCACGCCTGGGCGGAGTGCTGATCCGGGGCCAGAAAGGCACTGCAAAATCTACAGCGGTACGTGCACTCGCAAACCTTCTTCCGCAAATAGAAGTTGTCAGCGATTGCCCGTTTCATTGTGATCCGCGCCGGGAAGGTGAAATGTGTGCAGCCTGCCGCGATCGTAAAGCGCGTCATGAAACGCTTCCCACTATGACCCGTCCGATGCAGGTGGTCGAGTTGCCTCTGGGCGCGACCGAGGACCGGGTACTCGGGACACTTGATATTGAGAAAGCGATTAAAAAGGGTGAAAAACATTTTGAGCCCGGTATTCTTGCTTCGGCTCATCGTGGAATCCTTTATGTTGATGAAGTCAATTTGCTTGATGATCATCTGGTAGATGTCCTTCTGGATTCAGCAGCGATGGGCGTAAACACCGTCGAACGTGAAGGCGTTTCTTTTTCTCATCCGGCGCGTTTTATGTTAATAGGCACAATGAACCCGGAAGAAGGAGAGCTCAGACCACAACTATTGGATCGTTTCGGTTTGTGTGTCGATGTTGAGGGGATTACCGATGGCGGGGCGCGTATGGATGTTGTGCGGCGCTACCTGCGTTATGAAAGCGATCCGCATGGTTTCCTGCATGAATGGGAAACGGAGGAGAAAAAACTCAGCGATTATATCGTGACGGCACAGAATCTCCTGCCACAGGTAATTTATGCCGATGAGATCCTCAGCCTTATCACAACTATTGCCATTGAAATGAATGTAGACGGTCATCGTGCCGATATAGCCATGCTCAAGACCGCTCAGGCAATTGCTGCATATCATCATCGAACCGAAGTTACTGAAGATGATGTACGTGAAGCTGCTGAACTTGTGCTTTCACACCGTATGAGGCGTAAACCATTTCAGGAGCCCAGGGTTGATAAAGAAAAACTGGAGCAGGCAATGCAGAACCATAAAAAACAACCGCCCAAGCCTGATCAAAACTCGGAGCATGAGACTAAAAAAAAAACTTTGAACAACAAAACGATCAGCATAATGCAAACAAGCCCGACGGGAGCCAGGATGTGACTTTTGCGGCAACTGATCCTTATGATCTTTGCCGTATACAGCTTAAGCGTGAACGTCAGCCAGCCTCGGAAAGCGGCCGCAGGCAGCGGGCACGCAGTGAAAATCGCAGCGGTCGTTATGCTCGTTCACGTATTCCCGGAGACAAGAAAAGTAACGATATCGCTTTCGATGCTACACTTCGTGCGGCGGCTTCGTATCAGGCTTATCGCAGTAAGGATGGAGTTGCGCTCGCTATATCCTCTCAGGATATTCGGGAAAAAGTCCGTGAAAAAAAGATCGGAACAACTATTGTATTTGTCGTCGATTCGTCAGGATCAATGGGTGCTAATCAGCGTATGGCAGCGACCAAAGGAGCTATCCTTTCACTTTTACTCGATGCTTACCAGAAGCGGGATCGTATCGCAATGGTTGCTTTCAAAGGTAATGAAGCCAGTGTGATCCTGCCGCCGACCGACAGCATCGAACTCGGTAAAAAATCCCTCGAGACTCTGCCCACCGGTGGAAAAACACCGCTTGTAAAGGGGCTGGCCAAAGGCCTGGAACTCATTAAACGTGAGCGTACCGGTAAGCGTAATCGCGCCTTTATGCTTGTCATTTCTGATGGCAGGGCTAATTCCGGCACCGATACAGATGTCAATCCGTTCTCTGCTGCACTGGCCGTTTGTGATGAGATCAACACTCTTGGTGTGCAGTCTGTTGTAATCGATACAGAAAGCGGCTTTATCCGTTTGGGAAAAATGCGGGAATTAGCAGATCGACTAAAAGGCAGGTACTATCCAATGGAAGAACTTAGGGCTGAACGGGTCACCGAAGTGATTTACAATGAACGTAGTAAATTATCTGGAAATTAAACGTACCAATGAAGTCGAGATACGTTACAGGAATCACAATATCGATCTGCATACATATGCTGGTTATTATGGTGATTATTTTTGCCCCAAAGGGTTATAATCAACCAGAAAAGGTGGTAATGGTCGATCTTTCCATCGTAACTCCGCAGACACAAAAACCTGCACCTGAGTCACCACCACAACAGACGGATCGTAAGAAAGCCAAAAAAGTGGTAGAACCGGCGTATGTGGTTCCAGATACACTTGCAGCCAATAGCAGCACGCACGATCCTGTCGAGACTAATCAATCTGAAACCGATGAAAAGTCTGTCGATAGCAGCACGGTTGATCATGTAGAAGCTGCATCTCTTGTATCTGGTAACGATGAGGAAATTCCGCAAAGTGGATCAAACGTGATTGGAACCGGCAAGTCTGATTCAAATGTGGTAAAGGCGGAATACGTTTCGGTACAGTATGGCGTCATTCGGGATATGGTATATAAACGGCTGTCTTATCCCTCTTTAGCACAGGCCGAAGAGTGGGAAGGCACGGTCAAAATCCGTTTTTTAGTAAAATGTGATGGCAATGTTGACAGCATACGTATCCAGAGAAGTTCAGGATACAGCATGTTGGATAATTCTGCAGTCAAAGCGGTCAGGGAAGCTGCGCCTTTTCCAAAAGCGCCATTTCGGTTGGAGATTGTATTGCCGGTGGTTTTTCGCTTGCAATAGATCAAAATAACTATTGCCCCATCAAGATGCATACGCTATATTACAACCGTTTTTATCACAGATGCCAGGGAATACCGGTTTGAATCCGGAGCGGTCCTGCCACTGTAACCTCTTTACCGGTGTAACAACTGGGAGCTGCCAATCCAGGTCACTGTTCACAGTATCGTGTATGGGAAGACCGGCAGTATCGGGGGAGCCAGGAGACCTGTCTGTGAGTTATCATGAGTCTGAGCTTTCATGGGTTAGAGCTGAGATAAGTACACTTGTCGGGATTAAAATCAAACAGAAGCAGGTATTAGTGTATCTGCTATCCGTCTTGTTTCTGTAACGTGTATTTTCTACAATTCTTATCTATAATCCTAAATGGCGCAGTTGATCGCGGCGCAGAACCGTAACCTATTGAGCGCTAAGCGTTTCAAACCTCTTGACCTTATCACCCTTCGATAAAGCCTGCGAGGTTTTCAAAGCTTATCATCTCAA
>JAAZBG010000207.1 GCA_012513915.1 Fibrobacter sp.
CTTGCGAACTCTTCCAGAATTACTTTGGTGGTCCAGACAAACATACCGCTGTTCCACATGTAATTGCCGCTTGCGACATATTTTTTTGCGTTCTTTTCATTGGGTTTTTCAACAAATTCTTTAACGATGTAACCGCAGATGCTATCCTTTTCGTCAAGCTTTTTGCCCAATTTAAGATATCCGTATCCGGTGTCGGGACGTGATGGTTTTACGCCAAATACAATTAGATTTTGAGTTTTTTCTGCAAGTGAAACAGCAAATTTCAGAGCTGCAGTAAATTCTTCCTTTGGACGGATATCGTGATCTGCACTTAACACCACCATCACTGAATCACCATATTTTTTTTCGATCCATGATGCAGCAAGAGCTACCGGAGGAGCGGTGTTTTTCCCAACCGGTTCTACAATCATATCGTAAACCCATTTTTTAGGGAGCAGTTTTTTCATGCTTGCTGCGATTGTTTTATTAGTGATAATAAGCGGCTTTACACCTTTTGTGCAAAATGATGCAACACGTGCAAGTGTTTCCTCTGCCATCGTCTTTGATGAAACAAGTTTGAGCAGCTGTTTTGGCATTGATGAACGGCTTAAAGGCCAGAAACGTTCACCGATTCCACCGGCAAGAATTACTGGTACTACTTTCATGATGTAAATCCTTTTATGAATAGGTCAGATTAGTTATTTGCGGTAAGGTATATCAGGGCTGACTAAGTAGTGCCTGGTAGAAAAATAAGACACGTTGAAAAAAAATTATGTCAAGTCCTGAATTAGTTTTGCATTGATATATCTCTGATGAAACAAGTGTGGATTCTTTCATCTACTGGTCACTCGTTACGTGTCACGTGTCACTTCTTACAAAATCCCCTCACGCTTGTCCTTGAGACTACTGACCGTAGCGTAGGGAACCTGTGGAATTCCAATCTCTGATCTGTTCTGATTACTGCTATGGAAATCAGAGCCACCACTGATAGCAAGATGATGTTTTTTTGCAATACGTGTATAGTGACGCTCTGCACTGGCCGGATGTTCCGTATGGTAGACTTCAATACCCTGAAGTCCCTCACGAATGAATTCCAGTATTCGCTCATCAACGTGAGTAACTCCCGGATGTGCAAGAACCGGAACACCGCCAGCCTGTTTTACAAGATCGAACACCTCTTTAGGGTGCATTTTGAGTTTTTCAACATAGGCGGTTGAACCATAACCAATATATTTATCAAAGGCTTCTCTGAATGAATACACGAGTTCCTCTTTAAGCATTGCTGCTGCAATATGAGGTCTTCCGATTGCACCGAGACCTGCGATGCTGAGAACCGTTTCAAAACGCAGATCAATACCTTGTTTGTTGAGATTTTCAACGATTTTTTTTGCGCGGTAGTATCGGGCATCTTTCATTTCGTCAATTTTTCTGACAAGCACCGGATTTTCAACATCAATGAAATAACCAAGTACATGAATATCGGTTCCATCGATCTCACTTGAAAGTTCTACACCGGGGATGACCTCTATATCCAATTGTGCGCCAAGCTCAAAGGCCAGCGGATATGCATCTGTGCAATCGTGATCGGTGATCGAAATTGCGCTGATACCTTTTGAATGTGCTGCTTCAAATACCTCTTTAACAGTGCTTGCACCATCAGAGAATGTTGTGTGGATATGGAGATCTACGTTTTTTTTAGTATGTGTGGATTCTGAAAGCATCCTTTTTCAATTTTAGAGGTAACATCAAACTTCCAAAACACCAATTTTTGCGGTTTCTTATTTGTGTCACGTCCGAAGGAAATTATAACTAACTTCAGCCAAACCTGTCAAAACATCAAATAAAATTGCTCTTTTTATAAAACGCTTCAAAAATTAAATGATTAAGTCCTTGAAATTACCCCATACGTTAGAATTTTTATACAATTTTGAACAAGTATATTAATATAACCTAACTTGGGTGCAGGGTCAAGCCTGATGATAAAAAAGTTTTTAGACAATGACTCCGGTATAGTTATCCGGGAATGTGATAGTGTTTGAAACCCGGCAATTCTATAGTTTTGCCGGTAATTCAGGTTGTCTGTAGAACCTACATTTGACTATTTAGTAATTGTAGGGTATATTAACTTTATAATTGTCAAATACGGATTGGAGAAATATTATGAGCCCATCGTCAGAAAATAATAAGGATCTGATCTTTCAGTGGGATTATGAGTACACAAAAAAGCTTAGATCTGATATCGAAGCAAAAAACAAGAGTGTTCCAATTGTTGAACGCAACCTTCAGGAGTATTTTGACTTTTTAGACAACGTTTTGCCAAAATATCCCCTCCCACCCAGGAAACTGTGTACGACTACTAAAGTGTTTGAGCTATAGGTGATCCACATCGATACCTGAAGTGACACGAAAGAGCTCTGTGTTGTAGACAAAGCATGCAAAAGTATTGCTCAGTATCCCCGTTGAAGCAGATTAAGCGATTAAAACAATTGCTTATTTAATACAGACACCGTTTTTTAAACAAAAATCTTTACATTGCCGGTACGCAAGTTATTTTAGGTTTAAAAATGATCTATTTCATAATAATAAATGGTTTTTAGTGTTTTGTCAGGTCTTGTTCATAGGAACTTAAAGAAATGGAGTGCTCATTGATTCAATTCCTGAGTGCATCGGTATCTATGCATAATGGTATTATCACGACTCTTGTTCTGTTGCTGACTACTGCAGGAGTGTTTAATATTTCGGTTGCGCAGGACATTGCAGTCACGCAGGACATTGCAGTCACGCAGGACATTGTGATTGACAAAGATGAGATTACGTTTTATCAGAAGAAAAATATTCAGCCGTTTATAGCGCGTGAGCAGGATGGAGACTATCCGGCAGGAACCTACCTTGTACTTAACGATCTGAAAATAGCACGAGGAAAGATCATGACATTGTATCCGGGGACAAAAATTCTTTTTGTCAAAGATTCACGGCTTATTGTCGAGGGGTTACTGATTTGTCAGGGAAAGAGTGATGGACAGGTGGTTTTTGATAAACTTGATAATCGTGATTACTACCAGCCCCTTGATTCTGCTCTTGATACATGGTGGAACGGCGTATATGTTGCTGACAGCGCAACCATTGAAATGAAACATGTCTTGATTAAAAACAGTAAATATGGTCTTGTTATAGATAAAGCTGCGTCCAGTGTAAATCTTGATACCGTATACATGCAGAATAATAAGTATCATTCACTGCGATTCGGAGATGAACTTCCGAATGTGGCTGACCAGCGTGCATTCAGGGTGATGTGGTCTGGTCTTGATAATAAACATCCTAAGATCACCTATGTTGACACAATAAAAAAGTCGACAACTGAGCAGGCAATGCAACACGGGCAGATGGTCAGAGTGCTTTCACCGGAAGAGAAAAAACTTAAACAAAAAAAGCAGCTCTGGTGGACTTTTGGTACTACTACCCTTGTAAGCGCCAGCGTAACTGCACTTAGCGCCTTTAAAGCCTATGACGCAAGAAAGGACTACAATTCACCTGAGTATCATGATCCTGAGTACATAAGAAAACATAATATATCTGTTGACAAAAAAAGAATTGAAGGTAATGCCTGGGTTGGGACTGCAATAGGAACCGGCACATTGTTTCTTCTTGGAGCAACCGGATTTACCTTGACTTTCAGGTATTAGGATGTGAGAATATACTTTTAAAGAGTATACAGAAGGGGAAGCCGATGAAACATCTCACAATTATGAAATTAACTGCAATTGTTTTTATCATTCTGTTTCTGTCATGTTTTTTTGAAGCCACAAATCCGCTTGATAGTGCCTATCAGGGTTCTTATAAATTCGAAAGCACTGACACGGTGCCATTACAACTTGAAGTTCTCAGGGAATACAGGATAAAGTTTGACAATAACGGTACCGATAAATACTGGAAATTTTACTGTTCTTTCGATCCTCCTATTGACTCGTTTATCCGCAATGATTCATCAATGGCATATCCTCCTGATACAGGTTCCGTATATTTTGTTTTCAAGAAAGCATACACAGGGAAAATTACGCTGGTTGCAGAACAGCCAAACAGAACAAAAGTTGAAATGCCGCTGCATAAGGAAAATACAACTATTCAGGTTGTAAACCCTTACACGATTGATGGTCCCCGTTTGGCGGGTATCGGGGACAGCGTGTTTCTGAGGGCCCTTTACAATGGCGAAACTATCCAGACTGCAGGTACTGACACGGTTATTATCGATAAAGACAGGATTCCAATAAATAAACCCTATCTTGTAAAGTCAGATGTGTCGACCACTAAAGGGTATTCTATCCATATCAAACGGAATAATGATTCCATAACCTTTCCGGTATTTACAATCAGCTACCGAGGTTATGCTCCCGGAATACTTCAATTTTCAAGAACTGATTCTGCTGATTCCTTAAGACTTGGCTGTCCGGCCGGGTTTAATGTCAGACTTTTCAATGATGGTAAATATTCCGGCACCCATATTTACAAGATAACATCAGGTACCAGGGTTCTGTCAATTGACACAGTGGATTATATAGATTCAAATTCAATACAGGTCGTAACGATTGACACTTTGACCGATACGTTTTATTCAAAAATAATGCTTACTGTTTATAACAAAGATACGCTTACAGATACAATGAGCCTTACAGGTCTCAACGTGTATCCGGTACTGCCTGAAATTGGATTCAGGGACAGCAGCACTTCTGTTGAACAGGATAGTACTTTTAAAGTGGATGTTACTGTTAGCGAGTCTATGGGTAAAGACTCATTTACCTGGAGTTATCGGGATGTAAAAGATTCTGTGACATCCACTCCGTATATCACTCTTCCTCCAATGCGTGGTGTCTCAGATTCAGTATCAGTGTATGTAAAAAGAACGTACAATTTTGGAGACAGAAACTATGAATACATAAGTGATACGATTACAAAAGTGTTTCATTCTATAGTTTTCAACTACAAAATCCAGATGAAATCAATTGTTCCAAAACAGATTGTTTCCAGAAATACAGAGAAATTTCAGGTAACTGTGACAAATGGCCAGGTACCGGTACCGGATTCATCACTTACTTACTCCTGGATCTTTCCATCCGTTGATACTAACTATGTTAAAATTGTACCGAAAACACCAACTGGTTCAAGTTTTTTTGTAACTGTTCTGGACAGTACAAAACTATCGAAGTTTTATTTTTCTGTTAAGGCGAAACTTAATAATGGGACAGACTCGACAGCGCTTCTGAAATCAGAAGATATCATAGTAAGAAATTACAGGCCATCACTTACACTCAGCACACCAGCAACCGCAACAACGCTGTCACAGGTTGTTTCGTTTGGTGTGTCGGATTCGAATGGTGTTGTGAGCATGGTGTATTACAAATTCAGTGATACCGAAGTCAGTGATGACAGAAGTGTACAATCGGTTGCTCCACAGAGTCAAAAGTTTGTTCTCTATTTTAAACGTAATGGTACTGCATCAGTTAAAGCATGGGCAGTGGATACAAGCGGATTTGTATCTGATACGCAAACGGTGAAGTTTAAAGTAGAGGTAAATACACCACAGTTTCCAATCAAACCTGATACGGTGGAAGCGACCATTGGTGTTGCTAAAACACTGCATGGCCGTTTGGCATCATCATTAAACAATATCACATACTATTGGGATCGTAATGGAAATAGAAAGTATGGAGAAGACTATATAGACACAACGACAATAGATAGTGATTCTATCAGTTTTGTACCACTTGATACAATATCGGATACGATATTTGTTCAATGTCAGAACAAAAGTGGTGAATGGGCACCAAATCCTTACACACTGATTGTTATTGCCAGAAAAAACGAACCGACAATTGACACGTTGCGAATAGTGGATACTACTGCAAGGTATGGTAATGATTCATTGCAAATAAAGGCAGTGGTATCAGACCGCGATTCAAACCTGGCCAGGGTTAAAATTACCTGGTCATTTAATGGCAGTGTTGATACAGTACTATGTGACTCAATAGTCAAAGCCCCGTTTAAATCATGTGTTGTTAATGCTGTCAAGAAAAATAACCGTTATGGTACCTATAAATTTACTGTCACCGCGACTGACAGCAGGGGAAATATCAGTGCCTCGTTTGTAAATCATACTCTGTTAAAGGGTGATCCTGTTGTTGACAGTGTGAAAGTTACATCGGTGTCACCATATTATCTGAAGAAAACGGTACAGGTTACTGTATATGCGAAAGATCCAAACGCCGGAATTATTGACTCTATTCAGTTTGTTAAATCTAACGATACATCAGTAATAAAAACCCAAAAATGGCTGAATCCGAATGCCTATACCTTTACCACCAACGATTCAATCCTCAACGATACCGGGTTGCAATATATTCGGGTTAGAGTAATTGACAATGAGGGCAACAGATCTGCTATTATGTCAACGAAGTACCAGATACAGGTATTACCGCATACACCACTAATTGATACCTTGAAACTTCCGCAGACTGCGGCATACATAAATGTTGATATACCGGTTACAATTATAGCCCTGGATCCCTGTACAGAAACATATAAAACCACTCTGAGTTATTCTGTATCATACAACGACACTCTTAATTTCGAGCCACCGCAATTATCAAACGTCATTAATCTCAAATTTTCAACCGAAGGACTTAAAACGTTTTTTGTAAAAGTAACTGATGCTGAAAAGTTCAGCGCAATCAGAGCGGATACGATTTCAATACTTAAAGGAGAACCGGTTTTTATCAGCGGTATTGACCAAACGATAGAATACTGGATTAATGACCCTCATCTGTTTACGTTTAAATGTTATGATCCCAATGGTAGCGTTGACAAACTCGTAATAGACTGGGGTGACGGAAAGACAGGTTCACCTATAATCCCATCATCAAATCAAAAGGGTGTATTTACATTTGAAGTTAGTAATAAAACTTTCAATAATGTTAATAAAAAAGATAGTACATACAGGATTCACCTGACATTTACTGATAATGATGGACTGGTCACAACTGCTGTTGACTTCATTAATGTCAGACAAGGTGTGCCACTACTTAAAACCACTACGGGAACAGAAACTCTTTTTGGTAAATATAACAGTTCATCACTTACCTGTACATTATCTGTCAATGTTGTCGATCCGAATCCTGATGGAACAATTATCAAATACTACTGGTATTCCGGAAACGCTGCTACAATAAATAAATCTGGGATACAATCGACTTTAGGTCCTACTTACGTAAGGACCGACATTAATAATTCATTTGAAAATAAGTATCATGATTCTATCACTGTTTTTGCAGTGGATGATGATAGTAATATTGTCAGGGCTATTTTCCCTCTTTACATTGACGGACCACCTCAAATCCCGGTACTGCTCGATCCTATTAACGGAAGTAAATCCTTTGCAAACAGTTCTCCGGTTACTTTTGAATGGACCGGGCATGATGTTCACGATAGCCTTAATACTAAATTCTCAATTTATGTTAGAATGCCTGGGTCTACTACCGATACAATTATTACGAATCCTGCAATAACTGTGAATATGGTTGGTACTGTTCCACACTTTAAATACAACTTTACAAACACTACTACGTCGGGTTCCTATTTATGGAAAGTTGTTGCGACTGATCAGCTTGGTAGTGAAACATCAAGCGATCCTATCATCGGTCACTTTGCGATTAAATAACTGTAATCTGACTCAGTTCTTTAGTCTTAACAACGTGCATTATGTAAAAGTGAATGTTGCATTAGGGTCTGCATTTACGACAACCGAAACATTTCAAACGATGGATCATTGAACAACTGATCAGATTTATGACTGCTATTGCTAATAATAATTTTGTTGCATTCCTTTTAATCATGTGATATATTTATGAATAAAGTTTATAAACTATATGAACATTAAAAGGAGCTATCCATGTTGAACTACCGTTTTGAAACGCTGGCCCTGCATGCCGGTCATACACCAGACTCAGATACACTTTCCCGCGGTGTACCAATTTACCGAACCTCATCGTTTGTTTTTAAAAATACAGAACATGCATCCAATCTCTTTGCTCTTAAAGAGTTAGGTAATATTTACACGCGCCTTGGTAACCCCACAACCGATATCCTTGAACAACGTGTTTCCCAACTTGAGAGCGGTGCAGCCTCTGTAGCTGTTGCTTCTGGTACCAGTGCGATTTTCTATGCAATTATCACTCTTGCTCAGGCAGGAGATGAGATTGTGTCGGCAAATAACCTTTATGGCGGAACCTATACACAGTTTGCCTCAATCCTCCCGGGGCTTGGAATAAAGGTTAAATTTGTTGATCCGAAAGATCCTCAGAATTTTGCAAAAGCAATAACTTCAAATACCCGGGCTCTTTACATAGAGACAATCGGTAATCCGGTACTCGATTATACTGATGTAAAGGCAATTGCAGATATTGCACATAGTCATAATATTCCTCTTATTGTTGATGCTACCTTTACAACACCGTATCTGCTTCAAACAATTGAACTCGGCGCGGATGTTGTTGTTCAATCATTAACAAAGTGGATAGGCGGACATGGTACAGCAATCGGAGGAATTATCACTGACTCCGGTAAGTTTGACTGGAAAAAATCCAATAACGCACTGCTTACCCAACCAGATCCTAATTACCATGGACTCAGATGGGCGCACGATCTGCCTGACGCACTCGCACCAATTGCCTATGCATTACGTGTGAGAACTGTGCCGTTACGTAATCTCGGTGCCGCAATATCACCCGATAACTCCTGGTTTTTTCTTCAGGGACTCGAAACACTGCCACTACGTATGCCGCGTCACTCGGAAAACGCACTGGTTGTTGCACAGTATCTTAAAAAACATCCGAAAGTCTCCTGGGTACGTTATCCCGGACTACCCGATGACCCATCATATCCGAATGCATCAAAAGATCTGAAAAAGGGCTTTGGAGGTATGGTTGTTTTCGGTGTCAAAGGTGGTTATGATGCAGGTGTTAAGGTTATTGACAACATAACACTATTCTCTCACCTTGCAAATGTCGGTGATGCAAAGAGTCTGATACTGCACCCTGCAAGTACATCACATTCACAATTAACAGATGAGCAAAGAAATGCAAGTGGCTTGACATCAGATCTTATCAGGTTGTCAATAGGTCTCGAGCATAAAGACGATATCATTGAAGCACTTGACAAAGCGTTGGTACTTGTCTGATCTGAGTGTTTTTAAGAGGCTCAACATAGTGGGGCCTCTATTTTCTCGATGTTGTTAACTCAGTATTGACACAGTGGTACTCGCCCCCTTAAATTCCCCGCAGGGGGACTTGAAGATGAAAGCTCTTAGAACCATTTACACATTCAAAGTCCCCCTGCGGGGGATTTAGGGGGCGCACTCCTGCAACATGTCAGGTTAATGTTTACACCATCGCACATCTCCCCTCAGCCTTAATCTCTCCCTACTTCTTAAACTTCCTTAGCCGTCTGTAAAGTGTTGATTCACTAATATTGAGCAGTTGGGCTGCCTTTGCACGGTTCCCGTTCGTTTTTTGAAGTATGGAATATATGTGTGACATTTCAAGATCACTTAACGCGGTAAATTTTTGTTCTCCTGATACACCTGAGGATCCGGATGTTGTTGATGATGGAAGAACAGAAGGCGTAATACAACCGTCAGTTGACAGTACGGCTGCGTGTTCAAGTGCGTTTTCAAGCTCTCTCACATTACCGGGCCAGGAATAGGAACAAAGAATATCAACAGTTTCAGGGGCCAGGTGAAGATTCCGGGAATTCATTTTTAGGATTAATTTGTCAAGAATACTTCGCGCAAGCGGCAGGATGTCTTCGGTACGCTCACGAAGCGGTGGAAGTTCTATATGAAGTACTCGTAATCGATACAGCAAATCCTCTCTGAATTTTCCCTCTGCAACAAGCGTATCAAGATCCCGGTTTGTTGCAGATATAACCCTGACATCAACGGTTTGTGTCTTTGTATCACCGATTGCCCTGATCTCTTTGGATTGTAATACTCTCAACAGTTTTACCTGAATCATGGGAGAGATATCTCCGATTTCATCAAGAAAGATTGTCCCATGACGGGCTGCTTCAAAAAGACCGACCTCGTCACTTTTTGCACCTGTAAACGATCCGGCTTTATGCCCGAAAAGCTCGTTTTCGAGTAATGTCTCCGGTAGGGCAGAACAGTTGACAGCCAGAAACGGGTACTTTTTTCTTGGCGAATTATCATGAATATACCGTGCAATCACCTCTTTACCGCTTCCGGTTTCACCTGTTATCAGAAGTGTTGAATCAACTGAAGCTACCCGGTCCGCGAAAGTAATAACATTTTGGAAAGTCTTACTTCGAACCTCTATGCCTAAAAGTAAATCGGATTTTTTAGCTGCAAGTAATTGCTTGCGGCTGATTGCAAGATTGCGCTGCTGTTCCTTAATCCTACGGCTGAGTTCCTGAACTTTTGTATGAAAATCTTCAGCAACAAAAAATGATTGATCCTTCCGGAACTCATTTCCCCACGATTCAATATCTTTCCCGGTAAAAATGCAATCATCACCCTCAGCTCCCTGACACTTTGTTTCTTTGAAGTAAACTTCGCTGCCAAGACAGTATGATACATATCCGCTCAGGTATCCGGTAATCACCCAGCATACAGATCCATCAGATTTGCCCAGTTCGTTTCGATATTCCTCAACTTCCGCTGAGTCTGCGCATGTTATAGTCATTGAGAGTTTTTTTGGGATAGTATCAAATTCAAAAGAGTGTATCCCGGCATACGCGAGCCCTAATATTTTTATAAGTTCAGGTGCAGCTTTGATCATCTCTGCTTTGGAATCCCAGGTAAATAAACGCTGCATTGCAGCAGCGTCCGCCTGCCCCCAGAAAAGACCTTTTCGGGTAAGAATCCGTTGCGCCATTGCACTGCCAACGGTGTTAATGAGATCTTTACGAAACTGTCCAAGTGTTGAAAGGTCGTGCAGCAGCAGGCGGCGGCCCTGAAGCCCGATAAATCCGGGTGAAAATTGAATGAGTTCAGCGATGTTCAGGTTAAACGATTTCATGATAGAGTGCGTCCGTTTCGCAATGGATGCTGTTTATTGATTTTTGGTAGTACAGCCATGGAAACTGGTTACATTGTGTAGAAAAAGTTATTAGTAAGCTGTCACTATGATAGATGTAACAGTCAAAATGACAGTCTTACTGTAACAATATACTTAAATTCCTAAAATTTCAATAGTTTTTATCTGGTATGAATTATGCGTATAGAAACGATTGTTGTTTTCTACTTTCAAATACAACAAGGATTACCAGCTATGAAACAGCTTCATGAACATGGCAGTGTTGCCATTCTTAAGCTTCAACAGATTCAACCGCTTTGTGAGAAGGCTATTGAGTTATTCAATCATTTGCCTGAAGTACAAAATACATATCAGATTAGGGCAGTAGAGCAATCAACAAAGCATACCTACGCCTGGATTGATAGTTCGATGTTTACCGACTCACTGGTTTCACTACTCAGGGATCTTTCACGATGCAAAGAAAGTCCTTTATCCGATATTACAATTTCATTACGACAAATAGGCCACAGCAGATGTCAGGTAGTTATTTCAGATGATGGAATTCCGGATCTATCAAAATGTGAAGGACCGTTTGAAATATCAAAAGGTCAGCGACAGATTGGAGATTTACAAGAGATACAATCGGTTGTAACAATGCATGGGGGATATATTCAGGCCTGGAAAGGACGAGGAAAATCAAATACTGTTTTTGAAATTAATCTCTTGTGTATGAGTTACAGTGATGGAGGAATGAATGATTATTCTGAAGCATAGAATGAATTATAATGAGCAGACCGGTATTCATAATCATCTGCCATATAATATACCATACTCATTTACGCTGAAGCTATCACCCTTTTTTGGCAAGGTACTTTCAATTACGTCGGTACCGTCAAAGGCTTGTCCCGGTAATTGTATTCACTGTAATTTCGGAAAGACATCTTATCAGACTGTTGATCGTCAATCGTTTTACGCGTTGCGTCATAATAGCACATTAATTAAAGACTTTATCGATCAGCACAATGATCTTGATTATATCGAAATCAGCGGGCCTGGAGAAGTCGGTTTGAATGCAGAACTTAATCTGCTTATTGATGATATCCGTAAAGCAACAAACGTTCCGGTACATATTGATTCGTGTGGTTACCTTTGTTGGAGAATCAGTGTGCATAATGATTTCTGTAAAGCTGATGCAGTATCGGTCCGTATTGATACTGCCGATCGTGAAACGTATCATAAAGTCAATGCAGTACATCAGCAGATTCCTTTTGAACGGTATATCACAGGAATCAGGCAGTTCAGGTCAAATTTCAAGGGAGATTTTTATGTCAAAACATGCCTTGTTGACGGAGTGAATACTGATGATGCATCTATGTATAAACTCAATGCGCTGCTGAAATCGCTTTCACCGGATTCAATTTTTGTATCAAGCAGTCAGGTTCATTTTGACAATAAAGTATATCCTGTGCTTGATCATGATCGACTCGTAGCATTATCAACCAGACTCGGCCCCCATGTGGTCTTGTCTGATATCATACATCAATGTGCCTGATTTTCATTAAACTATACAAACGGGGTTTTAATTATGAGTGAAGTGTTAAATATTAAAACAGAAAATGGAACGGTTCGTCTTTATAAACAAAGTGGTGAACTTGCACGGGTTATTTGTGCCGGTGCTGTTTCGGCAGAAATCAGGAATGATGAAATCTTTGTGACGATGCAGGGTGGAAAACGTAAGGTTTACAGTGTGCGAGGTTTTTTTAAGCGTAATGCCTGATTTATCTGAGTGCAATTGTTGTAAAGAGATGTGATACGATAGAAAGCGTACATTGAATTTATCACAGTGGGTAGGCCCTGCAAAGTTACGAATTTTGCAGGGCTTTTTTTGTTGGCATGATTCTTGAGGCTTTATTATCAGCAGATATACAGGTGAGAATCGGGGAAAATAATGTTACCAGTCGTGCAAAATTGTAATAAACATTAAAAAAAGGTACAATGTCGTACCAAAGGAGACTCGTTATGGCTGTGCCGCCGAAACCACTCAGCAGAATTCAGATTCTGGTTGAAAAACTCGGGCTTAAAATTACCTATGCATATGATGATCTTGTATTTGTTGAACACAATGCATTTCTCATAAAAATGGGGGAGCATGGTGAAGATGTTTCTGTATATGTCAATGTTGATGCCGATAAGAAGCAGTATCCGGCAATTATTGATAAGCTTGTTACTGAAGGCAAAAAGGAAGAATTGATTGTTTCGTATAATGGAAAATTTAAACTGACAGATGCAGGAAATGAACAGATTCAGATTGAGTTTCTTGAAAAGAGTAAGGAGTAAACCTCTTTTTTAGGTTTGTTGTTTCCCCAAACCCTCAAATCGAGATCGCCATAATTTATCGGTATGGCACTCAAGTATGAAAATCAATGTGCGTTAACAACTTGATAAATTTTTACACGTTGAAATGTTTTAATGTAAAGTAACTTGTCGTTGGTCAGCTTACCTTTAAATATTTTTCCCAAATCACTATTCAGTTTATCTGCACTGTCATTTAGGATGACGAATTTTATATTATGCTTTTTGCAATCATCTAAAAAGGTATCGATGGATTGAACATTAAATTCCGGGAATGCTTCATTGTATTTGTAAGTGCCCCACCTTGACCATCCACCATTGAAGTATCCTGTGTAATTAGGTAAGTTTCTAAAGTAAAGATCGAAATCTGTGGTAAAGGTTTGCTGTGCATTTGTAACACCTTTGGCAACAAGAAATGATTCCACTTCTTTGGACAAAGAGTATTCGTTGATGTTTCGGAGAACAGCCTTTGAATCCTTCATTACAAAAAATAGTGCAACAATTATAATTGACAAAACTCCGCAGGTTTTCAACACCAAGCGTTTTTTATTGCCTAAAGAACGTATAGCCGTGAAGTATTCTTCAATTAATAGCCCCAAACACAGTATTGTTAATGGTAAGGGAAGAAGTAGTTGTCTACCACTTAATGTCGAAGAAAAAACTATAAAATAAATAGTAACAAAAATTGATACGTAGAGTGCCAATTGCTTATGTAAAGTCTTTTTACAGAAAATGAATGTGATGGTAGGTATTAGCCCTGTTTGAATAAAAAATTTGACGAAACTGACAACATAACGCTTTACAAAAAGAAACGGGTTTGTAGAGATGATTTCCAGTGCGTTGGTCGATATTTGATCCGTAGAAATTCTGTACCAATTTATGCCGTACATCAAATCATAAATATTGCTTGCACCCAGTTTTGTTTCTAAAACTCCATGTCCTGTCAGGATATTCACAATTATTTGGGGTGAATATGCCAGAGCAACTCCAGCACCTGCAACAAACAGCAGCTTCCATTGGCGAATGTTTAAAAGGAGTCCGGTGAAAATTAAAATTCCACTTCCTACCAATACGTGATATCTGAAAATTGCTCCCAAACCCAAAAAAATGCCCGCTGACAAAAAATGCAACCATTTTGGATTGTCATTGAAATACAAGCAATAGAGTAAAAGCAATGCGCCGATAGTGAAAAACATTACCGAGCCGGGATCGGCACCACCTTGATTGGAATAAAAGAAAAATGCAGGAAAAATACCAAGAAAAACGGCAGAAATTACGCTGTTTTTTAAAGTAATAGCTTTCTGGTAAAAGATTAGTGCCGTGAAAATTGTGAAGGAACCAAAAAGAAGGTTGAGAATAATAGGTATTGTTACTTCACTGCCTAATTTCACTACAAAAGATAACAGACTTGTGTAGCCAATTGGAATGCAGGGATTTGCGAGCGAAAATGGATTTCCGAATTGTATGTTTTTCGCTATAAAAAGCAGATCCCAATAATCATTGTGCAATTGATGAAATTTCCACAATGAGTTTAGAACCATGTTTACGGAGAAATATAAAAACGTAAAAATAGTTGCATATACAATAGTACTTTTAATTTTCAATTTAAACCTGCTCTATTCTGTACTTTTAACACCCCGCAACATTTCATCAATACACTGTCCGATATTCTGAATATGCGCAGGATCTGCTGCTGCCCATACTGAAAGTACGTGCAGAAACTACTTTTTCAGATAGTCTGCCAGATACTTTCCTGTTATAGATTTTTTGTTTGTTACGATTTCTTCAGGAGTTCCCGCAGTAACAATAGTACCACCCTTATTGCCCCCTTCAGGACCAAGATCGATGATATAGTCTGCACATTTTATTACGTCAAGATTGTGTTCGATGACAATAACAGAGTTCCCCTTGTCAACAAGCTCCTGTATCACTGACATGAGCATTAAAATATCTTCAAAGTGAAGTCCTGTTGTGGGTTCATCAAGAATGTACAGTGTATTACCGGTAGCCCTTTTTGCCAGCTCCGATGCCAGCTTGATACGCTGTGCCTCACCACCACTCAGTGTATTTGCAGCCTGGCCGAGATGAATATAGCCAAGTCCTACACGGGATAATACTGAAAGTTTACTTTTAATACTACTGATTTTGTCAAAAAATTCAAGGGCTTCATCGACGGTCATGTTGAGAACATCAGCGATAGATTTCCCTTTAAATAAGACCTCAAGTGTTTCTCTGTTGTAGCGTTTACCCTTACATGCTTCACATTCTACATAAACATCAGGAAGAAAATGCATTTCAATTTTCAAAACGCCATCACCTTCGCACGATTCGCAGCGTCCGCCTTTTACATTAAAACTGAATCGACCGTTTGTATAGCCGCGTATTTTACTTTCAGGAAGTGCTGCAAAGAGTTCACGGATCTGATCGAATGTCTTGGTGTAGGTTGCAGGGTTTGATCGTGGCGTTTTACCGATTGGTGACTGATCGATGTCGATTACTTTGTCGATAGCATTAAAACCGGTGATCGCAGTGTGTTTAAGCGGGTGCGTTTTTGATTTGTAGAGGTGCCGCTGAAGTGCAGGGAAAAGCGTATGGTTGACAAGTGAACTTTTTCCTGACCCTGATACACCTGTTACACAGACAAGCATGCCAAGCGGGAACTCAACGGTTATGTTTTGTAAATTATGGCCGGATGCATTTTTTACAATTATGGACTGACCCGACCCTTTACGTCGTGTTGGCGGTATTGGTATCTTTTTTCTGCCGCTCAGATATGCCCCGGTCAGCGATTTGGGATTTGCAATAACTTCGTCTGGTGTACCCTGCGCGACAATACGTCCTCCATGAACACCTGCGCCCGGGCCGACATCAATCAGGTAATCTGCAGCAACCATTGTCTCCTGATCGTGCTCAATAACAACAACGGTATTGCCAAGATCACGCAGTGATGTAAGCGTAGTGAGAAGCCGTTCATTGTCTCTTGGATGTAAACCTATACTCGGTTCGTCAAGTATATAGATGACACCGGTCAGTCGTGATCCGATTTGTGTTGCAAGGCGTATTCTTTGTGACTCTCCACCGCTTAGTGTTGCGGACATACGGTTGAGCGACAAATAGGGGAGACCGACATTGACAAGAAATCCAAGGCGTTCTTTCAGTTCTTTTAATATCTGTTTTGCGATTTTTTCCTCACGGGATGGAAGCTTGAGCGATGTAAAAAACTGAAGAGCCTGATCGATTGACATTGAAGATATTTCGGCGATATTTTTACCGTCGATCAGAATTGCCAGACTTTCTTTACGTAATCTGGCTCCTTTACATGTAGGGCAATCCCGTTGTGACATAAATGTCTCAATCCATCTGCGTATGTCCTCCGATGATGTATCCCGGTAGCGGCGCAGCAAATTGGGGATAACGCCCTCGAAGGTTCTCATGAATTCACCTCTACCCTGGCCGGTTTGTGCCTCCCAGCGCATTGGGATCCGTTCCTCCCCGGATCCGTTAAGAAGGATACTTTTATGTTTTGCTGATAACTGACGAAAGGGTTTATCCATTGGAATCTTGAAATGCTTGCATACACCTGTGAGAATCTGATTATTCCAGCTGCCCATTGTTGCTACTCCGTTCCACGGAATAATAGCGTTGTCGTTTAACGATAATTCCTGATTTGGAACAACAAGGTCTGGGTCGATTTCAAGCATATAACCCAACCCGCTGCATGGTTCGCATGCACCAAACGGATTGTTGAAAGAGAACATTCTTGGAGAAAGTTCGTCGTAGCTGACACCGCAATCGGGGCAGGCAAGTTTTTCCGAAAATGTTAGTGTGTCTCCTCCGATACAGTCAATAAGTACGGTGCCGTTGACACTCATTTTAAGTGCCGTTTCAAGCGACTCTGTCAAACGGGGTCTGATTGATTGGTTAAGAATAAGACGATCAATAATTATTTCAACGGAGTGTTTTTTATTTTTTTCAAGAGTGATTTCATCGTCAAGTGCATACGAAACGCCATCAACTCTCACTCTGACAAATCCATCTTTTTGCAATTTGTCAAACAGATCTTTGTATTCTCCCTTACGTCCTGAAACAACAGGGGATAATACCTGAAATTTAGTACCATCAGGCAGTTGTAAAATACGATCGGTAATTTCCTGGATAGTTTGACATGAGATGACTTTGCCGCAGCTGTAACAGGTCGGTGTTCCTGTTCTCGCATAGAGTAAACGAAGATAATCATGAATTTCTGTAGTGGTACCTACTGTCGATCGCGGATTGCGCCCGGTGGTTTTTTGTTCAATAGAAATTGCTGGTGACAATCCTTCAATAGAATCTACATCAGGTTTTTCCATGAGGCCGAGAAACTGCCGTGCATAGGATGAAAGTGATTCAACAAAACGACGCTGACCTTCAGAATACAGGGTGTCAAAAGCCAGTGATGACTTACCGGAACCTGACAATCCTGTAATAACTGTCAGTGCATTTCGTGGAATGGATACATCAATGTTTTTAAGGTTATGTTCACGGGCACCCTTAATAATAATATCTTTAAGCTGCATAAGTGATTTCCATCAGCAATTGTTTCAGGGAAATATGTTTTTTGTGTACGAAATATATGAAATATGAGAATTACATACTATTGTTACGTTCTTCAGTGCATTTGATACCAATGTATGTGTAAAATAATACGTGACAGAATAAATGTTGATATCAATAAATAATCATCCTGACTTGCAGAAAATATGAAAATGAGATTGCTGCACACAGATGAAAAGAAGAAAAGGGAAAATACTCATTCACCTTTTCCACTTGTCACAATGATTATCAATGATTTATAAGGGTTTGACTATGAAGTTGACTCAGGTTCCTGAATGTCAGTGTCTGTTGCAGCTGTTTCCAGCTCAGCATGGTACATGTTATATGCATTCTGCACTGCCTCAGTCACTTTTACCCGGTTAAACGGCTTAAAAAGGCAGGGATACCGTATCGTTTTATATATTTTCACCAGCGTGTGTTTGGGATTATATCCAAATCCTGTCATAAGTGCCATCTGAGCTGGAATGTTCTTTTCCTTGATCTTGCTTATAAACTCATAGCCATCCATTTCAGGCATTGCAATGTCAGTGAGAACAAGAAAGTATGCTTTTGACTCCAGTTCTGTAAATGCTTCGTTGGTTGACGAAACAGTAGTGACTTCCCATCCCTGTGTTTCGAGGTGTATTTTTAGAAAGTCAAGTACATCCGCTTCGTCGTCAACGACAAGAATTCTTCTATTTTTTTCCTTTATTGCAGAGCTCATATGTCTTGTCTATTAATTCCTGTTTTCCAAAGGGCTTAGTAATATACGCATCTGCATTCATTATATGCAGTCCGACCATTTCGTCAAGTTGTTGTGACTTCGCTGTCAATATGGCAATTGGAATCTGTTTAAAGGATGAATCTTTTCTGATAAGCTTGAATACTGTCCATCCATCCATTTTCGGCATTGACAGGTCAAGTAAAATAGCATCAGGCCTGAAATCCTTTGCAGTCGAATATGCCGCTTCGGGATCAAGTACTGTTTCGACAGTAAAATCTGATGTTGTCTCAAGTACTAATTTTACCAGATCAGCAATGTCTCTGTCATCCTCAATTACAAGAATTTTCTTTTCCATACGTTTCAGTACCTCACTGCTTCCTAAAAAATTCGGAAAAAAGCCAGCTCCAGTAGCGCAGCGCAACAATCAATGAAACAGCACCGGCAATAAATCGTAGAGCCATTGAAATCAAAGGCATGGTAGTAACATTATATGATACGGACACATTATCAATAATTGATGCAACTGCAACGAACGCAGCGGTGATATAGAGAAGTTTATAAAACGGTGCAACTTTCAGCGCATCCCCGAGCCGCTTACTGAGATAGGAGATCACAAGCATTGCGATAATGAAACTGATATCAAAGAATGTCAGGAAACCCGGATTAATCATACTTATTTCCGTACCTTTCTCATTGTCAGAAAGAGAAATAGTGTACTGACAATCGACGCCGTTGCGCTTGATATAAAAAGAAACGACGATACAAGCTGAATGAAAACTATGGTTTTTGATGGAATCTGAATAACGATAATTAAAGCAAATGCAATAATTATCGCAAGAATAAATCCGGTTTTTGGAGATGGCTGATTAAACTTTCTCTTATAAAATGAGGAGATTAGCAAGCCAAGAATGTTTATCATAATGAAAAACATTACATACCCGCAGAGAAGGAGTGATTCCAAAGAGAATGGAATAATTTCAACCATCATTTTTTTCCGAAAGCATTTACAAATGCATCCTGAGGTGTAAAGTGTGCTGTACCGCTCATGATACCTTCACGACCGCTGAACTTCTGTTCAACCTCAATTCCATGAGATGTGATTCTGAAACAACGGATATCTTTCTGGTGATCGGAACCACGCATTTTAAGAATACAAAGCGCTTTTTCGATTGCGCTGTCAATTTCAACATATCGCAGCAGGGTATACGAGTCGACAATAAACGGGATTTTGCTTGATACCTGCGAGACCTGCCCGAGAAGGTTATCGTTTTCTCTTAAAAGTATGCTTGCGACATCTTCCCGTTTGAGAGCGTTGATAAGCCTGCGTTCAACATCACGAAGCTCAAATGGATCATCGACGAGACCTTCAAAATGTGTCATACTGTCGATAACAACCCTCTTGATCCCCATATCTTCAATCATCGTTACAAACTCACCATCCATTTTGTCAAACTCAGTGAGTGTTGTCTGAGGATCACTGAAAATCAGCTTGAGCTTTCCCTCAGCTTCAAGCTTTTTGAAATCCCAGCCAAATCCCATTGCATCATGATAATACTGCTGAGGAAACTCTTCAAAGGTAATAATCATCCCTGGCTCATCAAACTGAGTGATACCATTGTAGATAAACTGCATGGCCAGAGTTGTTTTTCCGGTGCCGGGTGCGCCCTCAAGCAGGTTTGCGGATCCTCTGAGCAGTCCGCCGGAGATCATTTTGTCAAGTGCTTTAATCCCGAAGGGAACGCGTGGTTCATTCATAGAATTTCGCCCCGAATAATGATGTTGTAAAATGAAACCGCCACGGCAACGATATTTTCCAGAGAATGACGCTGTATCGTTGACGGTTCTCGTAACTGTTTAAAACATTGTCATACTACTTAATTTAGAATCATTTGTTAAATCAAATAGTATACATATTATTCCAGTGCATTTCCATAAGTTTTAACTTTTTCAAGCTAATAGATCGAAAATTCCTGAAATGTACATTGTCTACGTAATATAATTGTTTGTAACAGGAAGTTGGAAGGTGTGAAACGCAAGTTTTATGAAAAAAGTTTTTTTGCAATTTAAAAAATGTGTTTATTAAATGACGCAAACGATATATAATTTTTTGTGCATTAAGTACCATATGTTGGTTTGTAGTATAAGCTTATGATTTATATAATGTTAAATGTTGTTGTACTATATGTATCAGAAATGTTTTTCTGCAAGCCTGAATTTATCAGATAAAGAGAAACAGGCGGAATACAAAAAAAAAGAGTAGTTTATATAGAAAGAACAGTAACCGGTGGTTCTTTGCAACTATCATTTTCAGGACTGAAGATACAGAACAGTTCACTCTATACTAATTGTAATATATGGAATAGAAAATTTTACAGAAGTTGGAATATTAGTGGCTGGCATTTGTGTCACCTATCAAATAAATATATATTAAGTATACCTGAATCAATCTAACACACACACACATTTTTCATGGAGGCATGCTGTGGAAATCACCGAAGTAAGAGTGGTATTGAAAAATGAGGCAAAGCTTAAAGCATTTGCAAGTATTACCCTGGATGATTGCTTTGTGATCAGGGGGTTGAAAATCATCAGTGGAGCACAAGGGTATTTTGTTTCTATGCCAAGTCGCAGACGCAAAAACGGTACATTTCAGGATTTAGCTCATCCAATCAACAACGAGATGAGAAAAAAGATTGAAGATTGCGTTTTAGATGCATTTGAAACTGAACTTAACCGACCAGGTGCTCAGGAGCTTGCTACTGTTGGTGCTGCAAATGATCTGGATGTTTTTGATTAACTAAGGTATCCTGTGTTTTTTGCAATGTAAAGAGAAGCTGGTTTGTATCAACTTCTCTTTTTTATAGGACGAATTTCCGACATAACAAAGCAAGCTGAAAAAACTCAGTGTGCTCAGTTTCGGGATAGTTAGTTTAATATTGACTCTAAATGAACTAAAAAATTCTTTTCTTTTCTGCTACGCTTTATTATATTTAGCGATTACAAATTTGCTGGGGCGTCGACAAGTGGTAAGTCACGAGGTTTTGGTCCTCGCACTCGAGGGTTCGAATCCTTCCGCCCCAGCCACTAATCTTTTTTCAGCGCGGATAAATCCCGGAATATCTTGGCAGTTTCTGGGGCAACTATTCCGAGGAGGGTTTAACTTTGGAAATTATTAAATTGACAGCAAGACCGCGTACGGGATCCGGGAAATCATACACCCGTAAAGCACGTGCTCAGGGGTGGGTGCCAGCCATCTATTATGGTAAAAAGATGGATCCGGTACAACTTGAGGTAAACCAGAAAGAGTTTGCGACTATTGTTCGCAATAAAAAACTTACACACCTTTTCAATCTTGGTCTTGGCAAAACAGAAGACGATTCAGTTGCTGTTGTACGTGAATTTCAGCGTCATGTTGTCGATAGGAATAATTATCTCCATATCGATTTTCATCACGTTGCTATGAATGAGAAGGTGATTGTAGAAGTACCTCTTGTTCTTGAAGGTATTCCCGTTGGTGTAAAACTCAATGGTGGCGTTCTTGAAGCCCCTGTAAAACAGGTTAAAGTTGAGTGTATGCCACTTGATATTCCGGAGAACGTAAAAGTTGATGTGTCTGCACTTGATGTCGGCCAGTCAATCCACGTAAGAGATGTTGTTATCAGTGGGCTTACACTTAAAGATTCTTCGGACGAAGTGCTTGCTGTGGTTACTCATGCTACTGCCGATGCTCCGGCAACTGAGGTGGCTGCTGAAGCTGCTGCTGCCGCTGCTCCTGCAAAGGGTGCTGCGCCTGCAAAAGCTGCTGCTGCTGCTCCTGCGAAGAAGAAGTAAGCAGACTATTGTAAATGAGTTTGAAATTATTAGGGGATTTTTTTAATCCCCGTCCTTTTCCTGAAAAAATAGATACTGTTTTTTTTGGACTTGGAAATCCGGGAGAAGAGTACGCTTTAACCCGTCACAATATCGGTTTCATTGTTGCCGATAAGCTAACAACGTTACTTTCTGAAGTAACGACAAAACGATTCGGTGATGCAGTGGTTGCTGTCGGTGTGCTTCAAAACAAAAAAGTAGCGGTGGTTAAGCCTCTCACTTTTATGAACAGTTCCGGAAATGCTGTGGATACGATAATGAAAGCAACATCACTGCCGCTGTCCT
Source organism: Fibrobacter sp. (assembly GCA_012513915.1). GTDB lineage: Bacteria > Fibrobacterota > Chitinivibrionia > Chitinivibrionales > Chitinispirillaceae > JAAZBG01. Next base: position 22,864 of record JAAZBG010000207.1, read on the forward strand.
CAGTAATGGTTCTTGTTGATGACTTTAATATACCGCTCGGTTCTGTAAGGGTTCGCAAGAGTGGTTCTGCGGGTGGACACAACGGGCTCAAGTCGATTCAGTCTTTTGTCGGGCCCGACTATCCAAGGCTGAGAATTGGAATCGGTCCCTTACCCGATGGTATCAGTGTGATTGATTTTGTACTTGGTAAATTTACCAGTGATGAATTGAATGCACTTGATAGCGTGATACTGTCTGTAATTGATGCATGCAGGATGTTTCTTGAGCATGACCTGAATGCTGTAATGAATAAATTTAATAAGTAACACTGATATCACTTCAAGATGTTTTCTGTGGTATCAAACCAAACCTGCTCTGATCTGCGGCCCGGATCAGAGCCTAATGACCAAGGGGGTTTAATGTGAAAAGGCCGTACGAATCAATGGTTGTCTTTGATGGTACACTTTCTGATGATGTTGTTCAGAAAGAACAGAAGCAGGTTGAAGAGCTGCTCAAACAGCATTCAGCATTTGAAAAAACAGACGTTTGGGGAAAACGTCAGCTCGCATACACTATCAGGAAAAAAAGAAGCGGTTACTACTGCCTGTTTTTTTTCGAAGGAGAGGGCGATGCTGTGGTTGCTCTTGATAAATATGTCAAGTTGAACCCAAATATCCTTCGTCATCTTACTGTAGTACGCAACCTTAAAAATGAGGCTGCCCGTGCACTCCAGGCAACACGTAAAGAACGTGCACTGCCGGAAGATATCGACATGGATGAGGATCAGGACTAATTCCCCCAAAAACGTTTATTATTCAGGAGAAATAATATGGCTTTTGCAAAAAGAAGAGCGAAGAAAGTATGCTGGTTTGAACAGAATAGTGTTGAACCTGATTTTAAGGATATCAAGATACTCTCAAAATATGTCACAGAACGCGGCAAAATTGTTCCGAGACGTCTTAGCGGTGTAACTGCAAAAAATCAGCGTAAGCTGGCTGTTGCAATCAAACGCGCACGTCATATCGGACTTCTCCCGTTTGTTGCTGAAAACATTAGATAAGAATTTTTTAAGAGAGTATAAAGGAGTATCATAAAATGGAAGTTGTATTGTTGCAGGACTACGGCAAACTTGGAAATGCCCAGGACGTAGCAAAAGTAAAAGACGGCTATGCAAGAAACTTTCTTATTCCACAGGGTATTGCTGTTCCGGCTACTGAGGGTAACAAGAAAGTTGTTGCTGAAGCAAAACGTCTGGAGACCATTCGCGATGCCAAAAAGATTGAAGAATCTAAAGCTATTGCAAAGAAAATTGAAGAAACTTCATGTACAATTGCTGTAAAAGTTGGCGAAGAAGATAAAATCTTCGGTTCTGTTACTGCACAGGAAATCGCAGAGTTTCTTAAGAAAGATGGCTATGATATTGAAAAACGCAATGTAGAACTTGATGAACCCATCAAGCAGCTTGGTGTTTACAATGTGAAAGTTACAGTTTTTAAGAGCGTACATGCAATGCTCAAAGTTTGGGTAGTTAAAGAGGAAAAGTAACCCTCTTTAAAGATATCAGGATATAAAGGTCTGTCAGGATATTCCCGACAGACCTTTTTTAATGCATACAGTATTGCTGTAGTCGTAGTGGAATTCGTAGTCAGCAATCGCAATCACACCCTTTTCTAATAAATAAAAAGGCGCATATTGCCAGTACAACTACAACAATGCAAATGATCCATCTCTTTTTCATTGTGTTAATCCTTTTCTAAAAATAGGTGAGGTTCAGACCCCGGCTTGTTTATTTCTGATTATCCGGGATGTTATTCTGGTTCTGTCAACGCCTTTTCAACGGCCTTGATAATCGATTTGCTGGAAATGGTCGCACCTGATACTACATCAATCTGTAGCGATTGTGCTTCTATAATCCTGTCTTTGATTGCAGCGGCTTTCTCTCCATACTCAGACCTGGAATTACTTAACAGAATGATATCTGTCATTCTGCC
>JAAZBG010000337.1 GCA_012513915.1 Fibrobacter sp.
CAGATGCGTCCTCAGGATAGGATCGCCATAGCCGTTTATGCCGGAAGTGCTGGCCTGGTATTGCCTTCAGCGGATGGAAATCAGAGCAGAGATATCATTGCCGCCCTGGATCGCCTGCAGGCCGGAGGTTCCACTGCCGGAGGCGCTGGGATCCAACTGGCTTATGCCACGGCAGAATCAAACTTCATCATGAATGGGAATAACCGGGTGATCCTTTGCACCGATGGCGATTTTAACGTGGGAGTATCCTCCACAGCCGATCTTACCCGGATGATCGAAGAATACCGTACAAAAGGGATATTCCTCAGCATCCTGGGCTTTGGGATGGGAAACTATAAAGACAACCGCATGGAAGAGCTTTCCAACAAAGGAAACGGCAACTATGCCTACATCGATAGCATCAGAGAAGCCAAGAAAGTGCTGGTGGATCAGATGGCAGGTACTCTCTATACCATCGCCAAGGATGTCAAACTCCAGATCGAATTCAATCCCGCATACGTGAAGGCTTATCGCCTGATTGGCTATGAAAACAGGATGTTGAATACCGAAGACTTCATCGACGACACCAAAGATGCCGGTGAACTTGGCGCCGGACACACCGTTACGGCGATCTACGAGATTGTCCCCCGCGGTTCGGATGAAAAGATAGCCGATGTGGACGATCTCAAGTATCAGAGAACCACCATCAGCGGCAAGGGCTTTTCAGAACTGGCCACAGTGAAGCTACGCTACAAGAAACCTGATAAGGATGTCAGCACTCCGCTGGATGTATCGGTACACAGCAATCCTCTGACTCCGGATAAGTGTTCGGATAACTTTAACTGGTCAGCCGCTGTGGCTGGTTTTGGGATGCTGCTTTCGGATGGTGCCGAATTGGGTGATCTGAACTGGAAGATTGTGCAAAACCTCGCCCGCAAGAGCATTGGGGAAGATAAAGAAGGCTGGCGCAGCGAGTTTATCCAAATGATCAATGCCGCGGCTGAACTGGGTCGAAATCACAAAGGTCGGCCTCGGACAGAATCCGATTATTACGAGTAGATTATCCCCTCAATGCTGAAGAAGATCCAGACCAGGCTGTTTTGGCTCTGGCTAATCATCCTGATCCTGATCAATGTGATCCCGATTGGCAATGATGCCAATCAGAGCCTGAACCTGAACAAGTTGTTCGAGATCAGGCTGGATTACTTCATCCACGCGGTGATGATCCTCTGCTTTGCCTGGATTTGGGTGCATAGCCGAATCACTGGAGTGACGTGGTTCAAGCGCTATGAAGGTCTGAAATACTCCGTTTTAGTACTGTGCGCCGGGGTCGGCCTGGAGTTACTGCAACTCCTCGTTCCCTGGCGCAGTTTCAATCCAGTGGACATGATCTATAATGTCATGGGGGCGATTCTCGTCGTTATACTCATCTCGGTCAGTTCACTTCTGAGTTCTCAGCGATAGGGTTAGCCGCATATCTGTAGGGCTTTGAGGCATTTAACCCGGATAGGGCAGTAAGCTCCAGTTCAACAACCTGAACAAGGGTAGTAAGTCAATCCAAATGGAATAATCTTGTCGAGGCCGCCTATCAAACCGGGAGTATGGGCGCCAGCAGTCAATTTTCCCGGACATGGCACCTTCATAGGCGGTACGGCGACCACCTGTACAGTACCGGCGCTCGCTGAAGCGCCGATTGTTTACGGTACG
>JAAZBG010000208.1 GCA_012513915.1 Fibrobacter sp.
TAAGGGATTGGCCTTTTTTATCTTTCCTGAAATCCCCTGCTCTACTCTGTTTCTAATTTCTTTCAGATCATCAACATCGATATACAGTAACTTTTTCTTTACTAATAGCGAATCGTTAATCGCATAGGATGCATCGGCAACCCATTCAAATTTTTTAATTTCGCCTAACAATGTATCAGCAACTTGTAACGATTGCTCTCTGCCCCCTGATTCAATCATTACAATAAGGTCACCAATACCTCCAAGCTTTTTTTCCAGCCTATTTATTCTTTCAACTGCCGGCGTATTTTTTTTCAACAGTGCCATTATACTACTGTCAACACTGATTTTTCTAACGATAACAGCAGACGCTACTGTTACAACAAGTGCCAATAGAAGTACAATGTAACGATACCGGATTATCCAGCGTAAATAAACCGCTACGTTTTTATCTGAAAATAACCAATCAACTATCTTTTTCACGCGGTACACTCTTTCGCCTCACGAACCGTATTTTCTTTTTTTATTCTGGAAACCAGTTCTGATTCCATGATATAGTCAAGTCTGCAAAACGGGAGCGAATTCAACAGCATACATGACACGCCACAGTTTTTCTCACACCCCTTTAACAGATTGTGATTTTCTTTAATCATTGCTTTATTAACATCTAATAACTGAATATCAGATTCCTTATGACTGCATTTTTTAAAATAACCGTTTGTATCAACATAAAATGACTTACACCCGCCCTCACATACCCATTGAACCCTTTTCCCCATCATCGTGTCAATATAATAGTTAATGAGAAATTGCGGCATATTCACTGGTGATCCATTCTTTTTTTGCATTGTCAACCAATTAAGAAAAGTAACGATTGTACTATTTGATGAATCTACAATAAGCCTGCCTCTGTCATGTGCAGGGGAAAAAGCAACGGGAATTCCCATTTTAAAAAGTACTTTCGCAAGATCATAGGCTTCATCAATGGTTTCTTTTACAATAACAGAATTTACATGAACCCAGATCTTCATATCTGAGAGAAGCGTCAATTGAGATTTCAACAGTGATACAGATTTTTTGGTGATGCTGTTTGGTTCAATACAGTCTATTGACATTTGCATTCTTTTAATACCAAGTTTGATCAACTTCTCTGCTTTTTCTCTTGTTAACAAAAAACCATTTGTTGTAAGACCTGTATTAATTCCTTTACTTTTAACATATGCAATTAATTCGAACAGATCCGGATGCATTAAGGGTTCACCGCCAATGAATTCAAGATGTTTTATACCAAGGCATGCACAATGATCTATCCATTTGTAAACAGTTTCAGCAGATACATGACATCCATCATTTTTATGTTCAGAACAATATCCGCAGTTTAAATTGCACCGTTCAGTAATTTTAAGCTGTGCCCATATCGGTTTTGTATCAAACACACGAGCTGTAATACCAGAACTGAAAATTGCACCGATCCATTTTCCGAATTGTGTCGCTTTACCGAATTTGCCTGAAGTATTGAACATTCCTTCTGCCATATTTACCTTCTTACTCTAAGTATCAGATAACCGTATATCTCTGGGTTAAATATTGACCGGATTAGTCAGAGCTGATCCGGTCTGTAATATTAAGTACTAATTATCAATTTCCCTCTTTATGAACTTTTCTACTCTGCAAAATGCTTCATCATCAGAGTATTGAACCGGTGGATGCTTGCAAAAGTATGATGATGGAGAATACAGAATACCTCCGATTTTATTGTCAAGCGCAAGTTTACAACACCGAATTGCATCAATAGCAACCCCTGCGCTGTTTGGTGAATCTTCAACTGACAATCGAAGCTCAATATTCATGGGTACATCACCAAACATTTTTCCTTCCATTCTCAGGAAACAGATTTTCTGATCATCCTGCCATGGAACATAATCACTTGGCCCCACATGAATATTTCTATCGTCAAGTCTTTCAGCTGCAACAGATTGAACAGCTTCTGTTTTTGATATTTTTTTCGACGCGAGTCTTTTTCTGTTAAGCATGTTCAGGAAATCGGTATTACCACCAGTATTCAATTGATAGGTACGCTCAAGTTTTACACCACGTTTTCTAAAAAGATCGGTTAGTGTCCTGTGTGTAATTGTTGCTCCGAGCTGTGCTTTAATATCATCTCCGATTAATGGTAATCCCTTCTCCTTGAATCGCTGAGCCCACTCAGGGTTACTTGCAATAAACACGGGCATATTGTTTACAAATGCTACACCTGCATTCAATGCACACTCAGCGTAAAATTTTGTCGCATTTTCTGAACCAACAGGAAGGTAGTTCAGGAGTATTTCCGTTCCTGAGTTTTTTAATGTTGTAACGACATCGTCCATTGATGCCTCCGGTTCTTTCGAAATGACAAACGTATAATCATTTTCATAGGATGCCATGTGCTCTGATACGCCATCAAGTACTTTTCCCATTTGTACTGTAACTCCCGTACCAGGCATTTCCGGTTGAAAAACAGTCGTGCAATTCGGGCGGCTGAATATTGCTTTATTTACATCAAGACCAACCTTACGTGAATCGATATCAAATGCAGTAACCACCTCGATATCTGATGGTTTATATCCATTAATCTCCCAATGCATGAGCCCTATTGCATCTGACTCCTTGCGATTGCGGTAATATTCAATACCCTGAAGCAATGAACTAGCACAATTTCCAACACCAATAATTCCGATTCTGATTTTTTTCATAATTACATCCTGCAAAAATTGATTGTTTTGTATCATACATTATTTTTCGTTTTAACATTTTATTTCAATAACACATATTTCTGGATAATAGTTTCAACTAATTTGCTGATTGTCGATAGCATACTGCCACATTGTCAATTTATTTACGATCAGATTTTTCCCGTTTTGCACCTCTCACAAATCTGTTAAGGATTACATACATACTGGTACGACAATCATGGATGGAATCATAGAGCTTGACAATCCACCAACCAGCGTCCATCATAAAGCTCGACAGGTGTACGTGTCATACCCATCATACTGATTTCCTCAATTTTTAATATTGACCCTGCAAACGCAGACATTAGTTCTTTTTGTAAATTTTTTGAAAATAATCGGGCACTGAGTTTTCGTTTTTACAATTGCGTACATCTCTTTAATCATGCCTCCTGAATTTGGAGTTCTGATTTTTTTATGCTTCGATTATGTTTCAAAGCATAATCAATAATTGTGCTTAATCCCGTCTGCCCAACCGCGATCTGAGCCCTTGAAAAAACAAATGTTGTTATAGCAATTGTAACTTTTCCCCACATGATAATTACCTTTCCAGACACATACCAACCGTACGGTATGTTTTTATGTGTGTTTATATTTCAAAAAAGTTTCTTACACTTTTAAAAGCCCATACATTCCATTTAATTGTTTTTTGATAATTTCAAGATGACTCTCGGATTTTGTATGAATCAACCGTAGAATAAGATTTGTTATAATTGAAATAAATGTAAAAGCAGTTGTATCAACATCAATATCATTTCGTATCAACTTTTTCTCTATAGAGTTCCTTATCGATTTTTTCCAGACTTCAATCTCGCCAACCATAATTGTATCACCAATTTTTTTAAAATCGGGGTAATATTTATAGGATAGAAAAAGTAATTGGATATAATTTAATGGTGCCGAATTATACTTATCGAGCTGACTGACAATCGAGTTCTGCATCCGACGCTCAATTTCGCTGATTTTGGTTTTAATAAGCTGGTCCAGTGCAAGACTATCAGTTTGATTACTATTATGCGCCGACAAAACATATTTATCAATAACAGCCTTAAAAAGCTCCTCTTTACTGCTGAAATAATGATACACTGCACCCTTAGTTAATTTTGTAGCCCTGCAAAGCTCAGTAAATGTTACTGACTCATAATTATTGTTCAGGAACAGGGTAAAGGCTGCATCAAGAATAAAGTCTTTTGTATCGTTCACAACGCCCTCCTACTAAATACCAACCGGTCGGTATTTAATATACCAGTATTTTTTATACAAGTCCACTACTTTTTTTTAGAAAATTCTGTAAGCACTTATAAAAAGTGCAATTGCATATAGCACTTTTTTATAAAATAAAAAAAAGACCGGATAAAGTTAATTACCCGATCTTATAATTTTAGAAAAGAGACTTCGAAGTTATGCAGTTGTTGTTTCTGCTGGAATAATCTCGACTCTTTTTTTATTATCTGTAATCCATGTGAACTTTACAAAACCAGCTACCTTAGCAAAGATAGTATGATCTCTTCCAAGTCCTACGTTATTTCCTGGACTTACAACAGTGCCACGCTGACGAACAATGATGCTTCCAGCACTTACGAGTTCACCACCAAAGCGCTTTACACCAAGCCTCTGTGAGTTACTGTCACGTCCGTTGCGGCTGCTTCCACCGGCTTTTTTATGTGCCATTTCTAATTACTCCCAATCAAACGTTAATTGATACAATCTCAAGTCTGGTATACTGCTGACGATGGCCGTTTTTGCGGCGATAGTCCTTACGACGTTTACGCTTGATGATCATGACTTTCACATCTTTGATATGATCAACAACTTTAGCTTTCACAGATGCCCCGGCTACAACAGGAGTTCCAACTTTAACATTATCGCCATCTGCTGCAAGTAATACCTTATCAATAGTAATCTCTGCACCTTGTTCGGCGTCAATAAGTGGAACACGAATCGTTGTTCCAGGGGTAACCTTGAACTGAGCTCCGCCTTGTTCAATAATTGAATACATGATATAAAACTCCTCTACCTGGTCGGTAAGTTGTACCTATGGATGCGGTTACCCAAGATTTTTTCCGCATACCTATCCCTGCCAGACCAGAATTCCCCGGCCCAGGGAAAAGATTTCAAAATATACATTTTAGACTATTCATCAGCAAGAGATTCCTTACTTTTTTCTGTAATTATCCTTGAATCCTCAAACATATATTCGTCCTGATCAAGCTCGTCATCTTCTATCAGAGTTACGGTACACTTATGCTCGCGCTCGAGCATTTTCTTCATAACAGATTCTTCTTTAAGAAGATATGCAGCAACAGCCGGATGTACCGAGAGAATAACATCGGCTTTAACTTTAACCTGACGACGCAAATCACGATCGATTCTTGCTGTCACCGTCTCAGGTGAAAATACCCAACCAAGACCACCGCATGCCGGGCAAACATTGGTAAAAAACTCCTGTAGTTCCGGACGAACCCTTTTTCTGGTAATTTCCATTAAACCGAACTTTGAAAGTCCCGTCCCTGATGTAACCGTTGGATCTGCATCCAATGTTTTTCGCATATACGCTTCGATTTTTTTACGGTTTTCGGGAAGCCGCATATCAATAAAATCAATTACTATCAGACCGCCTATATCACGTAAGCGAAGCTGACGACATATTTCGGTAGCAGCCTCAAGATTGGTTTTGACAATAGTCTCTTCAAGGTTGGTCTTCCCTACATTGCGTCCGGTGTTTACATCAATAGCAACAAGCGCTTCGGTTCTATCAATAAGGATATACCCGCCACTCTTCAGCCATACTTTACGCTTAAGCAAACGTTCAAGATCTTTCTCTATATTGAACTTGTCAAACAGCGGAACTTTTTCTTTGTAAAGAATCACTTTCTTACAGAGATCCGGAGATAATGCTTTCAGGTATGACAGAATTTCCTTTCTGTCATCATCCTGATCCACGTACACCTCGGTAACATCATCAGTAAAGATATCCCGTATCACCCTTGTGGTAATGCCCAGTTCCCGATGAACCAGTTTTGGCCCAGTCCCCTTAAGCGCCTCATCCTGCGCTTTTTTCCAGGCATCAACAAGCATGTGAATTTCATTAATAAACTCCGCTTCAGACATTTGAAGTCCAATGGTGCGTACAATAAACCCGACACCGGGAGGTTTAATCTGTGCGATAATCTGCTTCAGACGCGCACGTTTCTTGGCATCGGTATTCCTCTTCGAAACGCCAATAAAATCAGCATCAGGAACAAGCACCAGAAATCGTCCGGCAAGACTTATCTGTGTTGTAACCTTTGCCCCCTTGGTACTGATCGGTTCCTTGGCAACCTGTACCAGGATCTGATCACCGACATTTAAAATTTTCTCAATCGGAATTCGCGGTATCTGTTTACGGCTCTGATTATCGCCAATAAATCGTTCCATAACCTTGTCCGATTCCTCAAGTAACAATGTTGGATCAACATCCGTTGCATGAAGGAATGCGCATTTTTCAAGTCCGATATCAATGAAAGCCGATTGAATACCGGGTAAAATTGACATAACTCGACCACGGTAAATATTACCTACAAGCCGGAAATGATCGGGGCGTTCAACGACGATCTCGACAATTTTATCATTTTCAAGTAGTGCGGCACGTTTCTCTGTTGGCGTACCATTAAATAGGATCTTCTTCTGCATAAAAACTTTCTTCTTTATCTTTGGTCAATTCTGGTGTTTAAAACTGACTACAATTTTGAATTCGTCACTATGGTATAACATTATCTAAATCGGATATCTATAACAAGTGAAAAATTATTATCATTATCGGTTGAGATGGACTCCTGTCCGGTTATCTTATCCTTTGTACCATCCTTTATCCGTGAACCAGTATAACTAAAAGTACCCGTTACGTTATCTGTAAAAATATAGGTAAGGTGAGGACTAAGTGAAAGACTTTCTTTAACTTTCTCGTTCGGATCCTGGTCAATAGAGTTTCTGGTAGAATTCCGCGACATGGTCATCCCTAACGTTGTTTTCCCCTTGACCGGTATCTTCCAGTACAGAATTTTAATTTCATTAAGACGGTTTGACTTTTCAATCTCATAACCAATTGTCAGTTCATCACTGTTAGTTGTCGTTGTATCTTTTACCATCTCACCCTTTTTCATCTCTTTGGAAAGTCTGTGGCTATAGTTGAGTGAAATCGGCCATTTTTTAATATATCCGGTAAGGTTTACAAGTGGTGACATATCAATGCGCCTGGTTGTACTGGTTACAAGATTCAACTGGTTCTCTGTTTTTCTGAATGAGTAATTGGATGTCAGAGTAAGGTCTCTGAAAAGATCAGAAATAAAGCCAATTTTCATTAACGCCGGGGTGCGTGCAGACACTGAAATATCCGGTAATGTAAATGATGAATCAAACTGTGATGTGTCAGGTGTAACACTGTATTCATTTGACCACTGAATTGTTATCGGATTAAATGACAACTCAAACGGAACTGTCAGATCAAGACCTGTTGAAAACTTATAACTTCTGTTAACTGTTCGTATATCATTTTTATAATAATCCTGAGCATACTTTCCAATTCTGCTTGACATACCACCAAAACGTGAATCATCCATCTCTCCGGTAAAAATATTTCTATTTGTCACACCAAGCTTGTATTTAACGTATTCCCAGTTTGAATAGTTTTCAAGAAGATTTGTTCCCACATTATTATTATTAAGACGTGATCCTGCTGAGTAGGTAAAACTGACAGAACGAAACCCAAGCTTTTTAAATCCTTTTTCAAATTTGATCAACCCTGAATCAGTTGAATTCGGCTTACGATTTGATGTAAACGTTGAAATCAGATCTGCAAAATTAAGGGAACTGTTGATACTGAATGTCGAATTAACATTCATATTAAAGTAATCATTCTCATATCTGTCATACTGCATTTGTGCCCACGAACTTGTAAAATTTGAATTATAATCAGCACTTGTTGTCAACCAGTTAAAAAACTGCGGATCGAATCGTATCCCTGCATTCTGATTTCTGCCTCGCTCGCCACGCAGGATATACTTATCTTTCCATTTACTATCCCGATGTGCTGCAAAAATATTCGAGAGTATTTCCGAATTATCAATATCATTTGCAACAACAGTATCAAGATTTCTGTCAATGTTCAAGCTGTAATTCAGTTTAAGCAGAGGACTGATCGGCGCATAGTCCATCTGAAATCCGTGTTTTATCGTCAGAGAACGCTTGGTATCAAACGTATTTTTCCTGGTATCAAAGCTCGTGTTATCACTCAGGCTTGCGTCTCCAAGCGTAAAGTTCAGTGTTGATGGCAACAGTGAGAGCTCGTAATCCCAGAGACGTTCAGGTATCCATTTTGCACTGGAATCTGTTTTATGTGGCCTGAATTTAGTCCATTTCAGTTTATCACTTCTCTGAGAAAGATCATATTTAAGGTTATAATTGTAAACATCAGACTCGCTTCTCCTCTTGTACACTTGCGTACCGGTTGAGTCGTATCCCATGCTTGAATCGATTACCGAGGTGGAATAGGTAAAGCTTGTGTTGATACGATCTGCAAGCAGATTTGACAACCAGAAATCTGATGGACTTGACTTACTGTAACTTGTATAAAAATTACGCGTTGATGTCTGATTCTCATAAAGTTCAGTCTCTTTTGTATAGATATTATCAGGTTTACCTTTAATCATCATCCCGATTGCATCTCCGGCAAGATCACTAAGATCATCCGCCTTACCCTGCACACCAAGTGGGACATCGTTGTTTTTAAGCTGAGGTCGGTTTGCGGAACCCTGCAATACAACACCAACAGGAATATTTACACCGTAATCCTTCGGCAGAAAACGGTCAAGATTTACAGATGCATTTATATTCGTTTTAACATCTGAATTATTAGGAGTACGGGTCAGATCCTGAATTTTCCGGTAATTACCGTTTGTATAGGTCATATCCGTTTTAAAATTGAGAAAATCAGCAAATTTCATTGAGAGTTCACTGCGGGCAGCCCAGCCATCCAGCTTTTCAATACCTGAAAGTATCATTTCGTTAACCCAGATAAAACCACTGTCAGCATCAGCTCCGGTCGTCTGGGTATCACGGACAACACCAAGCGCCATCCATTTGATCTGCGAAAGGTTCGGTTGACGGCCTAATGGTGCCTTAATACGAAAATCATCACCCATAGCATTAATAGAATCATCGGGATGTTGTATCATATACTTATCTTTTTCACGGGCAAGTTGCTGAAGGTCAATATTGATAAAATTATTGTTCCAGCCCTGATAAATAGGTTTGCGGTACTCATAATACGTCGTACTGTCGGACCCGAAACGAAAAACGAATTTTACTCCGCCATTGTAAAGTGGATTTGATGAAGACGTTGAATTGTCACCATAAATATACATACTAAGATTTTTGTAGGCGGTCAGATTAAGCTCCTGATACTCGTAGTTTTTTACTACGATCGCTTCATTACCTCTGCGAAGATTTTTAAATGATAATTGAAGCGCCTTCTCTTCAATGGTATCTTTTGTCGCTGCGTCAATCTCCACCTTGAATCCGGGAGGTAGTATATAATTCTTTGATTCTTTGTTACTGATAGAAAGTGCTTCAATTTTGGCGCCAGAGGTATCACTGGAGCTTATCCACTGATTACCGACAAATTTCATATCCGACACAATAAGCTGATGTTCGCTTGTCAACTTTGTTTCATCAAACCCGGTCCAGATCATGCGGATCATGGAAATATTCTTCCATTGTGGTGATCCAATAGTGTCAAGAATTGTGTCATAGCCCGGTATAATTTCTTTAATTGGTAAATGAATCTTGCGCCATTTGGTGTTTGTTGCAAGCTTCTCGGTTTTATCAAAATATGGTGCGGTAGTATCTGACAGGTCAATTTCAAACTGGAAATAGTTCTCTTTTGTCGCAGTCTCTACAGTACTGTTATTATTAATATCCTCACCATCAAAGATTGTCTTATTGTTCTGTGTTCGTGATTTCAGACGAAAATTACCGGAGTTCTCTTTATCATACAAACCTCCATTATCACGAGCCGGATCTTTTCTGAAATTACCAAGCAATGGATCATCATATCGTAAAATTCTCCATCCCCCATCACTATCTGGTACCTTCCATACTTCACTTGTATCGTTCAACCTGTCGATACCAAGATCCAATGCCTCACTATAGAATTTATAGTCACTTCGTGTTGCAGCAGTATCCTCCCTGTCAGCATTACCGTTTGGTAAACCTCCATCAAGTGAAACATCCTCTTTCATGTGACCAAACTGAAGCAAAAGTTTTCCCGGTTTACCTACGGATTGATCTTTGATATAAAAATCGATATATTGCATCTTATCCTTATTAGAAAACAATGACGGAACCGGTGTCATTACACCAGCCCATGCATTTTTATACAGACTTCTAAGTGTCGGATCTGCTGGAGCCGGGGTACAGTGAAAACGGACGACCGACAGATAGCCATCAGTAGCACTTGCTCGTGCACTGGGCTCGAAATAGTACAGATCAGTTTTTCGTATTCTGTTGACATTATCATATTCAATTGGTGTAAACCAGTAAAAATCCCACGCAGGAGGAGCTTTAGATAACGTATCTAAAATTGGCTGAGGCGGACTTGCCTGATGCCACTCGTCATCATCATTTCCAAAATTATCTGATGACTTACTATCTTCGAAATCGTCAACGTACGCTTTCCCGTCAGGGTTAGCATTCATACTGCTATGAGCAACTTCAAGCTCGAATTTTATCTGTGATGAAGAGGTCGTTTCGACAAGAGGTATTTTATTGATAAGTGATGTCATCCATTCCGGTTCAAGATCAATAACTGTATTAATGTCAAACAGTAGTTTTCCATACCCTTCCTGACCAAGTCGCGGCACGTTCTCACTTACTTTTACATCCTGATAAAGAAGCGTTCCGGCGATAAATGAGCTGTTACTCAGAAAGGGAAGTTGTACCTGACCGTTCATACCAAGAAAGATCTTTTTCTGCGGAGCAAACATAGACTGCTCCTGAAACTCTGCCTTGATATCACTTGCCATCTTTGCCTTGAGCGATATAAGCTCAATCGTACCATCATCATAATTTATCACGTAGTCAACGTTCCGCTCGAGTGCATCACCATTAGCCCATACTTTATCAGTTCCCTCAAGAACATCAAAGGCATTGAGATCCAGTATCGGCGACACCGTTGTATTTCCACCCTCGATATAAAGTGTTGTGTTTACATCTGTCACCCGTTTCTGGATACTCTGCAGATAGATTAACGTATCAACATCATCACCAAGTGCCGTATTCATAAATGGAAGATCACCATAGCCGGTTGTATCCCAGGGTGGAATTACAAGTAGTCCCTCTTTTCCCCTGAAAATTGATCCGTCCTGAATAAGTGTATTTCCTTTATCATTCGCAATCCCGATTATTTCCGAGTAAAACCGTGGTGGCGACGTTGTTGTTTTTGATGACGTATCGCTGCTGTTATCCGCATTTTTCTTTTTAATCGCGACTTTCAGATTCATCAGGTTTTCATTTTGTGGAATAGAGTAAACATTACGCCACATCAGAAAATATCGTGCGGTGTCTTCAGCGGGAATGTCGATGTATCCTGACGGCTTAAGCGGCCACAAAACCCGAAGCGTATCGGAGCCATCTATTTTGTAATTACCTTTATTAATTGAACCATCTTTAGACCGTAAATAAATAGCTACAAGATCAGTAGTTAAAATCCTGATTGAATCGGTAAACTGAATGTAACCATCTTCTTTTGTCAATTTATAGTGTATGTTTTCCTTCAGCTTTAAAAATTTCGATCGCTGGGTCTGTTTAATGTTTTCAACTGTTAACGATGATGTATCAGACTCTGTAAGATACACATTTTCGTCTGAGATGTAGTACATATGGTTACTTGATGCTATTTTGTCGGCTTTTACCCATACTTCCAGACTGTCAACCGGTGAAGCAGATGACACGCCGTTTCCGTTTTTTGCATACTTTCTCATATATGCAGCGCGGTATCTATTATCAAGATAGAAAAATACATTTTCAAGATACTTCGAAACTTTCTCCATACTTGATGACGATGAACCGCTATTGCCCCGGGAGAATGAACGGGTACCGCTTTCAGCATGCTCTGTCGCTGCAATAGTGGTTAACATGAGCGGACCAAGCTTCGCTCTCATCTTAATACCAAACAGCCCTTGTTTGGTATTAATAATACCGGTTAATGAAGTTCCCTTCATGTCAAATCCGGTATATCCGGCTACCACTTCCTGGATAATTTCATCCTCAAGTTCACCGGGTGTAGCTTCTTTATACTCAATCTTGAAATTGTCAAAATTATCAGAAAAATTGAAATTATCCTCAGAACTGGAGCGGATACTGACATTTATAAGACGCCCGACACTTCCTGTTACGCTGAAATTATAGTCTTCATCCAACTGAAAGTCGTTGACTCTGCTTGATGATGTACCGGGAGATTTTGACAAACCGGAGAGAATTGATATTTTCAGCTTCAAATTTCCATCGATTGTAAGGCGAGGCGGTTCATTTCCAAGCACTCTCTGTGCCCATGACGGGTACTGAACCGGTAATTCCCACTGAAATTTGGCAACATTCTGTTTACTTTTCTGATTATCACTAGTCAAATTTGATGCCGCGGACCTCTTCCATTCGCGGCCAAACGAGAAATTCCTTCTTTCAGAAAGGAAATCGCTTAATTCCGGATAATGATATTCCCAAAGTGTGTATCCGAGAGGATCAGTTCTTCTGAATGTAATCTGCCGTTTCTCAAAATCGATTTTTGATGTATCGACAAATATTCTGGTCGAAAGATTCATAAGTACCGGATGCGGTGATTTAAGCATTGAGTATTCTTCAACCTCTTCATCAAGAGGATGAAAGCCCTCAATATACGGCTTCTTAACCTGTAAACCCTGACCTGATACAACTGCAACTAGTGCAACAAGCATCAACATTGCAAATTTATTAACATTGCGTAGGTTCAATGCAGATTACTCCTGTAACTGTAATTGAGTTATAACAAATAACTGTTAACACTGCGAGCATCACCTGTTTTCCTGTTTTGGAACCGTTCAGCGATGGCATGATATCTCTTCCAGAACTATTTATTTACAATATCAGAACAACATCTGAATCCTACCGGATTATGCCTGTTCTGAGGATAATAACTATACCGTTTATCAGTACAATTGCTCTGAGGACCGCTTTCCCAGAATCCACCCTTTACGTAATAAAACTGACGATTCTCGATTGATTTAGTATCAGTCCATTCAGCAAGATTACCTGACA
Source organism: Fibrobacter sp. (assembly GCA_012513915.1). Classification (GTDB taxonomy): domain Bacteria; phylum Fibrobacterota; class Chitinivibrionia; order Chitinivibrionales; family Chitinispirillaceae; genus JAAZBG01. The sequence goes on from JAAZBG010000208.1 coordinate 13,077, forward strand.
TATCATAGACACCAAAAAAGCTTCTGCACTCTGGTCTGCTACCCGACACTCTGAATGTCGTATCATGCGTTGAACACGCATACTGCTCGTATGCCTGACCATAGGGATATCTCCAGCTATATGGTCCCATACATGCAATGGTCCACTCATCTGCTGTACACAACCTTTTATTTTTTGAAAAGCAGGAATCTGATGCTCCATATTTTGAAACAAATGATTCCGGTCGGCTTCCCTTACGATTCGGCCATTCATATCTGTCAATGCAAAACTGCTGATCTGATACCCTGACATATTCCATACCATCAGGGCAGTACTTCTCCGACTCACCCCTGACAATCTCGTAATATTCCGATCTGACATCCATTGCATTGTTACAACTGTCGTATGCTGTAAACTCTATCGTTGACGTAGCCGAAATTGTAACTGGATTTCCATCATAGACATTCCATTTCGTTGCATCCTTGAACCGCCACTGAATCTGAGCTTTCTTGTCAGACACAAAAACGATTGAAACATCTTCGTGATGACGACCACCTGATGGATCAGGGTATACCCATGGTCTGGTTGTGTCTGAATCACATGGATCTGTTTTATGTATCACGGTATCTGTGACTACAGAGGAATCTATTTTTATTGTGTCAGGAACGGTTGTAACAGTATCCATTTTTTTAACCTTATCAACAGCTTTTTTAACCGGTTTAACCACTACATCCGTTTTTTTTACCGTATCGGCTGATTGCAGCACAATCGTATCGGTATCACTTACACTATGCGATGCCATTGTATCGATGCGTTCAGTCGTATCGCTGCTATCAACTGCAGAAACGATAGCATCCTTTTCCACAACTGTCGATTTGCCTGTACTTCTGGATCGATTCCAAAAAAAGAGTATTGCAATAATTAACAAAACAAGAAGAATCACAACAATGATTGTACTCCGGTTACGATCTTTCTTTTCCTTCTTATTTTGCATGCAAAACCTTTACTAAATACGACTATCTGGATTAATCCGTTATTACACTGTACAGTTTCCATATTCAATGGCAGTCATTACCTTTAGAAAATCCACTGTAGCTGCAACATCGTGAACCCTGAATATTTTTACTCCGGATAAAAATGCACTTGCAATACTTCCAAGTGTACCACATAGCCTGTCTTTAACATCACGACCTGTAATCATTCCAACAAACCGTTTCCTTGATGTCCCCAATACCACCGGATAACCGGTCTTCACAAAAGCATCAATAGAACCAAGAAGTGCAACATTATGCATGGTATCTTTTGCAAATCCGATCCCCGGATCAATCATTATTCTGTCCCGTTTTACACCTGCAGTTTCAAAACTGCCTACAGCGGAAAACAGTTCATTTGTTACATCCGCCACGACGTCTTCGTAGGCAGGCTCAATCTGCATCGTTTGCGGATCTTTCCTGCTATGCATCAGTATTACATCAACATCAGCAGATGCAACAAATGCGCTCATTGTTTTGTCAAATCTGCCCGAACTGATATCATTAATTATTGTTGCACCGGCCTCAACTGCTGCACCAGCAACAGAAACCCATGTTGAATCGATACTTACAGGAATATCCGGATTTATCTCCCGAATTTTTTTAATCACCGGAACGATCCGGTCACGCTCCTGTTCGGAATCCACTTCTGCAGCACCAGGTCTGCTTGATGCTCCTCCGATATCAAGAATATCTGCTCCTTCTGCGATAAGCTGTTGTGCGTGTTCAAATGCCCTGTCAACAGAAAAGTAGCTCCCGCCGTCATAAAAAGAATCCGGTGTAGCGTTAATAATACCCATCACGTAAAATGGTTTTTCTTCTATCTGCATTATTGCGTTTCTGCTTAAATTATTATTGTAAACAGATATGGACTTTTTCCCGTTTTAGCGCGAAAAAGCCCATTTAACTTAACTTAATTATACTTATACTGATGGTTTTGAATCACTGGCATCAGTCTTTTCATTATTACCCTGACTACCATCCTCCTTAGCGGCACCATTTGATGGCTCTGCCGGAGGTGTTGATTCATCAGTTGCTGATGATGCCTGCGCTGCTTCATTTGCTTTTGCTTCTTCTGCTTCTTTCATTGCTTTTAACTGCTCATCCCGCTTAAGAAGTGAACGTGATTTTTTAGCAGTCACAAGTGGTTCACCCTTAATAACCCTCATGATCTCATCACGATCAAGCAGCTCGTGTTCAAGCAGTGCATTTGCCAGCAAATCAAGTTCATTGCGATGTTCCTCAAGAATATCGCGGCTGCGCTGCAATTGACCTTCAATCAAAGTTCTCATAACAGCATCGATCTCCTCGGCTGTCTTATCAGAGTAGTCCCTGTGACGCGATATTTCGCGACCGAGGAAAATCTGCTCATCCTTTTCACCATAGCTTAAAGGACCAAGTTCCGTTGTCATGCCATAATCACAGACAAGTTTACGAACAAGATTCGTTGCCTGTTTAATATCACTTGACGCACCAGTAGTCTGATTCTGAAAAATCATCTCCTCGGCAACACGACCGCCATACATAATACAGATTCTGTCAAGTATATACTGTTTGGTATAACTATGCTTATCCTCAAAAGGCAGCGAGAACGTAACCCCAAGCGCCCGGCCGCGGGGAATAATCGTTACTTTATGAAGCGGATCCGCTTCTTCGCAATAGATATTACATATTGCATGCCCGGCTTCGTGATATGCCGTAATCCTCTTTTCTTTATCGGAAAGCACCATGCTTTTTCTCTCAGCACCCATCATGACACGATCTTTGGCTTCTTCAAAATCAAGCATCGTTACCTGATCCTGCCCGAATCGTGCCGCCATTAACGCTGCCTCATTGACAATGTTTGCAAGATCAGCACCAACAAACCCCGGTGTACCGCGGGCAATTGTATGCAAATCAACATCTGTTGAAAGTGGTGTATTCTTCGTATGAACCTTTAGTATGCCTTCACGCCCCTTGACATCAGGGACATCAACAACGATCTGACGATCGAAACGTCCGGGACGAAGCAGTGCCGGATCAAGCACATCAGGACGGTTTGTTGCAGCAATAAGTATCACACCGCTGTTAACCTCAAACCCATCCATTTCAACAAGCATCTGGTTAAGTGTCTGCTCACGCTCATCGTGTCCTCCGCCGAGCCCCGCACCACGCTGACGTCCCACAGCATCAATTTCATCAATGAATATGATACACGGGGAATTGCGTTTTGCAGTATCAAAAAGATCTCTTACACGTGATGCACCGACACCAACAAACATTTCAACAAAATCGGAACCGCTCATTGACAGGAACGGAACACCGGCTTCCCCGGCAACACATCGCGCGAGAAGCGTCTTACCGGTTCCCGGCGGGCCAAGAAGCAGTACACCTTTTGGAATCTTTCCACCAAGTTTCTTGAATTTCTTCGGATCTTTCAGAAAGTCAATGATCTCCTGAAGTTCCATCTTGGCTTCTTCAACACCAGCGACATCAGCGAAGGTATTCTGTGGGCGATCCATCGACTGAAGCTTTGCACGGCTTTTACCAAAAGAAAATATTCCTTTTTGTCCTGACTGCATTTGACGAAAAAAGAACAGAAGAAAAAACACAAAAAGAAGCCATGGAAGAAGGTTGATAAGGACATCTCCCCAGGCCATTTTTTCCTGCTCAAAGCTAAATGGAAATCCGCTTTTTTCCCACTCTGCAAGAATTGCAGAATCAACAAATGGAAGTGTTACAAAGAAATTTTTTGATGGTTTTGGATTTCTGACCATTGCCGCATATTTAGCTAAAACAGTATCTGTTGTACAACTACCGTGAAGATCTGCGCGATTCAACCCCCGCTGAATTACCCGGACCTCTTTAATACCCGCGTTGGGGTTTGCAAGAAGCTCCTTGAACTGCGTGTACGTTAGTTTTACCTCTTTAGGCATCCCCATTCCTTCCATGGAACGGAGTGCAACAACCACAACAACCGCAATAAGCAGCCACATTAAAAATGTCTTTCCCGGCTCCCTCTTTGGCGGTCCTTTACGCGGATCATTGTCCAGAGCCCTTCTCCGAAGCACATCTTTGTCATTGTTCTTTTCATTTTTCTCTTCTGACGCCAATTTTCCCTCTAACTTTCTATGATATCATGACCATTGCTGCGATTCTTCGACTGCAAGCTTCATAAAATACATTATAATATATGAGCGTGTAACTGAAACGACATTTTTGTTATGCTTTTTGTAGAATTGGTAACTTTTACACGGTCTGAAAGCCGTACACCGGGGACCCAGACAACATCGTGTACATTCACCAGAACAAACATCCGCTCCCGATCAATTTTAGAATACCCCTGTGATTCAAGAAACGATAGCACCGGTACCTCATTTTTGCGACCCAGCGGAATAAAATGATCATCTGGCCCGACAGTCCTGAGTACTAACGGTTCCTTCAAAAATGCACTATCGATGTATGCAGTATGTTTATCATCATTCCGGACGAATACATCAGAATGCTGACTAACAATTCGTATATGTCCATTTTTTAGTGTCGTTTCACCCTGATATGTAATAGTTTCATTTACCTCTGGAATTCTGAAACCATCTTTCAGGAAAATCAGACTGGTACGGGCACCGTACACTGACCACCCGTTCGCTACTAACAACCTGCCTGATGTCTCATTGCAATTATCAATTATTTCTGCATTTTTTTTATGTGAACATTGAATGCCATGTTCACACAATATCCTCACTAAATACTCAGACATACCTGCTGCGGAAAAGCCATTGCGGCAAAGTTCAAAATGAACGTCACTCTCATCAAGGACATATTTTACTTTCCATTGCAGGTACTGTGCCTCCACAATACTGGTTACGTCAGTGGCACTCTTTCCAAGTGTCACAAGATGCTCCCTGATTGCGGGATTTAATTTCTCTAATAATGGTAAAACATTGTGACGTATATTGTTACGAAGAAACACCGTATCACTGTTAGTGTAATCGTCACGCCACATAATTCCATTTTTCTGTAAAAAACAAAGCAGTTCTTTTTTGGTGATTCCGAGAAGCGGTCTGATAACACCGTCAGCTCTAACTTCCTGGACGCCTGTCAATCCACGTATGCCACTTCCCCTGATTATTCTCATCAGCAGTGTTTCAGCCTGATCATCAGCAGTGTGAGCAGTTACGATATAACCGAAATTGTGGATTTTTTTAAGGTGATGAAAAAAGGCATAGCGTTCCGACCGGCAATACTCCTCAATACCGGATGAATCAAGTGTGATACCGTAAAGTTTCTTTGAAAAAAACGGCACCGATAATGAATCGGCCATTGATTGTACCAAAGCCTCATCCTGATCTGCATCACTGCCTCTAAGCCCATGATTTACATGTGCAACAGCAATTGATTCAATACCCAGGATATCCCGGTTTCGATGAAGCAGGTGAAGTAGCGCTACTGAATCTGCTCCTCCGGAAACCGCTATCAGAAGCGACAGCTTATTCTTTGGAAGCTTAGTAAAAAAATCTATAAGCGATTGAATAATAAGAATAACCCTGTTATAGAAATCTCTGTTTACGATAACATAAAAATATATAATGGATTAGAAAAAATGAAGTTCAGGAAGATTTTTACTTAGTAGCAGCGGAGGGAATTGAACCCCCGACACATGGATTATGATTCCATTGCTCTAACCGACTGAGCTACGCTGCCAAAAGTGATTAAAAAGTACGAAATAACCAGATACGAAGTCAAGAGAAAAAAGCAGAAAATTGTAATTTTTTATAAGAATTTCATCTACACTCTACTCTGATTTGAAATCAACTTCTGCCAACTGTGCCCTTACCAACGAGGTTTTTTCTTTAATTCCAGTTAATTCTGATGCTTTTTTAATTATTTCATCATCAATCACAAGTGTTGTTCTCATATGAATACTCCTTATGCATACAAATATGCATTTATTATACATATAAAACATACTTTTTTAATTGTATAGTTTATACACCCTCCGATATATTCAAAATCAGGCTAACGATTGTTTTTTACTGATCCAGGCTCTTACAAGTCGCGCTTCATCGTAAGAAACTTCGCCACTGGTTGCCTCGACAAGCGGTTTGAGTGCTGATGTCTCAAGGTTGGTAAACAGTTTCCCGATTCGTTCATATTTACTTTTTTCGACAAACGGATCAATAGAATCGATTTTATCCTGCTGAATCAGCGTTACAATATGCTCAGTGATCGTTGATGATGCAAGGGCACGGCGTTCTGCGATCTCGTTAATTGACAAACCATCCTGAATAAACATAAACGTTTCAAGCACGGTTGGCGATACACCTGCAGACTTTGGCTTTTTTACTGATACTGGCCTTGTTATCCCTTTAAACCTCTCTACCGAATCGGGGAACTCCTGAACATACGTTACAATGACATCAATAAATCTGTCCCCATACCGCTCAAGCTTTACACTTCCGACACCGGTTATCCCGAGGAGCTGAGTGTGGTTCTGAGGAAACTTGCGTGCCATATCATGAAGTGTGCTGTCGGCAAAAATAACAAATGGAGGCACATTCGCATCAGTTGCAATCGCACGACGTACGGATCGTAACCGTTCAAACAGTGCGGTATCATAAAGTTCCTGTTGACTTGCGGCAACCCGTTGCGGTTGTATGACACTGCGCTTGACCACAGTTACTTTTTTGCCTTTAAATAACACCTCTTTTGCATCATCGGTAAGAATCAGTACCGGATATTGCCCTTCTGTCTGGCGAACAATGCCTTTCATTTTTAGCGCATCAACAATATCATACCACTCTTTTTTTGATTTATTGTTTCCGGCTCCGTATGTTTTAAGCTTTTCGTGCCCCTGCGCACGGATCTGTTTTGTATCAGCGCCAGTCACGATGTCAACCACATGCACCATGCCGAAACGTTCTCCGCTGCGTGCAATTGCACTCAATATGATTTGCGCATCACGGGTTATATCGACTACTTCCCTGTCTGACAAACAGACATCACATGATCCGCAGTTTTCTTCCGGAAGCGCCTCACCGAAATGAGCAAGAATCGCTTTCCTGCGGCAGCTCTGTACCGATGCATACGCTGCCATCTTATCAAGTGAACGGTACGCCTGTCTTTTTACAACATCACTTTCTATTTTGTCGATGAAATAGGTCATTTTTGGAATATCACCACGCGAATAGAGCAGAATGCATTTCGCTGCTTCGCCATCACGCCCCGCCCGGCCGCTTTCCTGATAATAGTTTTCCATTGTTTTGGGAAGATCGCCGTGTATGACAAAGCGGACATTTGATTTGTCAATACCCATTCCAAATGCGATTGTAGCGACGATAACATTAACCTGATCTTTACTGAATGCGTCCTGATTCTGTTCCCTCACTCTGTCATCAAGGCCCGCGTGATACGGCAGCGCTTTTATTCCATTTACACAAAGAAATGAAGCCGTTTCTTCAACAGCTGCCCTGGTAGTTCTGTAAACCACACCGGATTCATCAGGAAAACGCTTTATATGTTCAAGAATCTGCTCATTATCATCCACCTTATCAATTACTTCATAGAAAAGGTTCTTACGGTTAAATGACCCCCTGTGTAAAAACGGGTTCCTTAAACCAATGCGTTTAATAATATCCTGCTGAATAGCGTCTGTTGCTGTTGCGGTAAACGCAGCAACCGGAATATTCGGGAGCAGCTTTACAATTTCAGATAAATTGAGATAATCAGGCCGGAAATCATGCCCCCACTCACAAATGCAATGAGCTTCATCAATAGCAACAAAGGTAAATGGGTAGTGTTGAAGCGATGCTTTAAACTGCTCCTGTGCAAAGCGTTCCGGGGATACATATAATAAATCGAGCTCCCTGTTTACAAGCTTTGCCTGCACAGCGGCCCGTTCACGTTCAGATTGTGTACTATTAATAAAAGCTGCCCGAATCCCGTTTTCCACGGCAGCATCAACCTGATCTTTCATTAGCGCAATAAGCGGGCTGATAACCATACAGGTTCCATCAAGTACACATGCCGGTAACTGGTAGCAAAGCGACTTGCCGCCCCCGGTCGGCATCACGGCAAACACATCTTTTTTCGCAAGAATGGCATCAACAATCGCCTCCTGCCCCGGGCGGAATTCATGAAATCCAAAATAACGCTCCATTGCGTTTTTTAGCTGTACCTTACTCATACTCATAGATTTAACTCGCTTGAAATTATGCAACAAATTTGGGTTCTGATAAAATTTAATTAATTGCGCTATAAAAAGAAACCAAATTCAAGGGAGATGTGACACGTAACACGTGACATGTGACGCGTGTATCCGGGTATTTATTACTGTTACATGAATTATATGTGTAACGCAACATGGAAACTAATATTTTCAATAAGCATACCTTAAAAAAGCGTATGTTATATAGGTAAAAACACCTTTCCTGGAGAAATGCAGATGAAAATTCTATTTATTGGCGGTACCGGTAATATCTCAACCTATTGCGTTGAGCAGGCTGTTAACGACGGGCATCAGGTGTATGTTGTCAACAGGGGAAAACGTAACACGACGCTCCCGCCGGAAGTAACGACACTTACCTGCGATATTCGAAATGAACAGGAAGCCGCAGCGATACTTGACGGAATCTACTTTGATGTTGTCGCCGATTTTGTTGCATTTGTCAGGGAACATATCGAAGTGGATCTGCGTCTTTTCAGTGGCAAATGTGGTCAGTTTATCTTTATATCAACAGCAACTGTTTACAACAAACCCCCGACAACATTTCCTGTAACAGAATCCACCCCGTTAAAAAATCCATACTGGAAATATTCACGCGATAAAATAGTTTGTGAAGAATTACTGATGAATGCCTACCGGGAGCAGGGTTTCCCTGTGACCATAGTACGTCCATCACATACCTATGGCAAAACAATGATTCCCGGTATTTTCGGACATGGGGACTTCACTGAGATTGCCCGTATTAAAGCGGGAAAAAAAGTAATTGTACAGGGTGATGGTCAGACACTTTGGACATTGACACATGCGTCTGATTTCGCAAAGGGTTTTGCCGGCCTGTGCGATAATTTTGCGTCTATCGGTGAGTCGTTCCACATTACCTCCGATGAACACCTGACATGGGATCGGATTATGCAGATAAAGGCACAGACTGTTGGATGCAGTGCAGATATCATACATATCCCGTCAGATTTCATTCATGCAATTGATAACGATACAGGAGCAGGCCTTCTTGGCGACAAACAGTATAATGCAATCTTTGATAACAGCAAGCTTAAAAAGTTTGTACCCGGCTTTCAGGCAACGATATCATTTAGTAAAGGATTGCAGGACTGCATTGATTACTTTACACAGGACCCATCCCGCTGCAGGGAAAATGAGGATATATCCGGCCTGATTGACAGAATTATCGCTGCTTATCTGGGGAGTGTGAAGTAAAGAAGTAAAGAAGTAAAGAAGTGAGGAAGTGGGGATGAGGGAAGGTTGAGGTTTCGATGTTGAGGTCGCAATCGGTATCGAAGCAGAATTATCGGGGGCTTCGATGCCGATGCGATAAAGGGATCCTGAACATTCAGTCGGAAATAATTTCAAAACCTTATAATGCGTGAAATGTAAAGCGGAAGTATTGAGATTTATCGGGGCGTTTTTACTCTTGACACAATTCTCTTCATAATGAGAGTATCAAGAGTTTTTATTCCATGTCCAATAAAGCCTCTTTTTAAGGGAACAGTACTTGCCGTTATAATACTTGAATCAATCTGCCCCCACGAAACCGCATAATATTTCTGTTTTGAGAAATTATTTGCTTTTACAATCAGATCTCCAAAGAAAGCAAGGCTGTCCTCAACCACGTCTCCACTATAATCCCGGAGGGGGAAAATACAGATGCAGCTTTCTGAAAAGACTTTTATCGCCAGACAGGAGAACTTTTCCACTCGTCAATTGTTTGAGCGGATCAAGTTCACGCCGCAGTACACCAACCCAGATTTGACTACCTGACTTAATAACAATATCCGGTTTTTCTGCTGACGCTTCTGTAATTGAACACTTTCCCTTGTCAACAACAATAGTAAATACACTTGCAATATCATCAAACTCGAACTGAAATGTAGCCTTTAACCCTTTGGTTGCAACAGGATCAATACTTCTTGCCATTTCGTGCATAAGTATCCACGGATCTCTGTCGGTAAGCTCCATGGCTTCATCAACAGACCCGCCTCGTTTAGAAACATCTGATGCATAGTGCCAGTAAATATTCGAATACTTTCCAAAATAATCAATATCGGGTGCAAGCTGTAACGCAGCCTTATCAGACATTTCTTTACTAATGCATCCACACCCTGCGAATTCTGCCCCTGCCTGAAAAAACGCATGTTCAATATTTTTAATGGTCTTTGGCTTTGTTCCTGCAAATTGCAGAATATATGATTCTGTTCTGACCAGTGCACCACCAAAGTTCATCCCGAATCCTTCTGCATAGGATTCAAGAGACTTTACTGCGCCTGCTGCATGCGATGACGATTTCAGTCCGCCAACGAGCAGCACCGCCATACTTGATGGTTTACAATCCGGATAACGGAGTTTATTCTGTTCAATATTTCTCTCATTAAGAACAATCCCCGGAGCAAGAAGCGGAAACGTCCTTTCGAGAAACATTTTGCAGTAACTGCTTACACCAAACGCATACAGTGGAGTCGCAACTACCATCAGGTCAGCCGTCTTGAAGTGCTCGATAATTGGCCCCATGGAATCATGCTGAACACATGTTCCCGGAGTATTTGTCCAGCAATGATAGCATCCAAGACATGGTGACAACGCTACTTTTGTAAGATCAATATCAACAACATCAACAAATTCCTCTGCTCCTTCAATAAAAAGATTAAACAGCTTTTCAGAGAACCCGGTTTTTCGCGGGTTTGCACGAAGGAAAAGTAGCTTCTTTTTTTCCTTAGATGTCAATTTCACAACTATAAACCTTCCCTCATTGCAAGTGTCAACGTGCCTTTTGCAATGACATTTCTGCCTGCTGTTGCTTCTACAATAAAAGAATGAAATGCCCCGAATGATGTATCTTTGGTTGCTGTCATTCTAAGGGTATCACCAGGGACTGCAGGATGCGTATATTTCATGTTTGCTGCAGCAAGAAAAAAAATCTCGCGTTTTACTTTACTATCAGGATCCCCGTTCCCTATTTGTTTTGAAAATCCCCAAAGTAAACCACTGGTCTGTGCGAGTGCATCGGTAACCAGTACACCGGGCATGATTGGCTTTCCCGGAAAGTGACCGGCAAAATACGATTCAGACTCAAGCAGCAACCGTTCTGTGACAATCATTTTATCAGGTATCAACCTTATTACTTTGTCAACAAAAAGAAACGGGGGACGATGAGGCAGTATTTCACAGATTTCATCAAGGGAAAATTGATAATTCATACGAAGCTCCTTACAGGTGTTCCCAATAAGTGTCTGTATCAAGATCCTGAACCTGATCCGACATTATTTTTCTAACCCGGTTTGCAAATTCCGATGCCCGTTCACCATCTTTGGGATATTGAGCATCCAGTGCCCTCACGGTAAGTTTTATTGTTTCAGGAGGGTAATAACTGTCAGGAATTTTTGCCATTAACGGATAATCAGTATGCACAATTATCGGTACGACAGGTACATTTGCTTCAATTGACAATCTGAATGCAATATCCTTGAACTGAAGCATCCGGGAGGAACGTGACCTGCTCCCCTCAGGAAACACCAGCAAATTGCTGCCTCCGGCAATTACTTCCTTGCAACGGTTCATTGCGACAGAAAGAGAATCAAGCGATGATGAATTCACACTGATGAAATCTGAGTACTTTACAAGAATTGAAAACACCGGATTTCGTAAATACAAAGCTTTCATTATTACACCGGTATTTCTTAAACGGGCCATAATTATCGGCCCATCAAGCTGACTACGGTGATTAGCCACATATATAACCGGTTTATCAAACGCCCCAGGCGCCGGTGTTGAATCTTCGGCAATTTTATAAACACGCAGTAACGGCAGATAAATGCGTGTTAAAAAAAAATTAAAATGGTTTACAAAACTACCAAAGAGATATTTTCGCAATGGTGGTACAAGCAATACAGGAACAGATAACACTGCAAGTAACAGCAGAAACGCACCTATTCCCATAAAGTAAAATGCATATCCGGCAAAAGGAAACAGATAATGAAAAAAAGTGCGCTTTCTGTAAAGTTCCGAAAAATGCTCTCTGGTTTTCATGCAAACGGAGATTCTACATCGCTTATAAGTGGCAGTTTTTCATCCTTGGCAGACAGTACCGGATTATTTGCCGGCCACTCAATTGCAAGTTCCGGGTCATTCCATCGAATACCGCTGTCCGATTCCGGAGCGTAAAAACAGTCGACTTTATACTGAACTTCAGTATTCGGAACAAGCGTGCAAAAACCATGAGCAAACCCTGCTGGTACATAGAGCATATGGAAATTGGAATCAGTAAGTTCAAATGAGCGCCACTTTTTGAATGTGGGCGATGACTTCCTCATATCCACAACGACATCAAGAATTGATCCTTTTGTAACTCTTATGAGTTTTGTCTGAGCATGTGGCGGCTTCTGAAAATGCAACCCTCTCAGAACACCTGCATCAACCGACATTGAGTGGTTATCCTGAATAAATCTGCATTTAATTCCATTGTTCTCAAAGACTCGTTCTGAGTAGGATTCAACGAAAAAACCCCGATGATCCTTGTGAACAACTGGTTTAATTAAAAAAACGCCACTAAGATCTGATGCTATAAATTCCATAAATTAATAATCCCCATTCTTTGACAAATCAATCAGATATTTTCCGTACTCATTTTTCGCCATGGGTTTTGCAAGTTCAAGCAGCTGTTCTGATGAAATATTCCCTTGACGATATGAAATTTCCTCCGGTGATGCCACTTTTAAACCCTGACGGGACTGGATCGCTTCAACGAAATTTGATGCCTGTAGCATTGATTCATGGGTTCCTGTGTCAAGCCAGGCAACACCGCGTCCAAGCGTCACAACATTAAGTTGATTCTGTTCAAGGTAGATTCTGTTCAGGTCAGTAATTTCAAGTTCACCACGACTTGACGGTTTAAGATTACAGGCGTAATCAATAACCTTTTTATCGTAGAAATAAAGACCGGTTACTGCAAAGTTTGATTTCGGAGTTTTTGGTTTTTCTTCCAGACTCAGTGCTTTTCCGTTGGAGTCAATTTCCACAACGCCATAACGTTCAGGGTCTGTCACTCTGTAAGCGAACACTGTCGCACCATCATTTCGGGCAACAGCCATCTTTAAATTGTCAACCAAACCGTGCCCCCAGAATATATTATCACCAAGAATAAGCGCACACCGGTCATCACCGATAAA
>JAAZBG010000209.1 GCA_012513915.1 Fibrobacter sp.
ACTGTTCTTGACATCAACAACAGGTAATCCACCCGGAAGAATCGCTTTAATTGTACCTATAACCCTGCTTTTTGCTGATGCCTTTGATGAAAAAACATCCTGTATCAGGAGTTCACCGTTGTAAAAACCGGTTGAATAGGTTCTGTGTTCAAGAGCATCAAGTTCTTTACGCCACTGAGGAAGTACCCTGTAATTACCGCTGTCATTCAAACAGCTGTCAATTGCCGCTCTATATACTCTGACAACAGATGCGACATAGTGAACACTTTTATTCCGTCCCTCAATTTTCAATGAATTGACACCTGAAGCAATAATCTGCGGCAGAATATCGATAGTGCACAAATCCTTTGAGTTCAAGAGATAGACACCATCATCACTCTCTTCTGCATCAAACCAGATGCCCGTGTTTTCATTCTCACTTTGTACAGGACTCAGACGATACCTGTATCGACATGGCTGAGGACAATCACCCCTGTTTGGATGACGTTCACCAAGATAAGCCCCCAGAAGACAGCGCCCGCTGATAGAAACACACATCGCTCCGTGAATAAAAATTTCTGTCTCCACAATATTTGCTTTTGATGCTTCACAAATCTGCGACAAAGTAAATTCACGCGGCAAAACAGCCCTTGCTACTCCCTGTTTTTTCCAGAAATCAAGTGACACCAGATTAAAGGTACCGGTCTGGGTACTTAAATGAAGTACTGCTGATGGCAGTATCTCTTTACATAATACAAGCACACCGGGATCACTGATAATAAATGCATCAGGAATACTTTTCTTTTCATTAAGTTTAACAAGTAATTCACGCACTACAGGAATAGTCGACTGATCGGGCATGAGATTAAACGCAGCGTATACCTTCCCGTTGCACTTATGCGCCATGTCAAGAAGCTCGGGTATATCCTCTATAGCAAAATTTGGAGAATGTGCACGCAGATTGAGTTTTCCAATGCCTATATAAACAGCATTGGCACCATGTAAAAATGCAGTTTCAGCTGCTTCAAAGGAGCCTGCAGGTGCAAGCAGTTCCGGCTGTTTCATTGCACTTGAGCCTTGGCTGACTTTACATCAGAAAGAGAATCTGGTTTTGATGAAGCATTTTTTGCAAGAATATCATTTAATGCTGCAGCATATACACTCTTCGGCTGAAGCCCCGGAATCACTTTTACAACAGTTTTGTCATTAACAATAAATATCGATGGAATTGCATTTACCCGAAAGTAACCCGCTATCGCTTTATGAATGTCAACATTTACTTTTAAGAACAACACTTTCCCATCAAATTCTTTTTCAAGTTCTGCTACAATCGGATTAAGAATTTTACAGGGCCCGCACCAGACAGCCCAGAAATCAAGGAATACCGGTATCCTGGATTTGACAATCATATCTGCAATCTGCTGTGATGAATCAACAATCTGAGCAGCACTCCCCGGCGATTTAAGTGGCGGCTTTAACTTAGCCTCCTCACCATATATACACGAACATAAAAATACCGTTGAGAGCACAAAAATAAATCCACGCATATTTAATTTAACCCCGGATTGTGATGAATAAGGGATTGAATGTCGTACGCAATCCCTGAAAAACCGACTGTTCAAATATACGATTTTTCTCACTATAAATTGTACTTAAATTAATGGAACTATACTATTTACTAAAACCGGGTATAATAAACGAACCTCAGTTCACGGCTCCAGCCAAGTGTACTGCCATCTTTATATTTGCGGTTTTCAAGCAGATCTTTGAAATCAAATTCAATAAAAAATCCAGGTGTAAATGCCCAGCGAATACCGGCATTTAAAAATCCATTTCCCGGTTGGGCGTACACAGGATGCCTGTTCGGGCGGATGTCCTTGATATTCGTACCGAAATCATACTCAAAAACAACCGCAAGCTCTTCATTAAGGGCGAGATCAATGCCAGCAAATACGTTAGGCCACTTTATTACCTTGTATTCCTCCATAGAATAGTTCACCGTTGCGTGCAGCCCGAACTGAATTTTTTGAAGTAACAAATAATTTTTGCTGATTGCCAGGAAAAAACCGGGGGACTTATAAATATAACCTTTGTAATCGAATGTACTCGTATCGGCAAGGCCACCAAATCCCTGATGATCATACCCTAATGCAAAACCGGGCCAGAAATAACTTTCCTCAAAAATGCGATACTTTACAAGCCACCCGGGAAGCGGATTGAATTTTGCATCCCTTCCGCGCCCGACAAGCCCCTCACCACCATAACTAATACCGATGTTCAACCGGTTGGTCACACCAACCGCGATTCCCATTACAACACCTGCACCAAGTGATGGATCACGGGATGAAAAAATTCTGCTGTCAAAATCAAAACTTGCCCGAGGCAAAATTCCAGCAGTATTTGCATCAACAAGTCGCCGGGGCTGGAGCATGCCCTCTGCAAAAACAGTCTGGAAACATATCACTGCAACTGCAGTGGCTACCGTAATTATACGTTTCATTGTGCTACTCCGGAATCTTCTTATTGTATTGTTTTTTCCGTTTATCATTATAGTCCCGGATTAACAGTTTTTTCCGGTTATGTTCCTCGTTTGTTTTCGAGAAATCGTGTTCCCCGCTGCCATCCCACTTTGCTACAAAGTAAAGATCTTTCGTTTCCATGGGAGTGAGCGCGGCCTGCAATGCACCCTTTCCCGGAGAGCAGATCGGTCCTGGAGGTATCCCCTTGTATTTTCTGGTGTTATACGGCGATGATGTATTCAGATCCGAGACTGTCAGAGGGCCGTTGAATTTTTTGAGAGCATACCGTACCGTAGGATCTGCACCCAGGGGATACCCAATTCTGATTCTGTTGTGAAATACAGCAGCGATTCTTGTCTGCTCCGATGCAAGCGTGGCTTCTCTTTCGACAATTGACGCAATCGTAACGAGCTGCAGCTTTGTAAATTTTTCAGAAAGTTCAGAGTGTGTCAGCGATTCATAACACTTGTCAAATGCCTGAACCATCCGGGTGATTATGAACTCTTCACTGACATTTTCAGCAAAGCGATAGGTCTCAGGAAAAAGAAAACCCTCAAGTGATGGTGCATCCACATTAAGCTTTTTAATAAACTCGGGATCATTACATAGTGATATGAATTTCGATGTATCAACAGATGAAAATACACGTGCAATCCGTGATGCGCTTTGCTCAATTGTCAACCCCTCCGGAATTGTCACGCTAAGCTCAATGGTAGTCGCTTTCATCAAGCCCTGAACAGCATTCATCACACCGTTTCCAGTTAAAAACTCAGCTTTTCCGGCCTGAACTTTATGGCCTGAATTTGTCAACTTTACATAAAGCATAAATGCCCTGGTTGACGTAATAACCTTTTTTTTCCTCAACGAATCCGCAACCTGATACACTTTTGCGTTCTTTGGAATTACAATTTCAACCCTTTGGTGTTCAACGGGAAGAGGAAAAAACAGATACCAGATTCCGGATGCTGCAGTAAATAAAAGCACCAGCACAAGCGGAATAAGGAAAAATGACTTTTTTTTGTTTTTTTGCATTACTCGTATCACCCAGACAAAACTGTAAAATAAATAGCCTAATACAGTAATAAATAAAAGAATTCCTAAAAACCAGATTCGAACTAACGTCTTAAACAATGGTATCATACACCAGTTTTCAATTATATAATGTGGATAACATGCCCATTGCACACCCCACCGGCGCTATCAGGCAATTTGCGCTTAATCACAAAATAATTACTGGATAGAAAGCCGCAAAGCGTTACATTTGTTAACACAGGTGAGAAACGTGGATTTACTGTACACCAGCACAGTACCATAACACCTGATACACCGCAATGCCGGAGTGTATCAGATGTTATACAATAATCACCAGCACTTTTGAGTCTGACGATAATTCTTGAGTTTTTCCTTGAGCCAGATGTCGACTGCCCCGCTCAGATCGCAGAGTTTGTTGCCTTCAATATCGATATACGTCAATGATTTCATTCTGACAATATCATGCGGCAGGCTCGACAGACGATTATCCTTAAGATATAGTTCCTTCAATAAAGGTAGCGCTGTGATCTGACCTGGCAGGGTCGTTAACACATTTCCCCAAAGACGCAGCACTACAAGTTGTTTCAGATTGCCGATCGTATAGGGAAGCGTTTCAAGGCGATTATACCGGAAATCAATATCAACCAATTTATCAAGTTGACCAAATTCGAGTGGAATCCCGGTAATTTTATTGCTGTTGAAATCTATTTTTGTCAAATTTACACAATTACGAAGCTCCAGTGGCAGCTCTGTAAGAACATTGTTTTTACAAAGTAATACCTTTAGCCCTGTCAGTTTGCCTATTTCTGACGGCAGTACACTGATACCATCATTAGCGACATCTCTGTTTGACAAATCAAGCGACACAACCCTTCCGTCTTCAATTATAGTTGCCTGCTCTGCAGTACGGTCAGTAATGCCGGCTTTAGTGAGTATATCCCTGGCAACAGTCAGATCATGAGCTGCATCCCCCTGAGCAGTTACGGCCTCACTTAAATTTGCCAAAGCCGAATCGAGATCCTGCTGGGCAAATGAAACGACCGCTAATAATGCAATTAATAAAGCACCCGAACGTATCATAGTACCCTCCTCCTGATTAAGTATCAACCATAAATATGTATGTACTTTATATCAATATATATTTTTCCGTTATAACTACATGCTTTTTTTACAGGAAAAACCCTTTTCGAGCCTAATAACTGTATTCAAAAGTATTCAAAAAAACGGGTAATAGTTGTGAGCTGTTAAAAGCACTGTCAAATCAACGCTATAAAGCATTTCTATATCATTCAAGCCATGGGAAAATCATATCTATCATTGATTTTATATCAATTAAACAATCTTATCATACTTATCACTGAACACACTGTGCCTGAAGTCTCTTTTGAACAGAGATGACTCTTGACCTATGCAGTTACACCACAATATATATTATAAGAGTTATACTTTTAAAAAGGGATGGTGATGAAACCTCTTGTTCTTGCGATGGTTATCTGTGATAATTACTATAGAGACGCTCATACCGGAAAGAGCATTCTATCCGGAACGTTCAGTTCAATCAATAGCCCCAGTTATCCATCAAAGCATGGAAACTGTGCAATCTACGTTGCGCTTACTGATGTTGCAACTGACGGTGATGCCCAGTTGATCTTCAGAAAAGAAAACTCACCATTTACCATGGAGCTTCCACCGTGGAAGGTTCAGGCACCGGGTAACCATCGTGCGGTCGTTGAAATTGGCGGAAATATTAATGGTTTGCCTATTCCTGAAGAAGGTAGCTACGAGTTTGTATTGTTATGGAATGGTGCAGAGATTGCGCTTCGACGATTAACAGCAAACAAACTTGATATGGATGAAAATCAGGAACAATAATAAATAGTACACTGCGAATACATATAAAACATTTTAAACTCTAACCAGGTAACAATATTTTTATGCTTCTATCAACGATTCTTGTAAAAATCGTAGGCGGGATTTTCCTTGTCTGGACAATTTTTTCAATATATAAACACTTTAAAAGCATTAAAAATCCTGCGAAATCAACAAAAGAGACTAAACAATCTTCGTCGGAACAGTTTTTAAATAACGCACTGCTCTATTTATGGCTCACATTTATGATTGTTTTTTCTGTCGGTATGATTGTTAACAATTAATTCAGAATAAATACATGAAGTGACAATTCTGTTTTTTGTCACCGTGTATCCTGGTTACTGCGACACTACGACACAACACGATACGAGTTCCGGATTTGCACCAAGTCTTTCAACAATTGCACCTGACCGGATTTAAAAGAACCTGCAGGAATCTATACATAACACTTACAAACAATCTCCTGAGCCGACATATTTTCTGTCAATGATACGGTTTATATACAAATAATACTCTTTGCAATAAATGGCAGTAAAAAATTGAATATATCCTATCGCCATGAAATCAGTCTGTTAACTTCACAAGGAACCAATCTATGCCTGTACACTCTCAGATCATGATTCATCACCAGTATGAGTCCCTGCCATCACCTGCTGCTGCGCTTCAAAAAATGGGTAAAAAAATTCTTAAAAAAGAGAACGTTCCAACCGGCCGCACAGTTTCAGTTGTCTTATGTTCAGACTACATGATTAAAAAATTAAATACGACCTACCGTAAAAAAGAGAAAGCAACCGATGTACTTTCGTTTTGTTTCGATGATGATGATTTTCTTGGTGAGATCTACATTTCACTTCAGCGTGCAAAAGTACAGGCACGACGGTTTGGCCTGACGTATGATGATGAGGTGCTACGCCTCTTTGTACATGGTATGATTCACCTTCTGGGGTATGACCACATTAAAGAGAAAGACAGAATTATTATGGAAGCAAAAGAGAAACAATATTTCGATGTTGAGGATTAATTGACCTGTCCTGACAGATGCGAAATCGATATAATGTAATGTGTTTCCGCTTTGATAAGGAGCAGAGAAAATGTATATTAATACACATTGTATGCGTTTTTCCCTGAATTTTTATTCGACACGCAGCGAAAAATGAGTTGATTTAAACACACTTGTTTAGATTTAACTTGTTGATTTTTATCTCTAAGGAGGATTTTTTGGATAGTGACCCGTCGATATCATTGTATATCGCAGGACTTATTTTCTCGTTTCTGTTGTCTGCACTCTTTGCATCAGTAAAAATTGTCTTCAATTCAATAAACCAGAGTACAATCTCGACTGATGACGACCTGCTCCGGTATTATTCATCAAAGGTAGAGTCGATTCTTGGAAATTGGGTTATTCTTAACAGCACTGTAGCCTTCGGCCGGACGGTTGCCAATACACTATTTGCAATTCTTTCGTACAGTCTCTGTATTAAATTGTTTCCACAATTACCATTTTATCAATCAATACTGTATCCGCTCGCATTCAGTATCATAATGCTTCAGTTGTTTGCGTATGTACTTCCCCGTGCGATCGCATTACGTTTTTACCGCAATTATTTTTCTGTTATTTACATTGGATATAAAATTTTCAACTGGATGTTTCTTCCTTTTGCATCCCTGTTTTCATTACTTCAGCAGTGGCTTCTTGGTCTTTTTAAATATGACCGAAAACTTGCGTTTCTCTCTGACCAGGACAAAGCAAGAATAACCGAAGAGGGTGATAAAGAAGCTCTTGACGATGAGGAAAAGGAGATGATTCAGAGTATTTTTGATCTTGGCGATACAACTGCAGAAGAGATCATGGTTCCCCGTATTGATATAATCGGTTTATCTGATAAGGCAACGCTTCCTGAAGTGCTTGCGATAATTCGGGATGAAGGCCATTCGCGATTCCCTGTTTATGTTGAAACCATAGATTCAATCACGGGAGTACTTTACGCGAAGGATATTTTAAGCTGGCTTGCAGAAAATGATCCATCAACGTGGCATATGCAAACACTGATCAAGCGCGCACATTTTGTTCCTGTTGGTAAACCGGTAAACGATCTTATGCGTGAATTTAAACAGAAACATCTTCACATGGCAGTTGTCGTTGACGAATACGGTGGAACAGCCGGTCTTGTTACCATGGAAGATATCCTTGAAGAGATTGTTGGTGATATTCAGGATGAATACGATGAAGAGGAGCTTGAAATAGTTCAGATCTCAGAAAATGTCTATATTGCCGATCCACACATAGATCTTCAGGATCTGAACGATGAACTTGGAATATCTCTTGACACAGAGGATGTAGAGTATACCACCCTTGGCGGACTGATTTATCACGAATATGGTGATATGCCTGCTGAAGGATGCAACTTTGAGTATGAGGGATTGCGATTGACCGTTCTTAAAATGGACAATCAGAGAATTGAGAAGGTCAAAGTTGAACTGATGGATACATCCGGTACTGACACCCAGGAAACATTTTAAGTGCAATGCATCAGGGGCAATTGTCACGATTCAAATTTGCAGAACTTGATTATTGCAATCCCTCTTTGTGTTGCACCTGCGGCAGGCATTTTGGCATGCTGATGTAACAACTATATTCGTTAAAAACCATCAATTTTTTATCCTTCGTTTCCGTAATCCCATTTCGGAGAAAATTTGTATATCTACCGAAGCCAACTTCGTTGCATCACACTGGAGGCGTATCATGAAAAAAACCATTTTCACATTGCTGGTTGCGTTGTGTTTTCTAAGTGTATCAGGAATGGAATCACTCCCTGTTTCCGACTCACAAGCAGTTGCCTACATGGACTCTTCACCACTGAAAGGGACCTGGGTTACGATTGACGCAGGAGAGAATGATATGCTTGATGCCTGGGTAGTGATGCCCAAAGGCAACGCAAAAGCCCCTGTGGTTATTGTCGTCCATGAAATATTCGGACTAACCGACTGGGCACGTTCCGTGACTGTTAAATTTGCTGATGAAGGGTTTATCGCAGTTGCCCCCGATTTTCTTACTGGAAAGGCTTCTGATGGAAAGGGAGGAACCAGGATGATACCAGAGGATCAAAGGCGTGGAATCAATTCGTCGCTGTCACTTGATGATGTTTCCCGTAGAATTGAAGCTGCCGCAACATGGGCTACCAACCAGAAGCGATCAATGGGCAAATATGCCGTCGTTGGCTACTGCTGGGGAGGTGGAGCAACGTTTAATCATGCAACTCGCAGCTCAAAAGTAGCAGCATCGGTTGTATACTATGGTGCTGCACCAGCCATTGAAAAGCTTTCTACTATCAATGCACCGATCCTTGGTCTTTACGGCGGCGCAGACAACAGGATAAATGTTGGTATCGCAGCAACCGAAACCGAGATGAAGCGTTTGAACAAGCGCTATGATGTCCATGTATATGATGGCGCGAGTCATGCATTTCTCAAAAATCAGTCAGGACAGGAGGGTGCTAATCTCAAAGCTACAGAGAAAGCCTGGCCGACAAATTTAGCATTTCTTCGTGAGCTACTGAAATAGCACCTTGTGTTGTTGTGATTTTTATTCCGTTGCCTTAGTAAAGCGCTGGTCAGGGGTTTCCAAGGGGAGTAAAGCGCCCCTTGGTTTGCGAAGCGATAGGTCGTCTCGACTGGCGCTCGACGACCATGTTCTGTTGATACTGCTTCTACCGGCTAGCTCGACGACCATATTCTGTTAATACTGCTCCACTGATGTAAACAGGAAAATTATTTCTACACCTGTCTGCAAAAAATGCATTGCGCCCGAAGAACGCTGGCATAAAACCCATTTACAATTAGAAAAGACCGCCCAGAAAACGCGCAGGAGGAAGAATCCAGAATTCAGAATTCAGTAGCCAGAAGTAATTTTTTTTTATCTATTAGGTGAAATTAGTATGACTAATTATTTTCTGCAGTTCGAATTCATGTTCAAACAGTTCCGGGCTTGAGTCTTTTCTAATTGTAAATGTACCAGCTAAAGGGGTGCGAAAGAAAAGAAAATGGGTTCTGTACTTTTTGTCCTGAGTAATAAAAAATAAATTCCCCTCTTTGGAGGGGTGCCCGCCAGGGCGGGGTCGTCTTCCAGCATGGTATGGTATATTTTATTATCATCAGATGTTGAAATTTTCATAAATCACCGTTCAGACTACCTTGTACATCTCCATCAATCAGGCACTCTCTTGTTATAAGAATCTCACCCTTTAGTTCTTCCGGAAATTGTTTTCTCAAAGAATCACCATTCAAAATATGATACATTTTATTCACAATAGTTCCTTATTCTTTTCTGAAAATCTCCGTAGGTTCGCGGTGGCGGTACACCGGATCGTCAAGGTAGGTCAGTGCACCTATCTTATTTATTAACAAGCGTCCAGAGGCGCAACGTGTTGGTAAACCGCACTAAGATTTACGTAGTGATAACGGAGTAAATTATTGTGCTTTGCCTGTTGTAGGCTGTTTGTAAACCACCTCATATTTCGTAAGTATCCGGTAAACCACGTCTGATAATATAAGCAAGTCCAGGTAGGATATGATATTTTACTTTGAGAGGTCGGTGTTTTGCGGGATTGCTATTTTAGGAAGCAGAAAATTGGTAATATATTTAG
>JAAZBG010000210.1 GCA_012513915.1 Fibrobacter sp.
CTAAATATATTACCAATTTTCTGCTTCCTAAAATAGCAATCCCGCAAAACACCGACCTCTCAAAGTAAAATATCATATCCTACCTGGACTTGCTTATATTATCAGACGTGGTTTACCGGATACTTACAATTTCATTACATTTTGTAATTTCCAAAGAATTTGTATTTTTATTCCAGTTCTTAAAAGCAATCGCACTATGAACAACATGGAAAAATACAAAAATGATTGAAGGTGCCAGATAAAACCAGATATTATAATTTATGTTAATGTTAAACTTGTTTACTGTAAATGCAAAGCCAACCAGCCAAATTATTGGAGTAAACGCCGGGGCACAAAATCCTATTATGCTTTTACTCCATTTTGAATCAGGATAATAAATTAAGAACAACCAGGTGAGGAAGTAGACAATTACACCCGTTATAAAAATGTAGATTCCAATACTTTCAGAAATTTTTGTAAAATTTATTTCAGTCAGTATTGGTATAACAAAAATAATTGCACGAAAAATACTTTCTCCAATCAGTACATATTTTGGTATGTTTTTATCAAATGTTTTATTTTCAAACACCGGGGGAAGCTTTTTTAGAAAAATCAAATTCCAGAGAAATATTGGAATGAATAATGCAAAACCATTTGAACATATTTGCTTTAACAATTCAGACATTTTTTTATTCTCTCCTTTAGATCTGTCTGAGCGTGGAGCCGCCATGCGCTTGTCAGGCGATGTTTGGGGGCACGGCTCTTTACGCGCAACAAAATCATTGGTTTTTTTTAATTTTACCTCTGAAAGGTGTCGTTGAAATTAATTGATTCCCAATAGATTTAAATAATGCCTTCCAGGTATCATCTGTTGCTGCAATAAATATTCCTGCTTTAGAGGTAAACTCACCACAGCTTATCGGTTCATTTTTTCGATAATCCCAAATAATATATTGTACATTTGCGTCAAATGTTGACATTTTCCCTCCACCGCCACCAACCCACATACCTCCTCCCAGACCTCCTCCCAGACCTCCTCCCATATAAATACGGGGGGAGCCTGCAGAGCCAGCATTCCTGGTAATGGCCAATTTATTTATAAAAATTAAAATATTCGCTTTAGTCGATAGAGTATCAAGGTGTTCTCTTCTCATTACATTAAATGAAATAAGTGTGCTATCTTTACCGATTTTTTTATGGTACGAAAAAAAACGAGCCGCATTTTGTGTCCAGTTACTACATGCAGAACTAGAGATTTCAACATTTTCAATAGTATTAATACTATCAACTATAACCTTGTATAGATATTTATACGAAGTATCAGTTATTATCGCTTCAGCCTCGCGACTGTCATTCTTAAAATCATCATGAACATCTTTTCGATTTGAAATTATCAGGGCATCTTTAGTTAGCGGCAGTAAAGATATACAAGAGCTATCGGGGTCGTAATTGTATTGTTTATTAACAAATTGCATTGATCCAGAACAACCGAATAAACTCGCAACAAATGTACACAATATCAGCTGATTGCGCATAGAAACCCCTTTGAAAAATTGTGACATGAATACATCCAGGTTACGTACGTTAGTTTTGTCGTGCAGTGCCACCTGTGATCGACTCACTCTTAACACGCTGCAATAGTACTACCATAACATCAATCGATCACAAACCACTGATCCCACCAGCACCGCCTTACCGGAAAAAAAATTCTGTTCCGTTCACATCATAATTAAACTACGTCAAGGGTTCGGGGGTGTCAAGGGGATAAGACGTGACAAGTGACGCGTAACGAGTGTACCTGAATTGATCGTTGCGGCACCTTAGATGTACTGTTTTGTCCACCAACCTCTGTATGGGACATCTGTTGCAGCGATAACTGCCCGTGTTGCCTCAATGTCAAATGGTACTTTTTTCAATATCGCTCAGTACTGCTTCAAGTGCCTGTAAATTACCATGGATATCAGAAATAAAGGCTATCCTCATTTTGTGCTATTTTCCAATTTTAGATTGCCTGGGGATTTTATATGATTTCTTTACTTACTATTCCGTTTCTATATAAATATTCAATACTGGTTTTTGTGTTTTCTACTGAAAAGACTTCTAACAGATACGTTGGTGAAGATAAGATTTCTTCGATTTTGTGAATCGAATTGCTTATATTGATATCCCCTTTGTCCAGAGCATAATGATTATCTTCTTTCAAATTATTATTACATAGATGAACATGGACAATATATTCTGATAAATCATTTAACCATGTAATGTATGGTGTGTCGCTATAAACGATCGCATGAGCCAGATCAAAACACATTTTTATATTTTTTGATTTAATTTTTTCAAAAAAGCTAATAAAGAATTTGTCATCATTTTCCCAGACATTTTCGAGGCAAATTACTATGTCAGGATATTTTTCAGCAAGATTTTCCCAATAATTGACATGAAAATCAACAATTTCACTAAAAACATTTGTTGATGCAAGAGGGTTAATACCAGTATGAGCAATAAATTTACTGCAGCCTAACTTATTAGCTATTTCAATTGATGTTTCAATTCTGTTCCTGGAAAGTGTCGATATTCCGGAGTCCCTGCACTTGATCTGTAAGCCGATAAATGGAGCATGAAAGGAGGAATTTTTGTAATTAATGTTTTGATTCAAAAACCATTCAATTATACTGTTCATATCCTTACCATCATCATACATCAACGGACTTGAAAAATCGCTTATTTCTATTTCATAGCCGTTTTTGTTAATCATTAATTGCATCTCTGATGATTTACTCTTGTCAAATTGCAAGTATATTCTTTCATTAGCAACCACAGTCTTGTTCCCTTATTGTAACTATACAACCATAATCATTTTCAGACACAAATGCCAGAATCTAGTATTTCACTTAGCTTCGACCGGTCACGATCGATGGGGGCCGTGCACCTTAAGAGTAGTCAGTTAAAGCTTTCGCATATCAAGCTAAAATCAGCTGAAAATGGTTTAGGATCATACCTGATTATACTGTTCATGATTCCCGAAATAGTGCCTTTTAGAGTATCACCAGCCTGGAGTGGAAATGTGGTAAACGTAATTGTCCCATCATCTGCCCTGTAGCAGTCACCTGTAGAATCATAGAACCCAAACACGAAGGTACTATCAGATTGTCCTAAAGATAGTATTCCGGTTTTACTTTCTTTTATATACCCCCAAAAGACTAACTTGGATTTATCTGCCTCACTATTTTCCTTTGAGTCTGAACCATTTACGACAATGTGGTACATTGTGCTGTCTCCAAGAATACTGCAGGATCCTGCGCCCTCCGGAACTGAACAATTATAAGTATCGCCATCATAAGTAATAGAGTAACTACCAGATGTTTTATAGACTTGTTTAGCCGGACCTGTACCGGAGTCATCAAAGCAACTTACAAATAAACACATACTGACAAGCATTATTATTCTGATCATTCCTGGTGCTCCTTTTTTTAATATTTACTAACCTGATATTATGATACGATTCAGAATTCTTAAACTACGTCAAGGGTTCAGGAATGTCAAGTGGGTGGGGGGAGAAACGTGTGGAGTGAAAAGTGGTTTTTCGAGGTCGAAGTGTAATCCTGAAATAGCAAAGGGAGGCATTACTAACTGCCCCCCCCCTATATCAAACCAAATTGATAATTTGTCGTTTACCTGCCGTTTTCAATCTGATTCTTAAGCTGTTCTATCTCCCTGTCGAGTTTATCCTCTTTCTTCTCGCTCTTTTCGACTTCTTTCCTGATTTCTTTCTGATTCATCATTTTAAGCACCCGTGCAAGAGCATATTCGACATCCTCCTGAACAACACTCATATTTCTGGCAAAAAAGTTCTGACGTCGCCATGTATCAAAATAGGTAATTTTTTCACTGATCTCACGTACGAACTCATACTGATCAATATGCATACTGTCAACCGCCTCAATAATATCGGCTTCCTGTTTGTGTGATGCAATCTCCTCGACATCTTTTCCAAACCTCTCATAGTTATCACGGATAGTTCTGTACGAATCAGTTTCTCTGTCAAGATCAGCCTGTGATGGTGCTGAGAGTGTACTTAAGCGTGATGATGCTCGCTGTAAAGATCCGGCTGCGCCGTCGTAATCTTTTTTCATCATAGTAACATACGCCTGAAGCAGTTCACCTTCCGCTTTGTTTACTTCCGATGTAGCAACATTGACAAGGTTCTGCCCGGCTGCGGTACAATCATCCCATTTTTTAGCACGCAATGCTATCCATCCGATGCCAAGCAGCGCATCTTCATAGTAGATACTGGTCTTTGGAACCATCTGCAGTGATGCCAGCGCATTGGGAAATTCCTTCTCTTCGTGAAACAGATACCCGGTAAACAGGTATGTTCTGTTTATCAACTCTTCATCTGCAGCAGTGTTTGTATTAGCACTGAGACAATCTTTCATGTAACCAAGTGCGGCCTGATAATTATCCTGCATTGCAGCACATACTGCCATGGAATGGCGCGCATAGATGTAATCCATGTGTGTAACCGGTATTTTTCTTAAAACATCAACAGCTTCGTTAATCTTCTTTTCTTTTATGAAAGTTTCACCCTGGAGATAATGTGCATGATACCGTAACGAATCTATTGTGTGAGGACCACTGAGCAGTTTAAACATATCATTAACACCGCTTGTATTATCCTGACGATAATAGATATTCATTATTCCCATATTAGCAAACGGATGAATTTTACTTCTTGGATACTTTATCATAGCACGCTGATACTGTCCGGCAGCAGCATCTCTTATATCAAGCTTTTCAAGACATAATCCACTGTAAAGAGTTATGAAATCGTTCTTAATAAATTTAGGATATTCGACAAGGATCTTTGCAAATACAAAATATGCATCCCAATACATTCCATCAGAGTAAAGCTTCATAGCCTTATTGTAAAGATCATAAGGAATACCGCTGATCTTCTCTTTAACTGCTTTTGCAACTTTCTCTTTACGCGGCTCACCAAATTCCGACCGTGCAAAGATCGAGTGTGATGGATACTCGGCATCAAAGGGCATCATGAACTGATACAATACGGTAAGATCACGTCCTTTATTCAATGATGGAGCATGGACACCGGCAGTTGCACCCCAGTACTCATTACCAACCTGACCATATACTTTAAGAAAATTAAAAAGCCAGGTCCCGGCTTTGAACGCGACATCAAACTCGATGCTTTTATCACTGCCGGAATTATAATTTTCTGTCTGCGCAAGAAAGTCCTTCACAGAAAGATACAGTTCGAGATCGAGTTTGTTCTCAAACATTCTCCCTAAATACGACACGGTCGCAGCACTTGCATACTCCACATCACCCTCAACAACAAGATTCTGTGTTGACAAACCAACGATATGTGATCCTTTCAGGCTATCATTGACAATTGCATACGACACACCAATGTCTCCGCCATAACCGATCATTGATTTGCCAAGGATATTATTGTATACAACATGCCCATTAATACCGATACTTAACCCTCTCCAGACGTTGTAGGCATAGGATAACAAAAACGAATTGCTGCGATCCGTAACAGTTCCATTTGGTGCGATGTCAAAGGTACCGGCTCCTTCCACCACTGATGTCTTGCTGAGTTCTCCTGCGCCAACACCTTCATAGGTTAATGCGAAGGTATGTTTATGATACGGATACACAAAAATACCTTCGGTGAGTTTATAGGTGTTATCAACAGTAAATGCCTGTGAAAGCTGCACACCAATATATTCTGCATTTGACAGATAGGCTGCATTGGTAAGTGGAGAATATCGCGCAAGCGCGTCACGCCACTGTTGTGAAAGAAGATATTCTCCGGGAAGTCCGGCTGCAAAGGACGATACGCATCCTGCCGCAATACCGAGACTGATTAACCATTTACGGACTGTTACTTTATTATTTATCATAGTTATTCTCTTATATTGTTAAGTTTGATTATTGATACAGGATACCGATTTTAGTTTTAATTGTGCGGGAAACACCATTTGATACCGTAACAGTGATAACTGCCACATAGGTACCATCACCGACATAACGGCCGTTACGATTTACTCCGTTCCAAATATACAGGAGCTTACCGTTTTCTCTTGTAACCGCACACTTGTCATCCTTTACAACAGCATTACCAACCTGATCATAGATAGTAATCGATGCGCTAATTGAATCCTGTGGTAACACTACTTCACCGGATTTTATCTGTATAACAACACCACTCGTAACAGCACCATTATTGAACTGACTTGCAATAACATTAGGTATCGTATACGTTTTGGGATTGACCGGGGTCGGTCCTGCGATAACTGTGAATGAGTAATCAATTTTTTGCGACTGTAATGTAACCCGGCGATTATTCTGATTATTCTGCACGTTATTAAACATATCGTTAACTGATGCAGTTTCATTAATCCATATTGAATCGTTTCTTGACACGCTGGTTTTTACATTCACTGCAGTAACAATAAACCGCTGTGTGATTCCATCGCCGCTTGCAATGGTGCTAAGACTGATCGAATACTTTTCCTGACGCACGGGATCAAACAACCAGAACGGCGCGGGGACATCAACGCTATCTGCTTTTTCAGAAAATTTAACAACAAGAGTATCATTATCCTTTACACTTCCGGAGCTCTTCCCGTTAAGATAGTTTGCACTTGCGATAACCGGAGCCATACTGTCAGCAATAACAATAGATCCTGCAGGAAACATACCACCAGCGGCAAGATTCGGTACATTCTGTATTACAAGACGTTCATCTGCGGATGTTGCGGTGTTTGGCTCTTTATCGGAAACCTTGACGATGAGATCAAAACCCGCACCGGTCTTTGATGCCGATACGATTTTCATCGAACGGGCACCTGAGAAGTAAAGCTTCGGTGTAATCTGATTAAGTTCCTCACTGGTAATCTGGTCTGTAGCTTCGGTGACTTTAATCAGATCAGCAAAACCATCAGCGTCCTGATCAAATATACTGGCGGAGACGATACCAAGGTTTCGTGCGGCACCAATGCTGCGTGTCGCCCTTATGATATCCAGAGGGAAATCAGGATTTTCATACTTGGCTGCAACACTGTCATTTACCGTTGTCTGAAGTACATTGTCAACCTTGGATTGATTTGAAGTCTCCCTTGTTACAATAGCGGTGTAATAGTCTGACTGTTTATTTGCAGTTACTGTTAAACTGTCTTTATATCCGGCTGCGGTATTTGTAATTTTAAGTTGAACACTGGTTTGGCTCATCGGTGTCATTGGAAAATACCTGATCTCGATATTTTTCTGATCATCAGTGAGCATTGACGGTACCTCTGCATTGTTGACATAAAATTTAATGATCCCCTGCTCCCAACAGTTAGTTGCAATTTCTGCAGGTACTTTGGCATTTGGATCCGTCTTTACAAGGATGTCAAACGTTTTAGTTGAGTCAATATCCATTGGTGAATCATAATGGTAGGTGAAGCTTACGGTAAATTTTGTCAATGGACTCTTCAATGCAAAACTGTTCGGGAAATAAGCATAATCGCCATCAAACTTTGTTGCGCTTATACCATTAATAGTCATGCTTTGTGGTATACTTGGAATTTTTGTAAAGCCACGACCTGTTGATACATTAAGAAGCTTACTGATCAGATCTTCAATATTACCCTGCGTTTTCCACACTACACTCATTTTATTACTTGCAGAGTAATTATTATTCTGAATATTCTTTGTCATTTCAACAATCTGATCCGGGATCGGCTGATCTTTATTTACCCAGAATGCGGTAAACGTTGCGGGAAGATCAGTTCCCGATTTGTAATCATCGATAAACGCTTTTCTCTCAAGATCGACATTCTGCGGTTCACCATCCGAAAGGAATATTATATACTGTTTTGCACGCGGATTCTTAGCTGTCTGAAATGCTTTCCTTGCGGCATCAAAAGCAAGCGTTATATCTGTTGTGCCATTATACCCGGTAAGCGAGTTTTCAAATCCGGCATGACCACTATGACGTCCGTTGTTATCATAATAGCTATTAATCAGTTTCCTGTTAAATCCAATATCTCTTTCGGTGGAGCTCAAAGCAATTACACTTTTAAGATAATCACTTGCACTCTGCCCGCCTACAGTTGTATTTAGCTGCGTTAACGGAATATAGGCATCTGTATATGATGATGCCGGATCGAGCTTTACCGCATAAGGATCGTTTTCCGCATTGTGAAGCAACTGATTCGAAAATATCACCATGCCAACTTCAGACACCGGCGAACTTGCTTTCAGGGAATCAATCAGATTTGCAGTCAATTGATACCGGGTACAGGTGCTGTCCATTTCCGACATACTTCCCGAGTGGTCTATTATAAAAAAAAGTGAAATAGTATCCACATTACCCGGTACGTAGGATTCATCAAAGTAGGTCGGCGAACAGTGTTTGAAAACATTTGACAACGCGACGATTTTCGGAGGAAGCTTTAGAGTATCAATCGAAGATGTCGCATAGTTGGTAGGACAATCGAGTGTTGCCTCGCAAACTTCGGCAGCCTGAGACTGCCCGATACAGATAAAAATGATAGCGACCGCTGTTAATCGTAAAACTACCTTTTGCATCCAGCCTGCGTGTTTTAGCAATTCCTTCTTCACCAGCGCATTTCTCCTTATTATATAGTTATAGAAATGTTCAGTCTCACCAGTCAGAATTATGTTTGTTTCTCCTGACAAACAGCACCCCGCCCCTGACCGGATTAACCCTTAAATTTGCAGTAAACAGATAAAAACTGTTTTCCTATAATATACAGCAATTTTCTGGTGATGTATTAATTTTTGTACAAAGATTATTAGTAATTTATATTAATTCATTATATATACTATTTAATTTCAATTGATTACAAGCGTTATCTGTACAATATTTTTACACTTTTAATTTTACCACTCTTTGATTTTTAAGATAGACAGCATTCAGCAATTAACAAAATTCCGGCAATCATCAGACAATGTATCCATAAAACCTTTCATATATCAGGCCTTCCATGGCAATTTGTTCTAATTATAATCCACTCAACACGTTACATGATTTTAAGTGCTTCGATGCAAGTATTCGCCAGTTCCCTGTGTCGCTCTTAATTATGAGCTGCATAAGGACAACTCCTTAACGCCACAGCCTATAGCTGTTTGTTGAATAGTTTCAAACAGTATTGCCGGATTTAAGACAACTACAGCGGCAGAGCATTTTGTCGTTGTACGCAATAACAGCCTTATTTTCGCCTTGTATTCCCTATCACCTCTATGTAATTTCTACACATCGAACAGTAATGAACCGATACCGGGAAACAATGAAACCATCAGTTACAAAAAACAATAATGATGTCTGGATTATAAGCTATGTCTGTTTTTCCAGATAAAGAGTATAGTCATGGCGGGAATCTCAGAGAATTGGCTGAAAGCAACAATATCAGTCGTCAATCAATTACAGACTTCAGTGCAAATATTAATCCACTTGGCCCGATCCCGGAACTTATCAATATTTTAAATAAAAGTATCACCGATATACAACACTACCCTGATTACGGGTACAGGGAACTTATCGCTGCAATCAGTCGGTTTGGCGGTTGGGACCCATCAATGATTATGCCTGGAAACGGTGCAAGTGAATTGATTTATGCATCACCTTATATATCTCAGTTTAAACGCGCCGTAATCCCGGTTCCATCATATAACGATTATTCCGAAGCAGCCAGACATGCCGCTATTTCTGTTGAATATTACTACTGTAATGAATCCGATAATTTTCAAATTGACATTAGAGCATTATCATCAGCAATACGTCCGGATGATATCATTTTTATCGGCAGACCGAATAATCCTACATGCACCGTACTCACAACCGGAGAGATAGAAAGTTTATGTCATGCACATAAGAATTCTTTTTTTGTCATTGATGAATCATTTATTGAGTTTACGCCTCACGAATCAATAGCAGCTAAACTGCCTGAAAATGTACTAATGATCCGTTCGATGACAAAGTTTTATGCAATCCCCGGTTTACGCCTCGGTTATGCAGTCGGAACACCACAACATATTTCACGATTGAAAAAGCACTGTATTCCATGGGGTATCAATTGTATTGCATCAGAAGTTGGCATTGCATCACTTGAAAACACAGCCTACCAGTCCCGTTCCCGGGAAACTATGCAGCGTCTGCTTTTTACTTTTTTTACAAAACTGACCGGCCTTCCGGGAGTACACGTATATCCGACAAATTGCAATTTCTTTTTAATTAAACTTCAGCCGCCATTAAACGGAGAAATTCTTCATCGCCATCTGATTCAGAAAAACATCGCTATTCGTCAATGCTCAAACTTTATTGGCCTTGATCCCTCTTATATCCGGATCGCGATACGGACTGAACAGGAAAACAATGCATTTATTACTGTACTTGACACCATTCTCAGGGAATACCAGGCATGAGACTGGAATTCATTATTACGGCAGCATTACTACTCGACATAATACTTGGTGATCCCCGATGGCTCCCACACCCGGTTCGTGGTATTGCAGCTATTGCAACAGTGTGTGAACGTTTTTTTAGAAAAGCATGTTTCTTCTCTCTGCGCATTGCCGGAATACTGACTGCACTTACCATAATAGGACTCTGCAGCACAGCAGCAATACTGATACTCAAAGCGACATCAGAGCTTCACTGGACAGTCGCAGCAGCAGCCGGAATTTTTATACTATATGTATCAATTGCACCGCGTGATCTCATTAATCACGCACATGCTGTTTATAAGGCTCTGATACTGGATTCGCTTGATAATGCCCGTTTGAAAGTAGCAATGATCGTCGGTCGGGACACAGCGAATCTCGACAAAAAGGGAATAACCCGCGCGGCAGTTGAAACTGTTGCAGAGAGTCTTGTTGACGGCGTTACTGCGCCGCTTTTTTATGCGTTATTATTCGGACCGGCAGGAGCATTGACCTACAGGGCAATCAATACCCTTGATTCAATGTTCGGGCATAAAAATGAACGCTATCGCTATTTCGGATGGGCATCGGCGCGCATTGACGACATAGCAAACTATCTGCCATCACGTATAACAGTACCATTCATCTGGCTTGCATCATGTATACTTCGTTACAATGTTAAAAACAGTATCTATATATTCTTTCGTGACAAACGCAATCATCACAGCCCTAACAGTGGCCTCAGTGAGGCTGCTTTTGCCGGGGCTCTTGATGTACGTCTTGGCGGACTTAATTACTATGATGGCATCGCGGATAAAAAACCATTTATTGGTGATCCGGTCCGGGAACTTGAACCATCAGATATCATGAAGGCAAATTTGCTCATGTTGTCAACAACAGTTCTGTTCACTCTTTTCGGCATTGGCATACACTATTTCATTATGAAGGTACTTTCATGAAACGGATTATTGTTATCACCGGTGATGGCAAAGGGAAATCGACATCAGCATTCGGAACTGCACTGCGTGCAGCCGGCCACGGTATTAACGTGTCAATCATTCAATTTATCAAGGGTAATGACAATATCGGTGAGCTTGTAGCACTTGCGAAAATTCCAACTATTGACATAGTACAATTTGGCCTTGGATTTGTAATCAATCCTGACCAGGAAGAGTATTTGCGACACCGCAAAGCTGCACAGGACGGCTTACTTTTTTCTACAGGTAAACTGACAGACCCATCTGTCGGTATGGTTATTCTTGATGAGATCTGTGCTGCAATCGACACCGGACTTCTTGACATTACTGATATACTGCATGCGATAGATAAGGCACATGATTCGATTATAATAATCTGTACCGGCAGAAACGCACCTGTTGAGCTTATCAACATCGCAGATACCGTTAGTGAGATTACCTGCATAAAGCATGGCTTTAATCAGGGAATTAAGGCTCAGCCCGGAGTGGAAATGTAACGTGATACGGTCTGTCGAAAGGATCAGGTTCCGTCCCGATTGCGTTTATCTGATTACTTGTTCCCCGATTTTGTTACTCAGTAGTAAAAAACAGAATTCATTCCTGGATTCAGATCGGATCATTCACGACACTGGTTTTAGACAACTGCTTTAACGTATTTTCAAAATGGCTCTTTTATCATGATAAACTTGAGCCGGTGGCAATGAATTTCATTTCAGGGAAAGTACCAACGTGAGTACACAATCAGCAATAATTACAGGCAGCAATGGATTTGTCGGAAAGTGGCTTGCAGACCTGCTGCAAACATCAGGGTATCGTGTTTATGGAATTGACAACACTGATACATCCCGAAATCCGTCCATAGAGTATGCAAAAGTAAATATTCTTGAAAAGGACAAGCTTTGCGACCTTTTCGCATCGGTTAAACCTGAGATGATTTTTCATCTGGCAGGTGTAAGTTATCTTCCCGATGCAGATAAATCACCATTAGGTTCAATTGAGATAAACGTGCTTGGTTCACTTTCTATTTTTGAGGCAGCACGAATTGCGAGTCCATCAAGTGCAATCCTGTTTATCGGATCATCCAAAGAATACAATTCAAATATCAATGCAACTGTTATCACTGAAGATATACACCCGCTGCCGGAGAACTTTTACGGAATTACAAAATACAGCGCAGAGCTCTTCGGTCAGCAGTATGTGCGTCAGTTTGGTATGAAAATCTCATTTACCCGCTCGTTTAACCATACAGGGCCGGGTCAATCGCCGCTGTTTGTTTGTTCTGACTGGGCAAAGCAGATTGTCAATATTGAGCGCGGATTATCTGAACCGGTGCTCCTGACGGGAAGCCTTGAATCAACAATTGATTTTACCGATGTACGTGATGTTGTTGACGGATACTATAGAATACTGAAATATGGCAAAGCCGGTGAGGTTTATAATGTCTGCAGCGGACGAGGATTCACTCTCGAATGGATTCTTACCTATCTTGCCGAAAAATCAGGTAAAAAAATCGAGATTCGCTCTGAACAGTCAAAAATGCGTGGCCATGCGACAAACCGCTATTTAACAGGCGACAATTCCAAACTTATGAAACACACCGGCTGGAAATGTTCAATTCCGATGGAAAAGACGCTTGATGATCTATATGAGTACTGGCGTAATTGTTAAGAAGGTCAGGATTAAAGTTGAGTAAGAAATTGTATTCTTACTCAACCGGTTGTTTTAACATTGTGTTTTTTGGCAATGCGAATGTATCCGGACAGCCATCATCATCCTCAACGTTATCACAATCTTCAGGTTCATTTACACACTTATCAAGCGTATCGGGGATACCGTCCATATCATTATCATAATCAGGACATCCATCTGCATCTTCGAACACATCATGATCCTCCATAATATTTATGCATTTATCAAGACTGTCAGGAATTGAATCGCCATCGTTATCATAATCAGGACATCCGTCTTCATCAGTAAATCCATCGTAATCCTCAGGTTCATTTACACACTTGTCAAGCGTATCGGGAATACTATCCATATCATTATCATAATCAGGACATCCATCTGCATCTTCGAACGCATCAAGATCCTCCATAATATTTATGCATTTATCAAGACTGTCAGGAATTGAATCGCCATCGTTATCATAATCAGGGCATCCGTCTTCATCAGTAAATCCATCGTAATCCTCAGGTTCATCTATACACTTGTCAAGTGTATCAGGAATACTGTCCAGATCTTTATCATAATCCAGACGTTCATCCCTGACCTCTAATACCTTTTTATCATTATCCACTTTGTCAACAGCACTATTATTATTATCCCTGTCCCGCGGAGCACCCCAGGTAAGTGCGATATATGATCCGAGCTCCATTCCCCGTTTTGGCGCAAAGTACGGGGTTCCTATTGCCCGGTACTGTAGACCGAAATGAAACGGATTGGTATGAACGGCCATCGATGCTTCAGATGCAAAGCCCTCCCTGCCACCAGCAACAAGACCAATTTGTAAAGGTACATACCCGTTCAGAAATCCGTTTTCGCCATACAGTCTAAACCGGGGAACAAATGATGAACCTGGGGATTTCATCAGACCCTGACTGTATTCAACTCCAACATTTACATATTGCGATAGCTTATGCATTTTTTTATGATCATTATCAAAAAAATCCCATGATCTCAGGTATGCCGCCGAAAATACTGCCGGAAGCGCCGTAACAATAGTCTTCGATTCTTTCAATACATCATCAGAATCCGGAAAATACTCACCAACGTTTCTGTTAAAGATTCGCGTACTTGCAGAATCCCATGTTCCACCGGCATCATCAATTGCAGTAATAAGATCGTATACGGTAAAGTCATTTTTCCTGATTTTATAGGTTACATCGTGAACATTGTTACCCCAGAACAGTGCTCCAAGATTTTGAATCTGGAGCGAAAATGATCCGTGTTTATCATATAGTATCCCGCCAAGATCAATTCCTCCACCATGACCTGACGCCGGAAATTTAAATCCGTTATAATCCCAGTTTCCACGAAACCCCATTCCGGCTGTATACACATGGATATCACTTGACACATCAATACTATTGGAATCTGTTCGGTAAGTAATAACTCCACGCTCGGTTTTGGCCATCAGCAGTGAATGCCCAAGTACATACTTCACACCAATTCCTGCGGAAGCGTTTTTAAAACCAAACATTCTTTTAAGAAAATCCATCGAAACCGGAAAGCCATATCTAAGAGAGAAATCTGTCGCCAGGATCAAAGACTGACAGAAATCATCAAATTTCAATGTGTTT
Source organism: Fibrobacter sp. (assembly GCA_012513915.1). Classification (GTDB taxonomy): domain Bacteria; phylum Fibrobacterota; class Chitinivibrionia; order Chitinivibrionales; family Chitinispirillaceae; genus JAAZBG01. The sequence goes on from JAAZBG010000210.1 coordinate 14,714, forward strand.
CCGCGCAAAAGCCCCTTTTCTCTGGAAAACAGTATTAAAAACGGTGCCCCGGGTAAATGAAGATCCTCGTCGAAATGTGTCGTTATGTCAAAAGCAAATCGTTGCAGTGACAGATTAACAATATGAAGTTTCATACCGGTAAGTACACGTACTCCATTTTTAAACTCATCTGTTAACTTATCCGATACTTCGGTTTCATTAAGCCCATCGATATTAAAACTCTTACGCAGTATCCTGCTAAAAAGCTTTGCATAATCCTGTATACTGTCAAGCACATACTGATTAAACGGAGTTAATGCCAGTTTGTCACTTTGTACTCCGGCTGAGATATTTAAAAGTGGAAAGTACAGTCCACCCCGATAGTTTGTCTCAACACCTGCAAGCGCCGGATTACCATCAATCGATGTATAGCGGCTGTCAATTGTATGGAAGTTTTTTCCATTGGACTGAATGGCCGCAGAATCAGTTTTGGCGTTAAGAACCTGAAGGCTTAACAATACAAGAATTAAGGCAACAAGTAATCTATGTACGTTCATTATATATCCCTTTTACCAGACAATAAGTGAATCGGAACAGTTTGTTCCTTCAACATGAAAATACGACTGAATCTTTACATAATCAGTATCATGCATGACATCACCTGACATTTTTGGAAGTCTGATGAAGCATCGCACATCACAGGAATCCGATTGAAAAACCGATTCAAGTTCCGATCCTGTAACATTGACTGATGACGCCGTTTTTTGACCGCGCACCGGGATTGTTATTCCGTTGTTTCCTGCAAGGTTGATAAAACCATTTTTTCTGCAGGCACTGTCGGATAATGCTGTTTTAATAAATTCGTCGGATCCCATGGAAAGCAACTTTGTTGTACCCGTATGAGGAGCACAGACGATATATGCAGTTAATGCAATATTTGTATTATTGAAAATATCCATAAATGCATCGATTTTTCTATCGGTCAGTTTTCCGATGTACCGTGAGGCACCGATCATGGAAAATGTACTGCCACCGAGATCTACGGTAACAGGACCAGTTATTGCCCATGCAAGCTGCGGCTTGACAGATACATCCATCTTAAACTTCGCTGTTACCTGACTGATATCTGTCGGATAGTTGAAAACGTTATCACTGGCAAGTGTGACCTGCGTTCCTTTTGGAATACCGATTTTAGATATGTAAACAAGTGTATCCGGAAATGCATTGACAATACCAGCAATATTAAACTGCATTGAATGCTTTGAGCCGTTTCGTACCGATGTAAATAACGACGACGAACTGAGTCCTGATACGACGTTTGTGTTGGTCAGTACATCAAATACTACACTTAACGTATCAATTTTTGTCCCGATCTCTGCACCGACGGTAAAATCGATCTTTGTATCAATAGTATTGTAAATTACTTTCCCTCTGAGCGAATCCCGTGTTGCCCTGCTCCAGGAATTCGGATATGAAATGGCCATTCGTTGTGTATCCTGCTCATTAGTGTAATTCTCCATTACTTCTGCAACAAGTGACTTGATTTTGAATGCATTTGTAAACACACTGAACATGAGACTATCGCCGGCAGCAATGGTTACCGTATCACCTTTTTTAGCGATCGATGAAAATGAGAAACCCATACGGGTAACGGTCTTTTTCAGTGAATCATTCCACTCTGTTAAAATCCGGGAATCGGTATAGTTGGCACGATTGAATGTTTTGTATGTTTTTGGAAGAACAGTATCACCGGAAGCTGTTACCCGTCCGGTATAATAGAGTACCGTGTCAGTTGTACTTCTGATACCCAGATGTGCAAGACTTATTATACTGTCCCTTTTACATAAAAATTGACTCCATACATTATGGTGTTCAATGTTGAATTTAAAAGGTATTGCTGTATAATTATTGACACGATATGAAAATCGACCTTCACCGACATCAATATATTTCAGGAAAAAAGTATCGGTAATCATGCAATTATCGTTAATTGACTGTGTAAATTTTACATACCCTCCATCAATACTGCATTTCCTTACTATCAACCCGTTCAGTGAGCCCGTCATTAAAATCTTACTGTTTGCATCTGCGACATCAGAAGATGCCGTAAAAGTAATATTCAATACATTTCGAACAATTTTATTGCGGACATTAAAGGGAACAACGACAGTACTGCCTGATGGTATTCTTGCAATCGTCTGCGTATCAATACCATGAATTCCAACACTAACATTGGAAAGATTGACCGTTGATGAGTTTCTTATTGTCAACGACAGTGTGTTGATCAACGTATCATAAAATTCAACAAAATACATACCATCAAGAGGAACTGGAAGTGAAACACTATAGGTGCCTGGGACAATCGGGCTAATTATTTCGCGAACTATACCGGGGCTGTTTGCAAGGGGGAATGGTTTGATAACAGCTCTATAGGATTGTGTATCGACTTTGTTAATGCTTGACACAAATGAAGTATTCCCACTCCAGCGCTGATCGACATACAACGTATCTCCCACACGAACAGTATCAGGATCAGTCACGAATGTTGAATCAAGTTGAACATTTCTGTCGAATTCTTTTTTGAGTAAAAAATTATGATTGGTAAAGGGAATATCCATGGCGGTACGCCACTTTACCGGTGAATCATCACGTGAACACCCGATTGCGATCAGGATTGACAGACACAATAAAAACGCCAGGTGATGCAGATGGTGTCTCATGGGGTCTCTTTCGTATAGGTATAATGTGTAATTTTAAAACAAGGAATGTAAAGCAAGCTGTTGAAGTAATCTCTTGAATTAAAAGTAACTATAGAGTAAATTCTTATAGTACTATAAACAACCTGCCTCTCATATGCAAATCAATGGATTTATTATTACTCTTCTATAATAAAACTGTTTACTACGGAACCCTGTTTTAATTAACATGAAGTAACCAGGAATTATAACTTTTATAAAATATGAATTCTGGATGCAGGTGTCAATATTTGTTTTTAATATCGGTTACCATTCAATACTCATCAAACACTGATAGCTCAACCCATTGAAAATGGCTGGTAATGTCGTTGTAAGGAAACCCGACAGTGTAGCGGTTATTTATACACAAACAATCTGTTTATTTTATAAATAGTGAAATATCAGAGGTCCGTTTATTTTGAGTAGTAGTAGTAGTAGTAGTAGTAGTAGTAGTAGTA
>JAAZBG010000211.1 GCA_012513915.1 Fibrobacter sp.
AAGCCATTTGTCCCCATCATTAGCAGTTAGTTGTAATGACTCCGGATACCACATTAACGAAGTCATGTTGTCTACAATGAGAGTGTCAGATCTTTTGTGTAAACAGCCATTAATCACAACGGAACTCTCTCGCCAAAATATACCGCAAACTGATTCATCGCAGCGCCCCAGTCTCGTATCGGCATCGTCCATTTTTTCTCAGCCTTCGTCAATGCCAAATACAAAACTTTAAAGATTGCTTCGTCTGTTGGAAAAGCGGATCTTTTCTGGGTAACTTTTCTCAGACTTGAATTCAGAGATTCAATCGCATTAGTTGTGTAAATCGCTTTTCGAATATCCATGGGATAGGCAAAAAATTCGTTCAGATTTTCCCAGTTGACTTTCCATGATTTTGAAATCATCGGATACTTATGATCCCACTTTTCAGCAAATTCATCAAGCGCATCCCTCCCGGATTTTTCAGATGGCGCAGTATATATTTTTTTAAGATCAACACAGATTGTTTTTTGCTCTTTCCATGATACATATTTTGTTGAGTTACGTATCATGTGAACAATGCACAACTGAATTCGTGTCTGAGGAAAAACGGCATTTACAGCATCCGGGAAACCTTTGAGACCATCCATGCAGGCGATGAAAATATCTTCAACACCGCGATTTTTGATTTCTGTAACAACTTGAAGCCAGAATTTTGCTCCTTCGTTTTCAGAGATCCAAAGCCCCAAAACTTCCTTTTTTCCTTGTAAATTGATGCCTATTGCGGTGTAAACCGATTTGTTTGCGACTTTACCGTCCGTGCGCCCCTTTATAACTATTGCATCCAGATATACAATCGGATAAACAGGATCAAGCGGGCGGGATTGCCACTCAATTACTTCTTTCATTATTTCGTTAGTTACGTTACTGATAAGATCGGGTGAAACTTCAACACCATAGATTTCTTCAAGATGCCCTTGAATATCTCTGGTTGTCATTCCACGTGCGTACATCGAAATGATTTTGTCATCAAACATATCAAACCGTTTCTGATGCTTTTTGATTATTTGAGGTTCAAATTCTCCGTTGCGGTCACGGGGAATTTCTATTTCAATTTCCCCGTTGCTTGTAATGACTTTTTTAGAGCTTTTCCCGTTCCTGTAATTTCCGGTTGAAACTGAACTTTTTTCACTTTTTTCATATCCGAGATGATCCGTCATTTCTGCATTCATCGCAGTCTCAATGATCATCTTTGTCAATTGCTGGATCAAACCGTTTTGTCCAGTAATCTGCTCCGGTGTGAGTTTCTTAAAATCCACATCCTTGAGCAATTCTTTGATAATTCCTTCATTGTTCATAGCCATAAACTTCCTTTTTTTATTGAATATTTTTACGGCTATTTACACAAATCTTTTTACACTCTCTTCCAGCTAACTACAGATATATGACTTTTCGTCATATATCATTCCTAAATAAGAACCATTTACAACAGGCAATTATCAAAAGAGTAATCTTAATCCGAAATATACTTACACTTTTAAGCTATACCAAATTCGACAACATCTAACTTAATGATTATATAATCTATATGCATATTCTTTTCCCGAATGTCAAATCCAAAATAAAACTCATGACTCTGCAAAGATATGCGGCTTCAGTGTCAAATATCAGTCTTGAATA
>JAAZBG010000212.1 GCA_012513915.1 Fibrobacter sp.
CGACATCATTTAACCCCCGCTGTCTGCAAAATTCAACCGCGTCACCGGAGAAATCTATTCCTGCAACATTTCCGTACTTCTTTGCTATCTCAAGCATACGCCCTGTACCGCAGCCGGCATCAAATATCGAAATATTATTTAAAGATCCTGCCCTTTTCCTGATAAAATATTCAACCAGGTCATGTAAACCACGATACCACCAATACTCATTTTCCTGCTTGAACATGCGCATATATTCCGGTTGTTCCATATATATCCTTTCAGGTCTTCTACCATGAATTCATTATTTATAGTAGTATCCAGTGCATTGTCAAAACACTGCTATTGGATAAAGTTTGTGTTTTGTAACAATGTGATTTTTATGATTTAAATATACCGTAAAGAAGCGCCGATGTTGAAAAGATTGTCCATTGATGTGCTCTTTTTATATTTTTGGACAATTACACTATAAAAAAGGATTGCACATGGGACAGGGTACGACAGTGCCGGTTGTTATCGCGAGTGATCACGCCGGATTTGAGATGAAAGAGTATGTAAAAAAGTATCTTACAGAAAAAGGAATTCCATTCTTTGATGCAGGTGCGGAAAAACTTGATCCCCACGACGGGTATCCGCAGTTTGCATTTAAACTTGCAGAACTTGTTGCGAGTGGAAAGCATTCACGCGGAATTCTTATGTGTGGAACCGGTATTGGTGCATCAATTGCAGCAAATCGGGTAAAAAAGGTCAGGGCAGCATTGTGCGATTCTCCTGATATGGCACGAATGTCGCGTCTGCATAACGATTCAAATGTACTTGTGCTTGGTGGAAGAACCACAACACAGAACGTCGCTGCGGAGATCATGGATTCATGGTTTGCAACAGAATTTGAAGGAGGCAGACATCAGGGACGAATTGATGAAATGGATAATCACTGCTGACCCCTCCCGCCCGCAAAGCCGGGCGACCTCCCCCGTTGAGGGAGGTATCATTGTTTAAAATATCACCTCCCTCCTGTGAGGGAGGTGGCTGGCTGCTTTGAGCTGGGGTGAACAACCGGCACAATTGCAACATATCAAGCTTATGTTAACGACATTGGACACTCTTCTGCGGGACGGACGTACTGCGATAAATATACCGTTAGCTTTTATTGTTCATGACGGTACTGGAGTACACACCTGTGCAGATTCATACAACGATTATTCACAGTAAAGGAATTGCAGTATGTCAACACAATCAACGGTAAACAAACTGCCATCGGGAAGCAAGCGTGTCTCCTGGGATCAGTATTTTATGAATATTGCTGTACAGGCAGCTACCCGTGCGACATGCGATCGTAAACATGTCGGGGCAGTTATCGTACGGGATAAAACCATATTGTCAACTGGATACAATGGCAGTATTCGCGGGCTCCCCCACTGTGATGATGCCGGTCACATGATGGATAACGGGCATTGTGTTGCAACAGTGCATGCTGAAGCAAACGCTATAATTCAGGCTGCAAAAAATGGTACGTCCATCGATGGTGCGGATATTTACGTAACGGCATCACCATGCTGGGACTGTTTCAAACTTATCGCCAACAGCGGAATCAAGCGTATCGTTTTCCTTGAATTTTATCGTGACGAACGCATTCTTTCGGTCGCAGAGCAGGCTGGTATAAAGCTGGAACAGCTTGAAATACGTGACGAGTGACAGGTAACCAGTGACAGGAGGTCGCTGGTCGTATTCAGAGCCCCGACTGTAAAGAAGGGAATTCTCATTAACACATAAAAAGAATGCTCTCCCTTACGGTCAGGCCCCCGAATGAACAATCCGGGTTAAAAAATAATCGAATCCGAGCCGGATGATATCCTGCGGAAAATTTCCGGATTCACTGCATAATGCACAGTTATATCCCGGTTGTGTTTTGTAATGTCTGAAACGATATGTGCGGTGCCGCTCATTTGACAGACTAGTAAAATAAACATTATCCTCATTGTCAATATCAAACTCAAAAGAATCAAGCGGTATGGAAAGACCTTTTCCTTCAGCCTTGATAAAGCTCTCTTTAAGTGTCCATAATTTAAAAAAGAAATCCCGCTGATCGGCTTCCGGTTTTGCTTTTAATGCGGCTGACTCATTTTTTGTAAAAAACCGGTCCGCGATTGCAAGATCGGTATTACGCATATTCTCAATATCCACGCCAACGACTTTATTGTCAAATGCAGCCGCAACCAGATCACCGGAATGAGCAACATTGAAATACAGATTGCAGGAATTGACACAATGCGGTTTACCGAATTCATCTCTCTGAATCTCTACGCTTGCCATGTCGATCCCGAGAAGCTCTGCAAGCCTGATCCTGCTGATCAGTTCACCGCACAAACTCTGAAGAGCGTTCCGGCGAAAGTGGAACTTTTTAATTCTGTCAACACGATCATCAGGAAGCAGATTCAACAATTTGTAATAAGTCGGATCATCCAGATCTGAGGGTACTGTAATAATAAAAAGAGATGGCAGCATCACACGAATCCGCTTTCATAATTGACAACATAAGTAACATTACATAAGGTGACGCATAGCCCAGACAAGGCGGGGAAAACGCCCCAGACTTGCACGGAAAATTTTTGACATGGTAAGCTGATCCTGCGGAACTGAAGCCAGCAGGTGCGCAGCAGCATCATAGTCACGATCAGGAACTGCAAACATCGAACCCTTGACACGCGCAAGTTTCGAATGGCGTTTACCGCGCATTTTCTCCCATTGAGATTCATACTCCCTGATTGCCCGGCTTACTTCCCATGAATGCTGTGCATCAACCATCCTCTGTGCACACCGTGCAGCAAGTTTTCCACAAAGTAGCGCTTCACTGATACCGGCCCGTGAAATCGGATTCACCGTACTTGCGCTGTCACCGGTTTTAATTAGTCCCTTTACTGCAAACGTTTCTTTTTTGACATGGCAGGGAATAGATCCCGCAAAACGTTTTTTTATCTCTACGCCACGAAAATTCTTCTCAAGAAATTCATCCAGAAGTACCCGAAGATTAACCGAACCTAAATATTTTTTTCCAATAACAATACCGATATTTGCGGAATGATTCTCGCGGGGAAATACCCAGACATACCCACCGGGGGCATAATGTGAGCAGGTGTAGATATGTATTCTGTCAAGTGCGACATTTACATTTTCAGCCCATACGAAATACGCCGGTTCAAGATCTGTTGGTTTACCGATGATTTTTTCGCCTTTACCAAATCCACCGATCGGTCCGGATGCATCAATAACAACCTTCGCATCAATTGATACCCCATTTGACAAACTGACCGTTCTGAGATTATCATGCTCTTTCGATATTTCTGTCACTTTCACATTAAACAATACATCGCCACCCGACGCTTTAATTTCATCCGCCATATCACGCTGCATTGCGGCGCGATTAATGATATACCCGCCAAATTTATCGGTATAGTTGATCATCGATCCGTCCGGAGAATGATAACAGGCGCTTGTAATATTCTGACGAATCCAGGACTGACGGACATCTTTGTGGGCCTCATGAAATCCAAGTTGCCCAACGCCTTCAGCACAAGGAATCGGAAGCTCCCAGGGAATCATTTTATCGATAAGAAGCAACGATTTACCAGTACCAGCGAGGTGAACACCAGCGTTTAAACCCGCTGGTCCGGCGCCAACAATAACTATATCATATATATTCTTAAGGTTTGTATCACCCATACAACTGCCTGATTGTGATAAAAGCACAAAATATCTGTGCTTTAAAGTAATATAAAACAGATTTAAGGTTCTGATTTTTTTACTGTTCTAAACAATTTACCTTATTTTTATCGCCTTTGCGTTAAAAATCGTACCCATGTATTACATTCAACTCTTATATCATATAAATTATATAGGTCATTTGCAAAGTATACAATACCATTCGATCGAACGTTTTGAGTTTAATACCTGGATAAACTCCGGGCCCCGACTGTAAAGGAGGGCATTTCTCTCGTACATGTGACAAGAACGCCCTCCCTTACGGTCAGGCCTCTGAATAAACTGGCGTTTTTAACATATTTGTATTTGTAATCCACCAGGATAAATCATTTATACGGGTTTAATACATTGTCCGATATCTATTTTACTGCAACTATCAAAACATGCGCGATCAATGGTTTAAAATCTATCGACATAACAGGGTTTGAATAATTACTAATGACATTTAATAATAGTAAACACTCTGTCCCGGCACCGGGATCCAACATCGCTCATGGTGACTCAAATGACAGCATTGAAAAAGAAATTTCTGCTCTGGAAAAAGAACTTCAGGAGATTGATACCCATATCC
>JAAZBG010000213.1 GCA_012513915.1 Fibrobacter sp.
CGTTTTATTACAAATCGTGAAAATCAGGCAAAAGAGTGTTCAAAGTTTGGAATGCTTCCTGTTCGTAAAGACATTCTCCAGAACCTTCAGCAGGTATTCGATCAGGGATGGGTTGGAGATATTTTCAAGGTTGCCGTTGAACAGATCGCAGCAAACGATCTTACCACAGTACCGCTTGTAAAGTCATACACTGACGTTGGACAGACCTATATTGACGCATGGCTTGGATTGTGTGTCGATCCAAAATTATCATCAGGTCAATCAATGAATACTTCAACAATAAAGGCAAAGTTAACAAGTGATTATCTTGGAAAGTATAAAGAAAAAATAGGAACAGATTATCCGGGCAAGTAGTACGTTGTCGACAGATAAAAAAGAATCAATTGTTGAATGGATTAAAAAAGCGTGGCCGCTCTTTCCGGCCGCGCTTTACTTGTTTGGCTTTCTTATTGTTGTCTTCGTATATCTTCTTTACCTGAGCCTTGGTGATGGTTCTGAAAGTAACCGGTTTCCATCATTAAAACCTTTTATTGAATTGTTTAACGATGCCGAGTTTATAAAAGCATTGCTGAACACTACAATTTTTACGCTTGTCGGGACACCATTAGAACTGGTCACTGGATTACTTTTTGCTTTGCTTGTCTACCGGTCGTTCTTTATGCGGGGACTGATCAGAAGCATATTTCTGATACCGCTTGCAATTCCTGCACTGGTTACCGCGATGTTGATTTTTATACTGTTCGATTTTCCGGGCGGGCATATAAATCACTTGCTGCTTGGAAAATACCCGATTTTCCCGCAAGTGATCGATTATCCAATCGGGTGGCGCAGCTCAAACCTGTTTGCAATGGGTATTTCAATGCTTGGTAAAGTCTGGCGTGATATGCCGATTTCAATGCTGATTCTTCTGGCGGGACTCAACAATATTGATCCGGAATTGTTTGATGCAGCTAAAACTATGGGTGCTTCGCTTAAGCGCCGGATCTTTTCCATTATTATTCCCATGATACTTCCGTCAATTTCTGCAGTACTCCTGCTTCGCTCGGTGGAGATGTGGAAAGAATTTATCTTCCCTTTTGTCCTGGCCGGCCGCAACAGGCTGCTGGGGACATTGATTGATTATTACTATAACAGCCTCGGTGATTCGCATATGGCTGCTGCTGTTGCAATTGTGATGGTAGTGTGTATTGTCATCAGTACACTGCTCATTCTGAAAAGTATGGAGCTGATGCAGAAACTTTTATACAGGCGATAATACGATGGCGTCAATAGACAGAAAACTACCAATGACCGCCGGCAAAAGAGTGATCTGGATTACCGGGCTCTTTCTTGCTGTATTTGTAGTCATGGGGCCAGTTTATCTTCTTGTCAAATATTCAATAAGTGATATTGCAAGCATTAATACCGGCGGGGAACCTATTCCGCTCTGGCCATATAATCCCACATTGTCAATATATGCCTATCTGTTTACGGATGCACGATTTTATCATGTAATAATAAACAGTATCATTATTTCTTTGTCAACAGTTGCATTGACTCTGCTGTTAGGCGTACCGGCTGCGTATGTTCTCGGACGCTTTAAAATACCCGGTCGTAAGACGATACTGCTTGGTATTATATCCGTCAGATTGTTTCCGGATATCGCATCGGTAATACCTGTTGTTCAGCTCTTTATTAAAATCGGCGTGTATCAAACTTATTTCGGAGTGATACTTGCACATACCCTGCTCTCGCTTCCTTATGTTATATTCATTGGCATGGGAGCATTTGAATCGATTCCCAAAGATCTGGAACAGCAGGCCTGGGTGATGGGAGCAAACAGGTTCCAGACATTCATCAAGATATTGTTCCCGCTTGCTGTACCGGGTCTTGCTGCTGCGGCAATCTACACATTTTTACTCTCATGGGATGAGTTTATTTTTGCATACTTTTTATCACTGGGAAAACAGGAAATATTCACATTGACATTATATCTGAATAAAATAAAATATGCAGAACCGCAAAATTTACTATCGGCAATTTCTGTATGCCTGAGCCTTCCGGTAATTATTTTCAGCCTGATGGTACAACGGTACATGGTTGCTGGTTTGTCCAGCGGATCGGTAAAGTAGGAGTAGTGCATGGCTGATGTTGTCTTAAAGTCGTTTACAAAAAAGTATGGATCATTCACTGCGATCGAAAACCTTTCCCTGGAAATTAATGATGGTGAATTTGTTTCACTGCTTGGACCATCAGGGTGCGGTAAGACAACGCTTCTTCGTATGATTGCCGGTCTTGAAACCATTGATGGTGGCGAGCTTTATATTGGTGGAAAATTCTATAACAATATGCCATCACAAAAGCGAAAAATTGCGATGGTTTTTCAGAGCTATGCACTTTTTCCCCATATGTCAGTCAGGAAAAATATTCTTTTCGGATTAAAAATAAACAAGGTACCGCAGGCTGAGATGTCCAGGAAGCTTAACTGGGTGGTCAATCTGTTGCATCTGGGGGGACTTGAAGAACGCTTCCCCAGAGAAATCAGCGGCGGACAGCGTCAACGGGTGGCGTTAGCACGTGCTCTGGTGCTTGATCCCGATGTGCTGCTTCTTGATGAACCATTAAGCAATCTTGATGCTGCGTTGCGAGAAACCGCTATTGAAGAACTTAAGCGAATTCATCGCCAGGTTGGAACAACCATTATCTATGTTACGCATAATCAGGTTGAAGCTATGAGTATGAGTGAACGTATTGCTCTGATGAATGTTGGTCATGTCGAACAGTTTGAGAAACCAAGAATGATCTACGATAAGCCCAAAACAGTTTTTTCAGGTGAGTTTATCGGATCTCCGCCAATGAACTTTTATAATGGTGAATTTCATATCGATGATGTATCAACGGGAATAATGACCAGCGTCGGGTTTTTAAAGCTTGATGCCGAAAGGGCATCAAAGATAAGAGAACTTCACGGCCGGAAAGTTGTTGTCGGAGTACGACCGCAACATGTTTATTTTAAAGGACATCACGCCCGGCGCCGTCATACCGACACCGATATCGAATTAACCGTTGAACTTATCGAGAACCTTGGAGATAGAAGTCTTGTAGTAGGCAAAAACAAAAATGGTACAATACTGCGATTTCTTGTTACGCGTGATGATGAGTTGCATATTGAGGATAAAATGTCTGTTTTTGCTGATGGCCGTAAGATTCATCTGTTTGACCCTTCAACACGATTGAACATTTTTGACTAAGATGGTACTATTATGAAAGAAAAAAAATGCTCTTTAATAAGAGCCGCATGGTTGCTATTGGTTGTTATAGTATGTTTTGGTATTGGAACGTGTACTAAACTGCCGTCGGAAGCTGAGCTTGAAAAAGAACTTGAGGAGATGCTCCCGGTTGATCTGGATTCCATAACCAGTGGTATACCTGCCGATGCACTGATGGAAAAGCCGTATTACAGGATTGTTGCATTAACGACGAAAAAAGAGGCCAAATGCATGGCCAAAGCGGAAGTTGAGTTTTACTTTCTCAAAAACGTTAACCTGATAATCCTGCGGAAATTCTGTTATCAAGAATCTCAAAAAAAGTGGGTACGCTTTTTTAATGAGTATAAGAATGTGTCAAGTAGTGGGGAGGGGACGAAATAGGCTTTTAACGCTGATTATTCTTATTTGTGCATATATTGACGCTGATGCAGTACCACTTCAGGATGATATCAGAGAACAGGGTATACAAGTCATTGATCTGATCTACAGTGAAGATTTTAAAGCCGCAGAAGATGTTGCCCGTAAGCTGGTTAGGAAATATCCTGAAAACCCCGCCGGTTATTTTTTCGTTGCTGTCACCCTTGATACCTGGATGGCTTTCTATTTTGACAAAAAAAAAGAGAATGAGTTTTATAAATTTTGTGATCTTGCCATTGAAAAAGGTGAAAAGATACTTGCAAAAAATAGCGGTGATGAATGGGCACTGTTTTTTATGGGTGGTGCGGAAGGCTACAAAGGTACCTATGAAGCCCGGTATGAACGATGGATTACGGCATTCCGGTTTGGATGGCGTGGTGTTTCGACACTGCTTAAATTGACAGAAATGCAAAGCGATATCGTTGATGTCAATTATGGAATCGGCAGCTACGATTACTGGCGCAGTGCAATGATCAATACGCTGTGGTTCATGCCAAAGATAAAGGATAAGCGTGATGACGGGATCAAACGGTTAATTGTAGCTGCAGATAACGGAATCCTTACCCGGCTGACAGCGCATACTGCGCTGATTGAAATTTTACTCAATGAGAATCGTTTTGCTGAGGCGATGACCTATACCGACAGATTACTCTCTCAATATCCGTTGTCAACCCAGGCGATGTGGGGAAAAGCACGGGCGCTCTATGGGCTTGGTCAACTTGATGAATCCCGGCGATACTTTACAAAAGTACTAAGACGCTACGAATCAGATGAGTATATAAGTGTGTATTATCAGGTACTCTGCAACTACTGGCTTGCACGTGTTGATTTTGCTGATAAAAAATATGAAGAAGTCATAAATGAAGTCACCGTAATGAATACCTTTACGATTAATGATGATATCAGGAAGCTGCTTGATAAGTATTTCAGTGAAGCCGCGGGTTTAAAGAAACAGGCCGGGGTGAAATTGAAGAAGTAGTATTTGGCAAGTAGCAAGTAGCAAGTAGAAAGTGTAAGTAGCAAGTAGCAAGTAGCATGTAGCAAGTAGCAAGTAGCAAGTAGCATGTAGCATGTAGCATGTAGCATGTAGAAAATTTTCTTTACTTCTCCGGTAACCCCAAATCAATCATCAAGGAGATGCACCTTGTCAGTGTATCTGCTTTTGCCGCTAAGCTTGATAAGTATGAATGTGTTTACAATACTGAAAGCTGCTGAATTGTTTCCTTCATTGATCCATCAGATATTGTCCTGATTATATATATTCCGCGGGGAAGTGTTGACATGAGTGTTTGATTAGTTGTACCGGGAATATCCTGCATACAAATAATTTTACCGCTGAGATCAAACAGTGAAACATGCAGTGTCCTTTTGGATGTGTTATGTATTTTAATACCACTGCCCTGAAGCATGATCCGGGGAACGCGATTGTCAACCGGGCTGTTTGTACTGGCAACCCGTGAAATGTTTACGGCATTTTCATCGGGAATGACACAGGTAACAATTGACTGTGAGGGAACGGCAACGGTCAGCTGTTTCGATGATGTCAATTGAAAATCGGGTTTTGCTACCAAGCTTCCCGGCAATGAAAAAAGATAGATCTTAGCTGCAGTTCCAATTTTTGTAAACTTAGACAAATCGAAGGTGTAGCTCGCGTTTGATGTTGTACCGTTTCGGGTTACAATCACAAGGCTTTCCCGTTCAGGGACAATTGCGGCAATGGTGTTGTTGTTATTGCTTGAGATAATCTGCGAACCCGGCCGGATAAACCTGCTGAATGCTGCGTGCATATAATACCGTACAGGATAAGAAAACCGTTGCGTTGAATGATTTGCGGTAATGGTTTGCCAGGTGCTCACAGGATCACAAACCTGCCAGTCAATCCAGGCCTGTGCTTTCATATCCCTGATATCTTTTATGATAACATCAGCCATCCAGAGTGCGATGTTGCTGTTATCATCCTTGTGTAAAGGGCCGGATTCAGACTGCCAGATCCGTTTACCCAGTGATGAAGTCTTCTGCGCTAATTGCACACGCGATGTATACCCTGAATAACTGTGCGTATTCACTTGTGACAAGTAGCCAAGCGCGGATGCATCATAGGTGTTGAGACTTTTGAGCGCCTGCTCAATTGATGATTCATCGGATGCACTTACCGATGTCTGAGGCGACAATCCTTTTGCAGCGAGTGCCTTTCCAAGTTCGGTAATCATTTTCGACTGATTACTTTTAAATCCGCACCCTTCCTGGTCTCCCATCGATTTCCACCATCCGGCATTTGGCTCATTAAAAGGCTCAACGGTACGGAAGGTGATATTCCAGTTCTCTTTATAATGCTTTACAACTTCAGAAAGATAGTCTGCAAAATTATCAAAATAGTCCTCTTTAAGATTGTCTTCTCCATTTGTATTCCCTGAAACACATCCGCTTTTTGTCATCCACCACGGAGGAGAGTTGGAGAATGCTTCAAAAATACAATTGTTATTACGTTTTGCTATGTCAAGTAGTATCGCCCGTTGATACGGGTCTGCATTCCAATCGTATGAACCTGTTTCTGTTGGTTTGAATCCGGGTACCGCAGCACCGCCATTCCCTTTAGTCAAATGGTTGTGTCCAGGTTGATCTCCCCCGCCGATATTGTAGCGAAATATTGAATACCCTAAACCGGTGTCCGGATCAACAATAGCTCCAATTAATTTATCGCGGTTTGTATCACTCCATTTTCCGGCAAGTACCGCCCACCAGCACAGGCTTGTCCCCCAGCCTTCAAATACCTGATATTTAATTGACGGATCAACAGTGACTACCGTTTGTGAAAAAGACGTTTTGACTACAGATATGATAATCGTAATGCATACAACGAAAGATAACCATTGCTTAATCATACAGTGCCTTACTTTGTTCTAAGTAAATATATTCCCGATGCCGGTATTGAACGTTGTTGTGATTGCGCTGCAAAACCATTTGAGAACAGTCGTTTTGAAATCTTTTGACCTGAAATTGAAAAATAGTCTTTTGATGTGTTGTTGACATTGTGGAACTCAGGCTGTTTGTTGTGTGACAGAAACGATTGTGTTGCCGGTCTATCTGATACAAGTGTGATACCTGATTTGCTGTTGATTCCATTTGTATGTGTCGGGTTCCACTTTGCATTCAGTGCATTTTTCTCTGCGGCGGTTATTGGCATTACTGTACCGTGACGCGGGATGAAGTCAAATGATGGTAAAACTTTATCCTGCGTGAAATTAACAAGGTCAGTGCTTAATGCAAATTCATACCTTCCCGATGTGTAAACATCATACATAAGAACATAGGTTGATGAATTAATCAGCTTGAAGACGCAGGATCCCTCAACTGCAGCGGTGGTAAGTTGAAGATACTTGTCATAAAGAACATACCCCTCTGTCAACTTTGATGACACTGCGTATTTGATCCCGTTTCCACTGCCCTCTGTTTTAAAGAATAAGTAGTATTTATTGTCTTTGTAGATAATGTCGGCATCAATGGCAGAGAGGTTGTTGTATTTATAGAGAAGTTTTGGTGCTGCTTCGAAGGCAGTAAAGGTGCTGTTTGCATAAGCGTAGTAAATTTTATCAGGATCACCGGAACCGAGTCTCATTGCGAAATAAACCATGTATTTGCCAACCTCTTTGTCAAAGATCACCTGAGGTGCCCAGACCCGGTCTGCCTTTGAATACTGGCTGTATGATGTGGGAATATTCACTTTTGCAGATTGCCAATCGATAAGGTTGGTTGATTTAAGCATGACCAATCCCCTGTTTGACGCCCACCCGTTCGCAGATACCATATCAGTAGCGACCATGTAATAATCACTGTTTTCACCGCGAAGAATATGAGGATCCCGTACACCTCCGGTTGCACTTATCGCGGCAGAACTGATAATCGGTTTATTCCCGTTAAGTGCCTTAAATGAGTGTGCATTATCGCTGATAGCAAAACGGATCGCTTCTTCTTCAATTTTATTACCGGTAAAGTAAGCGAATAAATATGACGTAAATTCTTCGGCGCTATACACAAATGAACAGAGTGACGATACAAAAAAAAGTATCGCAACTGTAGTACTGAATCTATACTTCATTTATTAACCTCCGTTTAATCTTAAACAAATCTGTCATCCCGTAGTTGGTATGGTGTACAGGCATGATTACAGTAATAATATAAGTGAAAATACACGACAAAAAAGATTTTTGTCGTGTATCAGATAGAATATTGTTGGCACAATCAGTCCTGATTGTATAACGGTTTTAACTATGTGTGGGTAGACTATCAATCTATCCTATAGTGGAGACTGGTATGCATACAAATCAGAGTGCCCTGGCGTTTTTTTAGAAGGCTTCATAATTAATTCCCCTCCTCTGGAGGGGTGGCAGGCGAAGCCTGACGGGGTGGTGCACTCTACCTGTTTCTGTCAAAACGATAAATATAAAATCCACTCGTGTTCGGTTTATTTGGCCCGTTACTACGTCCTGAGAGATTATAAAAACAATCAGCACCGAAAGCTTCTTTTTGTGCTGGCAGGATGGCTGCACCCCTTATCAGATCCGGAATGTAATTACGGTTGGTACTATTAAAAGTGTTTGTCCCCACTGCCCCGCTATCAATCTTTACAAAATCCCACATCTGACAGGTCTCATTATTAAAACCCCAGTGCTGCACCTTGGAGCCATCAGTCATTTCAGCGTAATAAACCTCAAGAAGCCGGTTGTTCTGTTTGTTGACAATATAAAAATTACCTTTACCGTTGCCGGTCAGTTTCCATTTCTGAGTGTCGGTGTTTTTTCTTGCTGCAAGAACAACCGTATTGTCAGTCGTGCTTGCATCAAGTACAAGGTCGCTGTTTTTATTTACAATCTGATATACACCATTATCAACCTTAGTGAATTTCCACTGTTGACTGGTTTTGTTGTTATCAGCCATCTGAACCAATGTCGCACCGGCTGCTGTTGATCCCCCGGTGACATCAAGGAGTTTTCCGCTGTGCTTTACTTTAAGCTTGTAGTACGTGTTTTCGCTGAAGGGAGCCGTATCAATTGACACAACACCACTGGTTGTCTGGGCAATTTTTTTAATAGTGCCATCAGTGTTGTAGTACAGATAATCAGCCTGAACTGATCGTTCCCAGGCTGTACCCCCGCTCAGATAATCGGTATGATAGATAAAGTACCATTTGTCTTTAAACTGTACGATACCGGCATGATTGGTTCCACTTCCTGCATACCCGTTAAGGGTTCCTTTATAGGTCCATGGTCCGAGCGGATTGGAACTTGTGCAGTAGTCAATATTGGATGGCCAGTTGTCACCGTTTGCATTGTATGCTGCATAGGAGAAATAGTAGGTATTGTTATATTTATGTACCCATGATGCCTCAAAGAAACGGGATGTTCCCTGCGGAACGGTTATTGATCCGTCAATCTCGATCATAGTGCTTTTTAATTTTGCCTGACGATTCACACGGTCAGTACCCCAGTAAATATATGCCGATCCATCATCATCAATAAACACTGATGGATCGATGTTGTCATCACCGGGACAGGCGCCCGGGGTTGCATTTGAAATCATCGGTTTTCCCAGAGCATCTTTATACGGTCCAAGAATATTATCCGCAACGGCAACACCGATTTCTCCTGAATCACAGATATAGAAATAAAATTTCCCATTGCGTTCAACGCATTGTGCGGCCCATGCCTGTTTTGTGTTGAGCCATGTTACATCCTTTACCGCAAGTACTTCACCATGATCGGTCCAGTTGACCATATCGGAAGAGGAAAGCACATGCCACCCGTTGAGCGTCCAGCCGCTGCCGCCCTCATCGTGGCCGGTGAATATGTAAAAACGGTTGTTGTAGACGAGTGGTGCCGGGTCTGCTGTATAAATGTGACGTACCAGCGGATTGTCGGCATTGCTTTGGATCGCACATAGAAATAGTAACAAAACGGAGAATTTCTTTACATATTTCCAATCTGATATAACCATTAACTATTCCTCCTGTTATACTTGTCGTTCAAAATAATGATACAAACAACTGACTCACATGCCGATACTGTATCTGCGCAAGTGCTAAAAAAAATTTACGCATTGAGAATATCTGACTGTTCCATCACTGACACAAAGTATATGTGTTCCGGATGGAAGTGATACTTCATGATTGTTTGTGGTCGTAACTATTTTTTCCAGTAGCACACCATTAATTGAATATACTGAAATTTTGAGAGTATTGTTGTTTGAATTATTCCCGGGCAATTTAATCGCATACTTTCCGTTTGTAAGTGCCTGCAGTGAGAATGGTTGTTTCGCGTTATTGTGATAATTGATGAGATTGGCCTGGACGGATGTTGTCGGTATAATCGGAACTCCGGTTGTAGTACGAACCACTTTTTTTATGGACCCATCGCCATTGTATTCTAATTTGTCAATACATACCGAACGTTCATAGGTACCATTGTTTGTAGCTGCAGTATTATCTGTTGCAGCTTTACTTAATGCAGTGTTGTGATAGATGAAATACCAGTTACCCTTGAATTCAATAATTGCCTGATGATTCGTTTCAGAAATTACCGGAGTTTCTATTTTGTCATTGATAACACCCTTGTAGGTCCAGGGACCGGTGATACTCGGGCCGGTGGAATAGGCGGTCGTTGACGGATATCCGGATGCATACGAAAAGTAATAGGTGTTATTCCTCTTGTGTATCCACGGTGCTTCGAAAAAGCCCTGTAGAGTAACGGTCTGTACGGAACCGTCAAGTTGGATCATTGATGGTTTAAGTTTGACATATCTGCAGGCGTTCCACGATCCCCAGTAGAGGTATGGGGTTCCATTATCAACAGTTACAAAAGGATCAATGTTAAGTGTAATGCAGTTAGGGGTGTTGTCGGTTATAAGTACACTCCCGATTGCATCTGTGTATGGTCCAAGCGGATGATTTGCGACTGCAACACCGATTGCGAATCCTTCTTTACCTGTTCCCTTTATTGTTTTGTGAAGTACCGGGCAGTACCAGTAAAATTTGCCGTTTTGTTCTGCTACATGACCCGCAAATGCCTGACCGCTTGACCAGGAAAAATCACGTGCCCGTAGTTTCACACCATGATTAGTCCAGTGAACCATATCTGTTGTTGAAAATATATACCATGAATTCATGACAAATGATGTTGTGCCTTCGTCGTGACCGGTAAAAACGTAAAGTGTATCCCGATAGACAAGCGCACTTGCATCCGCAGTTAATAACGGGGCAAATAGCGGATTACCACTTGTTTGTGCTGCAACTGAAATAACATCACCAAACAGCGTTAACAACAGGAACGCAAAGATATAACAATACTTTTTTGTCAAAAACATCCTCCTGATAGATGTGTTGATATAGATTTACAATATAGTAATATGCCCGGAACTATCCACTTCTATCTGTTAATCGATTGACGTAAATATTTTTTTGTATTCAGCTTTATTTTCGAACCGTTTATAGAGAAAATATCATCACCCTGCACTGCAACAACGGATAACATTTGTCCATACCGGACAATTATTTGTGGACGGATTGTTTTGTTACGTGTTGCAGCCTGTACTGATGTCGTTGCATGTACCGGCGGTACATACTGAAACTGCGGCCATCCATCCTTCCAGTAAAATGGACGGATAAACAGTGTCGCAGCGCCATTACTTGCAGCATATGCATGGTTGACACAGAACATCGTATCGTTTTCAAAGAAAATACCGTTGTGTCCGGGTCCTTTCCACTGATCGGTGCTTTGATCAAGTATAACACCTCCACCGCTTTTCATGTCTTTACCTGATTTGTCAACATAGGATCCTGTCACACTGGTAGAACGGCCGACAACAATTTTGTAGGTACTGTTTGCGCCATCACAACATTTATCCCATGATACAAACAAATAATAATAATTTCCCCACCTGACAAGAAACGGCGCTTCAATGCCGGCGCTGCGGTTGGCAATAGTGGAAATTTTTGCATTTGAAAGTGGTTTGCCGGTGGTACGATCCAGCTCAACAAGCTGTATCCCCGACCAGAATGAACCAAAGGTAAGCCATAGTTTCCCGTCAGTGTCTTCAAAAACATTGGGATCGATACAGTTGTAATTATTCGATGTCGAAGACTTGATGACAACACCCTGATCAGTCCATTTGTAGTTTGATGCTGATGGATCGAGTGTCGGGCTTGTTGCAAGACCGATTGCTGATGTGTTTTTGCCAAATGATGACACCGAGTAATAGAGCCAGTATAAGTTGTCCCTGAAACTGATATCCGGTGCCCAGAGGTCACGGCCATTATTTGCGGGTACGGTGGATGCAATCCATGATGGGCCTGATGAAAAAGCAGAACCGCGATCCTTCCAGCCGCTGTATCGTGAGGTGGATGTTTTAAACGGTGTGAGATTGCCGGTATAATAGATGTAGTAGGTAGAGCCCTGTTTAATCATAACTGGATCGTGAACGAAGGTATTCATTGATCCCTGAGCGTACAGAATTGTTGCGGTACAAATGGTTAGTAGAATGCCTGTAAACAAAGTGCTGTTTTTACGTACTATCACGTGTACTCCTTCTTTATTCATCGTTGTTACTGTAGTGCTGGTATACCAGAAAACTATATGGATTAACTTCTCCGGTCGCGCGATTTC
>JAAZBG010000214.1 GCA_012513915.1 Fibrobacter sp.
CAATTGTAACACAGAGCGTAAGCGTAACGGTAACAAAAGCATTGCCGACAATAACGACCTGGCCTGTTGCTTCGTCAATTACCTATGGTCAGACACTTTCAACATCAACGTTGAGTGGTGAAGTAGTGGTGTCTCCAGGATTATTTGCATTTACAGATCCGGACACTGTACCAAACGCCGGAACATTGGATTTCTCTGTAATTTATACTCCTGCTGATACTTTAAATTTTAATGCACTTGTTCAAAGTGTCAATGTTTTGGTTCAAGCGAAACCAATTGTTGTTACAGGGATAACGATTGACAATAAAGTGTATGACGGGACTGTTGATGCGATGATTTCCGGAACAGCTGCACTCTCGGGCATTGAAGCAGCTGATGCTGCCAACCTTGCTCTAAGCGGTACAGCAACAGCAGTATTCATGGATGCAACTGTTGGTACTGCAAAGGCTGTTATTGTAAGTGGATATATGATTTCCGGAACAACTGCCGGCAATTACACTCTTAGTCAGCCTGCAGGATTAACAGCAAGTATAAGTGCAAAACCGTTGACTATCAGAGGAATAGTAATACCGAAAAAAATATACGACGGGACCCCAACAGCTACGATGTCCGGTGGTAGTCTTGTAGGGATTATCAGTGGTGATTCGGTAAACTTTACCGGTGGTAGCGCTGCATTTTCAGATCCAGATGTAGAAAACAATAAAAGTGTAACTGTGTCTGGCATCTTACTCACAGGTGCACAGGCTGCAAACTACAGTCTTATTCAACCAACAGGCCTTGTGAGTGCAATTACCATTCAGCCACCATCATTGGCTCCTGTTGTGAAGTCGTTATTTGCAGATACAGTGCGTACCGGAACAACTGTTTTACTATCTGCAGATACAGTTCCGCTGGCAACCGGATATCGGATCCAACTGAGTTCTGATTTAACATTCTCACCATCGTTAGTTGACACAATCGTTACAAATATCTCTACATTTCTGGCAGATAAACTGGGAGCTGATTCCAGGTGGTATTTTAGAATTGCCGGGATTAACGAAGGCGGGGATGGACCTTGGTCAAAAGTTAATCATTTTACTACAATGCCAGCAGATGCTAACAGCAGAGGAATCATTACAGGTGTCTTAACCGATACTCTTGTCACATTGTCACCTGATGTTTCCCTTAATGTTAATTCTGCAGACGCAGCACTTAACGGGGCAGTGATTACAATGATGATGTCAAGCAAGGCATTGAATGATAAAGCGGTAAAACAGATTTCCGGATTATTTGATTTTAGTAAATCTCCTCAGGTGCGGTTGGATGATTCTATTAGATTGAATTTCACTTTCCCTGATACTTCTTTTGACGGTATACCAAATC
This sequence comes from Fibrobacter sp., assembly GCA_012513915.1. GTDB lineage: Bacteria > Fibrobacterota > Chitinivibrionia > Chitinivibrionales > Chitinispirillaceae > JAAZBG01. The sequence goes on from JAAZBG010000214.1 coordinate 1,363, forward strand.
CTGATTCAGCTTTTGTAAAGACATATCTTTATATGGTGGATTCCACCGGTGGATTGCATGCCGTTTTTAATGCAAAAATTGATCATTCTGCAAAAAAAATATCGTATAGCACCAATCGAATGGGTGTATTTACTCTCGGAATAGATACAACACCACCAGCAGTTATTGATAATACAATTCGTTTACCAAAAGGCACAGGTAGTACACCGGCAATTACAGGGCAGATCCTGGACAATATAAAAAATTGTCGTGGTCATGTCTATTTTCGAAAAGGCGGATCATACACATTTGATTCTCTGCCTGCAACAATTAATGCTGATGGTACTTTTAGTCTTTCGCTTGACGGTGTAACACTTGATCTCAATGGTTTTGAATACTACATTGTCGCTTCTGATGGTGCCCACATAGTCAGCGTTGGCAGGCAGGACATTCCGGTAAAACTTACCAGTACCAGTGATACCACCGCTATTCCGCAAGGGCAATGGCATCTGTTTTCATCACCGATGAAACTCTCTGATGATCAGATTAGCAGCGTGTTGAAGAACATGGGTAATTACGGCAAAGATTGGAAGCTATTCCGCCGTTCCCTTACAAGTATAGCTGATAGCTTTGTAGAATATGGGCCAAACCTTTCAACAATTGGTACTGGCTATTCTTACTGGCTAAAGACACAAAAAAATGACCTCCGACTGAGTGTCGATTCCGGAACAACATCGCCGGTAAGTCATTCCTATGAAATCGTGATGCCAGCCAAAACGTGGGCGGCAGTTGGAAATCCCTATCTCTTCCCCGTGGGCTGGCAGAGTATACTTGATTCCAGTGGCACTGAAGGAACGAAACTTATTGGACCTTACACCTACCAGGATAGCACCTGGATTACCCCCCTGCAATGCAAACACCTTGATCCATGGCACGGCTATTATGTGTTCAACAGCAGTGATAGTGCCATTACAATGCGCATTCCATCATTGCGATATCACATGAGTGCAGCTAAGAAACTTGTGGATTCGCTGTCATTCTTTAAATGGTCAGTCAGCAGCACGGCAGGAAATGACTATAATAATTTTTTCGGGATTGTGAAAAACGCTACTGTTAGTTATGATAGAGCACTTGACTATCCCAAACCAGGAACCCCTGGTGCTGATGGACCTGTTACTTGGTTTTCTAGAAATGACTTTAAGCATATTTCTTCCCGTTTTCAGACTGATTTTACATCTTCAAAAGATGGTGGGGCATCATGGAGTGTGAAGGTAGGTAATTTGAAGAAGGGATTAGCATACTGCTGTGCTGTATCAGGAATTGATTTTACTGACGATATACTAAAGATGGTCTTAGTAGATCATCATGCAGGAATTGTATATGATTTTGCTCTGGGAAAGTATGAGTTTTCTCCCTTTGATAATGAAGATGTCCGGAAACTGGAGATCGTAGCAGGAACTCAGGAATATATTGACAGGTACATTAATAAACTGCGCCTGCCCCCGAGTAAGCTTGCACTAAACATTGCTTCAACGCATCAGGGTGTATTGACTATTCGCTATGCTTTGCCCTGGAGTGCAGTGCCGGTGCCGGTTAGTCTTGAGATGTTCAATATTCGTGGACAGCTTGTTACAACACTTGTCAAAGATATCAGAACTCCTGGATATTACACATTTCAGTGGAATTCCCGGAAAACATGGCAGGCTTCAGGTGTAAATGTTTTAAGGTTACGGGCTGGAAAAAAACAGATTGCAAAGAAAGTGCAGGTAGTGAAATGAGTATAAATAAAAAAGCAACAAAAGATATGTTATCAATTAGAGCTGGGAGATGGGCAAATATGTTTAATGGTAAGATTATGCGGGTGGTCACATTTAAAGGTCTTATAATATTAAATGTTTTTCAGAATTCA
>JAAZBG010000215.1 GCA_012513915.1 Fibrobacter sp.
AACATTGCTAAACCGATAATTTGAAACAGCACCAACACTGACACCATCAACCAGCACATCTGCAATCGAATAACCTTCATTGGCTGTTATTGTATAAAGTTGTCCGTCACCGCTATTCACCGTTGATGCACCATTTGGAGATATGCTCCCATTGGCAGCGGCTGTTGCGGTAATGGTATAGGTAACCGGTGGTGCTGATTCGACAGCTAAAGCAATAACATTGCTCAAAAACCCATTAACCGCACAGTAGTAATAGGTTGTTCCAATCACTGAAGTTGGCGGTTGGTATGTCGCGCCGTTTGCACCAGATATCATCTGACCATTTGCTGTACTGTTCGTCGTGTTGCTGTACCACTGGTAGGAGTAGCTTTGGAGTGAATTGTTGACACCAGTAATTGTAATATTACCCGCTACATTGAGTCTTGACGCTGTATCCTCAGAGACATCAGCTGTCAATGTAACGACATCACCTACATATACCGGTCCGGAAACCATCGAGGATACATTGACATACAGTGGCGTTTCTATCCATTGAGCATAAAGTACAAGACTCGCATTTGGCGTAAACACATCTCCCGGCAAATACATTGTCCCACTGCCATCCGCCTGTGTATTCCAACTGTCAAATTCATAGCCGCTGCGTACCGGGATATCTTCACTGAGTGTTAACGCAATATTTTCCAGTTTCTGTTGTGTTTCAGGGACTGAGATAATCGAATCTGCAATATTATCGTCATAAGCGACACTGTAACCAAGTACATCCGCGCTTTCTGCTCCACCGATACCGATGATAACTCTATAAGTCTGTGTCTCTCCTGCCCCTATCGTTCGATTCTGCCAGGAGTAAGCCATTCCAGAGTCACCCGAATAAGACGTGTCTTCAACCTGTGTGAATACATTATATGCACTTTCCCAATACATTCCATACCAGAAAGAGTCGACATCTGTAACACCAGCCGAGCGTCTTCCAAAGAAATTAAACTGGGCATAATTACCCTGGGTATCTACATCATAATTTGATGTAGATACCATCCTAAATCCCCTGTCCAAAGAGGCAGTCGCAAGTGTAGGATCGAATATGGATATTGGTGCCCAATCTGTTGAACCAATCTGTGTGTCAGCATGACTGCCAAAGGAAAAATTAACGTTTTCTGAACCGGTGTTATGAACCGTATATAATACCTGCAACGCACGGCCTTGACTGACGAAATCGAAATCAATGTCCAGTGTGAGTCCACTCAATCCCATAGCTTGTGGTTCTCCAGTGGCATCAATGCTGACTGTTTCAGAATCACCTATTTTGTATGATGTTACATATCCTTGATCTCCGCAGGTTGTCTGTTTCCAACCACTGTAATAGAAGCCCATGATGTCGAAGGCCGATACTCCAAGATAATGATTAACATAACGGTAGGCCATAACACCGTTGCCGTCAGTAATATAACCGTTACCGTCTTCAGTATAGCCATCTGGCGGTGAAACAAATGTCGCTGTAATCACGCCAGAATCAGCTTCGTTTGTCGAAGCCATCGCACTTGATACACTAAAGGTGTTTGCAGTAACGCCAATGAATGTATAACCTGATTTTGCGGTTAAGGTGATTGTCGCGGTATAAGTTTGTCCTTGCTCAAACTGCGCGAGGTCGCCGCTCCATGCCACCGTTCCGGTATACTGGTCAGTTTCTGCAATTGTTGTTGCGGGGGCACCTCCGTTTATTGGAGCAATGGCATCAGTAATATCCAGAAGAGTTACGGTTTCATCTCCAACAGCCATTACTGTTGATGAGAATAGAGAGAACAGTATACACAAAATCAAAAGCATTGATAAAATTTTACCTGTTTTCATAGTTGATCCTCCATTTTTATGTCAATTTTATAAATAGCTCAATAATCAGCAAAAAATAACGCACCTGGCTTATATTTGGTAAGTCAAGCACGTAATCATGCAGCTGGCTGCCACTCAATTATCCTGACTGAGGCCCTTTAGCTTTGCGTCGTCGTCTTGTCAACGGTTTTGCCATTTATTCGAATATATCAGTTCATTAACAATAAGTAAATGCAAATATAATATTTTTAAATGTCCTTATAAAATTTAAAAATTGTACGAATCGGTAAAGGTTTTATATTCTATGAGCCCATTTATTTAGTCTGATGATGACAGCTGAGAATCGAATGACGATTTGTTTTGCCTTTTCAGTTTGATCTTTAGTTGTCTGCTTTGTTTATATCTATTATGCTGTTAACAATCATACAATTTTTTCACATCTTAGGTCAAGAAGCCATATATGTTCGTAAAGATATTCTTTTTTTGTTTACACTATATTATAATACAAATAAATCATACGTCAGGAAGCAAGGATACTCTGATCCGTATTTGGACACTTGGATTTGAGTGGAGCTAGAAGTGTAACCGGCCTGTGTCGTTCATTATACCCCGCTGCTGCCAAGGCTGATTTTCTTCGATTACTTGCTTCCTATAACAATCAGGGAAGCTTTTTTGTGTTGTTCGTATGTGAACAACAGTAACTACAATGGCCTGGTGGTCCTGAACCTGAATGTTCAGGACCACCGAAAGAGTTTTTAAATAATGAGACGGGGTGTTTCTATGAAGAAATTTCTAGTGCTGGTTTTGTGTCTGGTGTTTGTACTGGCTGTCATGCCAGTGGGGGCTGTGGAGGTGCAGAATTTCGATGTTCGCGTTGAGCTGCTGAGCTATAGCGCTAGTTTTGACGAATCAAGTGGTTATACGAGTATCTTAGATAACGATGTCATCATAGCAAGATTGAACAATAATACCGGTGATCATCAGGTTGAAGCAGGAACAGGTTTTAGTATTTCTATTGATGAAATTGCAGAGGGATATTTTGTTGAATACAGAGTTTTCGATACAGGTGATAGTCCCTCGGATGATTTTACGCCATTAGATGTAAATGGAGTCATCAGCATTGATCCTGTCACAATCGGGAAACAGATCGATATCAGGATATATCGAAATTATACAGTGTCAGTAAATGTTGGAGATAATGGTGCCATAAGAGTTCATGATGACAATTACCGAGCATCAGATTCAGCTCATGAATTTATTGTGAAAGGAGGCGATGATTTTTATATTGTTGTTACTCCTGACGTGGGGTATACCGCGAATGAATATACAAAGGACAGCATGGGGGAATTACTTGATGAAAATGACGGAATTAAATCGATAAGTCTTTCCAATGTTAATGCGGATACTGCTATTTCAATCCCTTTTATGCCTCAGGTGCCTTCGGTTCAAACGTCATTCTATTTTGAATCACAGACGGGAATGCAAATACTATCAGGACCAGGGGATGGCGATAGCGGTGAGTTTATCATTATGAATGGAGATATTCCGGTTGGTAGTTTACCTGAGGGTCTAAATAATGAACCCAATGCTGAAAATACTTCAGTGTTGCGGATATCTTTTGAACAAGGATATACGGCAAATTACTATGTATCTGATACTGTGGTTCATGAAGTCTCTTCGATTGCAGAGGTCGATTGGACTCCAGTAATAGGCAATATCGAGATTCCAAACGTCACTACAGACAAATACCTATACATCGTATTCATCGAGAGCCAGACGCCTGTCCTCGATGATCCTATAAATATTAATATCAATTTAGAAGGTTCAGGATCACTCCAAGTTATTGAACCTCAAGGTAGTACCTACACTAATGGCAGCGTAACGATAGAACGAAACAGTAGCCTTGAGCTCAGACTTTTACCAGACGCAGGTTTCAATGTAGTGGCTGCTTCAGCAAACGGACAGGATATTCTCGTCCGAGTCTCAGGAGATAACACGCTGAGAATTGACAATATACCTGGGGATATGTCAATGACGATTAGATTTGGTCCCGGTGGTGGAGGCGGCGACCCTGGACCTGGCGATGGCCCTCCGCCAATGGCGCCATTCGACCTGACAATTAACAAACCAGCAAATGGAAAAGTTTACTATTATGCAGATCCTGATTCTGAGAGTTTAACGGAACTGACCGCATCCAGCGCTTTTTTTGAGCAGCTTGAGTCTCCAATGATCGTCTATCTGAAACCAAACGCAGGCTATAAAGCCGCAGCAGTCCAGCATCTTACAGCGGGAATGACAGCACGCGAGGACTGCTCATACTTGCTGAGCTACGATCCAAATATTATGTTTGACAGTCAGCAAGGCTTGATCGCAGTTTCGCTGGAGTTCTGGGATGATACTGAGGTGTTTTTCGAATTTTCGCCTTTTACAGCTGCAGACATGACAGGAATCCAGGTGTCAATTCTTAACTCGGAAAATGGCGATGATGACGCTGCAAAAAATGCAATTCGACGTGAACTTGGCTATTATGGTTTTGATGTACCTGTTTCCAGCATATCGGTAGGCTCAACAACAAATCGCAATTCAGATAATGGTGTGCCTTACAATACGAGATCTTTTACTGCGATGGGCTATACATCGACGGTCTATGTTGTTGAGCATGTGTCAAACGGTATATTCATTTCCAATGGCACATATTCAGATGGAACGACTGGCCGCAAAGTATATATATATGTTGCTGACGACCTAAGTACTGCCTTATGGGGCAATCAAAGCTTCAGCGTTCAGCCTATAGTTGAAGGCACACTTGACCTCTTTGGCCCCTACAAGTTGGGCTATATTGGTACTTTCAGCCCGGATACAGCAGATGCGCTTTCTTTGGCGGGAAATTATAATTATAGAATGGATATCAACCGCTACTTCGGCCGTGTTGCTCTGCATATTGGCAATAGCGCTGACGAGAGCATACTGAACGATCGCGGACTGAGTCTCAACTGGTACATGATGACGCTTATCCAGGAAGACGCGCTGGCAATAAGGATTATGACAGGTGCTGAAATTGGTGGCTTCCAGGGAGCACATGGCCTGGATCTCGACAATGTCGCCGACCTATCCTCCGGTGATGCCGAAATAAATATGTTCTTCGGCAATGACTACGTCTATATAGAGAAGCCTGCAAACGATGCTGGTGACATTCAGACGATGACTACGCCTGAGATCGATCATCCCGGTTATACGATTCGCATGGTAAATGGTGCAATTGAAGTGTTCTTTAAGTCAAACTTCTATGATCGCCTGACTATACCGATCACCATAACGCGAGAAGACGGCACGACAGTTGTTCGCAATCTGACTGTTATCCGGACCGGCATTGAGTTCGAGCACTTCATTCGCTCCGACGGCAATCCTGATGCAGACACAGTCAATGTTGGTCACGGCACCCAGCGCGGCAGTGAGATCAATATAAGAGGCGAGAATTCCTACTTTGTCGTTGCATCCTATCTCATTCAAGACTTTGGCGACACACTGCCGTATGGTCTGCTTGTTACAAGGACCTACGATGACGGCACAATTGAAACTGATATTGTCAGTAATCCAATTGATTCACCACCCGATTTCTTTAATGCTTTTGATTACAGAAACGGTATTTATTACTACAATACCGGAGTGCCAGCAGATGATAACGGCCCTGCAGAGTATAACGCCAATGTCGCAGACTACATGGTATTCGCAGGTAACGAGAACGGACGCGTACCAGCAAAAATTAATGTACTGGTTTTAAAGGCAGATCCAGCAAACATAGCGAACGGCAGCTTTGGCGGATTCTACTTTGGTTCCGGCAGTGGTGTTGAATGGAATCGCCCGAATTGACGAAGCCGAGAACGCGAAAGGATGGTCATTCCTATGAATATACACCATATCTTTGTTTTAAATAGAAGTCTTAAGAATAACCGCAGCCTGGTTATGCTGACAATCATCTTGATACTAAGCATACTGTGCGTTAACCCCGTTACCGCGACCTCTGAGCCGCCGGCAGGACCGCCAGAAATCGCAAATTTCCAGAGCAGCTACGCCAATGGCATCTTAAGCTACAGCGGCGAAGTCACGGACAGTGTTATGGCAGTCGCGATCATCCTGTCAGATAGTGATGGTACAGTGATCAAAGCAGATTCTATCGGCATCAATCCCGATATGACTTTTGCCGGTGAAATGGAAGTCATACTGATGAAAGCCGATACTTATTCCGTCAGTGCGGCTAATTATGAAGGCGGGACAACCACCAGCACTGAGTTCTTTTTTGGTACATTTAACATCACATATGAACTTGATGGCGGTGTTAACAATCCCGGCAATCCTGCGACTTACAACATTGAAGACAAAATCGTCCTGCTTTATCCAACACGCGATAGTTATGCATTTGACGGCTGGTACCTAGACAGCGAACTGTCTGAACGGACAACTGGCTGGGGTGCAGGTACCACAGGCGATAAAACGGTCTATGCCAAATGGTCTGCGGCAGTTGTCAAAATCCCGAAAACCGGTGAGGCCAGCAACGATCATGCGCATCAAACTGTATCAATTCTTTTAATGTTTGCGGTCTCAGCACTAATGTTGATTAAAATATTATTGCGCGCATCAGAAACTGAAACAATCGATAGCTGATAATACTGAATTTTTTAATCATGCAGATACAAATTGATGTTATAATTATTCAAAGTATTATTCGTTATGATAGAGACGAAACTATCAGGAAAACACAGGATTGAAAGCATTATTTTCTAAAGGAGAAGTCGAGTGAGAGTTGACGGCTTTGTGATAGACATATGCGCTCCTTATTTCGAAATATTCAATAATTATCTTGTTAGAAAATGAAATAAATCTCAGAAAAAGCAATGCATTATAAGCATTGCTTTTTCTGAGATTTTATCTGATCTGCAGGAATTTATTCGCCCTGCTTCCAATTCGCCATGACTTTGGATTCAGATCAAATTATCTAAAACAAAGAAGCAGGAGAGGTGAAATCATGCTATCTCTGAAACGAACTAAAGAAAATTCCGACAAATTCTGCCATTCTAATCGTTTATTGAGATGCAAACAGTTTGCCCTAACAGCCATTGTCTTAATCATTATCGCTATGGTGTTAGCAGTACCTTGTGCCGCCAGCGAAAACAGCACTAACTGGACTGAGGATGAGCTTTCATTTATGAATGATCATCCGGTGATTCGACTTGGCGTAGATCCGGGGTTTGTGCCCTTTGAGTTTATTGATGACGATGGTGAATATAAGGGAATCACAGCGGATTATCTAGCCTTGATCAGTGAAAAGACCGGTTTACAATTTGAAGTTGTGCAAGGCTTAACCTGGCCTCAAGCCTACGATAAGGCGCTAACTGGATATGTTGACGCATTACCCGCTATTGGAAAAACAAGTGATAGAGAAGAACACTTTCTTTTTTCTGAACCATATTACTACTTTAAAAGAGTCATTGTAACCCAGGACACTGATACAAGTATATCTGGAATGGATGACTTGGATGTAATGACTGTCGCTGTGCAAAGAAACAGTTCACATCACAGCTATCTATTATCTTATCCAAAGATAAATCTCAGCCTTTATGACTCAGTCGAAGCCGCGTTAACGGCAGTGGCAACAGGCACAGAAAAAGCTTTTGTCGGTAACCTTGCCACAACAAATTACCTTATACGCTCAAACGGCCTTACTAATCTGAGATTTGTGTCTTTTGAGGCTGAAAAACAGCAGGCCTTGCACTTCGCTGTTCGAAAAGATTGGCCCGAGCTTGTAAGCATCTTCGACAAGGCGATGAATACCATAACTGATAGCGAGAAGCAGACGATTAATAACAAGTGGATTGATCTGGAGACAGATATTGACTATGGCCCGATCATTCGCATGCTTGTAATCATTGGAGGATTGATCGCTGTTGTGTTGGGGGTCTCCTTCTTCTGGATCGCGCGGCTGCGAAGGGAGATCCAGCAAAGAAAACAGATTCAGCTTGACCTTGAGAAGGCCAAACGCGAAGCCGATGAAGCAAATGAATTCAAATCAAGTTTCATGGCGAGGATGTCCCATGAAATAAGAACGCCACTTAACGCCATTACGGGTATGTCATACCTGCTTAAGAAAACTGAAATATCCTTGACGCAAAGCATGTATATCGACAGGATCACACAGGCAGCCAATAACATGCTGAGCATCATCAATGACATCCTCGATTTTTCAAAAATCGAAGCAGGAAAAGTTGAACTTGAGATCACGTCTTTCAGCATGGATCAGGTGATTCAGGATGTCGTCAATATCGTTTCGTATAAAATAGATGAACAGGAAATTGGCTTTCGACTGTCAAAAGACCCTCTTATTCCCAATTGGTTTTTTGGTGACTCTAAGCGCATTGAACAGGTCTTGCTTAATGTGCTCAACAACGCTGCCAAATTCACCAGTGCCGGTGAAGTGTCATTAGACGTTCGATTAATGGCAAAGGAGAATGACAAATATCATATCTCATTTACCATCAAGGATACCGGAATCGGCATGACTGAAGAACAAGTTAATAAGCTCTTTACACCATTTGAACAGGGTGACAGTAGCATCAATCGCCGTTTCGGAGGCTCTGGCTTAGGATTGTCCATTGTCAAAAACCTTGTAGATATGATGGGTGGCGAAGTAAAGCTGTTCAGCACACCCAAGGAAGGCTCAACTTTTATCATCCACCTGTCGTTAAATGTCGATAAAGAGAAAGAAGCAGTCTTTGTCAAAGCTTTATCAGCGAATCATTTTAAGGATGTCAGAACGCTTGTTTTAGAAAAATCTGGTTCCAATATCAACCTGATTGAAAGCTATTTGGGCAGCTTTGGAATGCACTGTGAGCTTACCAGTTCAGCGGCCAGTGCCTTAAGTATGCTCGAAGCCGCAAATGGGAAATTTGCCAAGCCATTCGATTTGTTTATTATTGATTACGATACGCCAGCTGAAGGCGGTTTTAATTTTGTTGAAGCGCTTCGCAATAACAATAAAATAATTAAAACTCCAAAACTTATGATGCTTCTGCCAATGATGCGGGAAGACTTGCTCGACAAGCTTGATGAATACGGGATTGATATGGGTATCGGAAAGCCAATCATCCCATCGATATTGTTTAATGGCATTCTGGATATTTTCAATCTGAAAGCAGTTTCAGGTTCCCAGCCTTCTGCAAAGAAAGAATCAGTCTCGATAAAACTCGAAAAAACACATCATGTATTGCTGGCAGAAGATAATACAACGAACCAGCTGATTGCCAAGTCACTTTTAGAGCAAGTAGGGATAGAGTCCATAATTGCCAACGATGGAAAAGAAGCTGTCGAGCTATATCAGAAGCATAGTGACATCATCGATTTGATATTAATGGATCTGCACATGCCTGTTATGAACGGTTATGAAGCGGCAGAAAGAATCCGAGAGCTTTCGAGCAAAGTCCCCATTGTAGCTATGACAGCGGATGTGATTTTAGGTGTTCGGGACAAGTGCGAGCAAAGCGGGATATTTCACTACATCAGTAAGCCATTTAATCCAGATCACTTTATTCAAACAATCATGGATATTATCGTTGAAAGTGAGACCAACATAGAACCGAATGCAGCTGTCCTTGACCGGCAGCTGGGCTTAAAAAATATGGGCGGCAACGAA
>JAAZBG010000216.1 GCA_012513915.1 Fibrobacter sp.
CTCCCCTTTTTTAATTTCTTTTTCCTTCGCTGCTGTCTTTTTGTATTTGAACGGGGCAGTCTTTAATCAAAATATTATCACCTATAACTTGTAAATTCTATATATATGTCAATTATTAAAAAGGTACAACAAAACATTAATCAGATTCATTAAGATTGTTTTTCCCATTCAATTCGTGCAGCACATAATAAAGAGTGCAGTGAATATGCTCCTATAATTCAAAATCCTTTAGTAAGTACGGAATGCGAAAAAAGCTGCAACCAGACTGAGTGAGAAGAGAAAAAATACTACAAATACCGATACTTTATCAATACCGGGTTTTAACACTGATAAATGTGGTTTTTCGGGATGATAATACACCATAAGCGGTCCTTTTTCCGGAATTCGATAATATCGGGACGTTCCAATCCATTGAGCTGTTCAATTCTCATAAGTACATTTTTAAATGGTACTGTTGTATAATCCTCATAACGTGAATTCTTATAACTAATAGTCTGATTATGTAAGTCAAAACTGATAGACCCCTGATTTACCCGATAAACAATAAGAAAAATTATCGGTCCCCAGAAAAGTAATGGTAGCGGAAGAAAATACCAAGGATTCTCTACATTTTGAATACAAAGAAGTACTTGAAGTAGAATACCCGAGAATAATACTATCAATGCTAACAGAATATATAGTTTACGTTGTGAGTGCGACAACGTGAATTCTGTACTGGATTTTTCCTTTATATATGCTCTTAGTGATGATGAGATCATAATACAATTAACTCTCTTGTTTCGAATTGCAAATTGGTTCTTTTTACTTTCTGTTTTAAAATAGTGCCTGCATTGGCCAGCAACAACTAACTGATAAACTTTTACTGGAAAATAGACACCATTCATTAGCTGAATGTTTTCTTACCCTGTTATAATATATCTCAATATACCAGAACGAATCCCATTGTAATTGGTATTCTGATCCCATCCAACAACTTTACGAGTGCATAGATCAATAAACACTGAAAGGTATGCCCAGCGTGATGCAACCTTGACATACGTGATATCACCAACTATGACACTATGTGGTCAGGATTAAAATCACGTTAAGAATATTTTCAGCAACCGGTTCATCATGACATGCTAAATGATGTAACACGTCGGTCTCTGATATTAATCACACTTAGATAGTGACCCGGAATATCCATAATTGTATACTCTCTTTTTAATGTTTATAAATACACGTATAATGGTACTGGAAAAAAATAGCTGCTATACACATTAAGAATTAAACCACCAAATAGTTAATTGGAAATCCATCAAATGAAAATATTAATTTTTACAAAACACGCTTTATCGTCAACACCAGATCTTCATAGAGATGATTCTGATCAAAAGTAAACGTTTTTTAACAAGCCTAAAATATCAGACAAAGAATGGAATGCGCGGCTTGATTAAACCCCCTCACAGAATCATTGAGCTCTTCGCCAAGGTCAAAATAGAGATCCAAATCAATGTCGATTTTCTTATAGTGTTCCTTCATGCTTGTGAAATAAGAGCGATCTTTGTCATCTTGCTAAGGGATATATACGGTTTCTATTTTCTCAACCCCGTGCTTCGTCGCGTTTATCACCATATATCATGTAGATTTCAGTGTTCATTGAATTGTTGATTTCCATATTCTTATTACATTTCAAATAACTGAGCATTTCCTTCTACCTCACTATCTCATGTAGTATATTACTATATAGACTTCGGTAAATTGACGTTATAAGATGTAGTTTGTGTTTTTTCTGGTTTAAAATAACATTTAGTATTACAGCCATAGAAAGGTGGTAGTTATGAAAGTTCTCAGTTTGCTGGCAATCGTAACACTATTGTCATCATCCTTTTCAAGTGAAACAAAAATACCTGCACTTCAGTTTGACTCTCTGCCGTATGCGTTCAACGCGCTGGAACCGTATATCGATGCTAAAACCATGGAGATCCATTACACAAAACACCATCGCGGATACTTCGATAATCTGGTAAAAGCTCTAATGGCTGAATCACTTAGTGTCAGTGGGTTACCTAAGCTTTTTGGATATACCAGCAAACTTTCTCCGGCTGTCCGCAATAATGCCGGAGGTCATTTCAACCATACACTGTTCTGGAGTATAATGGCTCCCAAAGCAGGTGGTAAACCTGAAGGCACATTAGGAGAACGCATTACCGCAACGTTCGGATCGTTTGATACATTCAAGGAGCAGTTCAAAAAGGCTGCTCTTACAAGATTTGGCAGTGGTTGGGCATGGTTATGTGTTGCTGATGATGGATCACTGTTTATCACCTCGACAGCCAATCAGGATAATCCACTTATGGATGTTGCGGAAAAACGGGGTACACCGATTCTTGGTCTTGACGTATGGGAACATGCGTACTATCTCAAGTATCAGAACCAGCGCGGCGGGTACATCGATGCATTCTGGAATGTTGTAAACTGGCCTGAGGTCTCGAAACGTTTTACATCACTGACTAATCAGAGCAAAAAAGCACCGGAGAAGAAATAAGTCAGGAGACGATAGATATTTGACAAAACAAGAGTGATCGGAACTATCGGCTCAGTTCTGATCACTCTTATTTTAAGCTTGTCGGTTTCAGAATGCATCGCTTCGAGTTGATGTGCGGGAACGCTATTGAGCCATGCGGCTTGAGTCATTTTGATATTCCTTTACAAGTTGTTTGAATAAGTGTTTCTATTGCTTTTGGAAATACATCCATTGGCATGTGAATGTAGCTTGCGAGAATGTAACCGTTACTCCACCCTTCCTGCCTGTTATTATCGCCTTTTGGTGTGGTGCAAGTGTATACACATTCCCACCCGTCAGGATCGGATTCGAGTTGTGAGTAATGAAACTCATGTCCGCGGAGAATGTCACCGGAATCACCCAGCATACAATCTTTTCGCAACGTTGCCTGAACATAGCCAA
>JAAZBG010000018.1 GCA_012513915.1 Fibrobacter sp.
CCTTAACCTTAACCTTAACCTTAACCTTAACCTTAACCTTAACCTTAACCTTCTTCCTTTCTTCCTCTCTTCCTTTCTTCCTTTCTTCCTTTCCCCCTGCCCATTTGTTATTTTCCAATCTATGCTAAAAGAACACTCATCATTTGTTAAACAGTCCATTGCTGTTCTGGATTGCGTACTGATTACACTGGCATATTATATCGGGTACACTATCTCACATCTGTACCGCCCGCTTGGTCAGATTACGAACTATCTATTCATACTATTAGGATTGCTCATATTTTATCTCTATTTTGCCTGGACTCGGCAACTCTTTTCCATTTTAAATTTTAACTGGATGGAGCGGTTATTCGGGCGAATTGTAATGATCTTTTTAAGTGCTTGTATACTTGGTGCTGCGTTAATGTACCTGGTTCCCGATAGCTATAACAGTCGTTACCTGTATCTCATATTCAGCGTGATTGCATTTGTTTTTATCGCAACTGAAAAGATGCTGATAAAATCGATTATCTGGAAATTGCGCAGGAATAATAAAAATATTACCCCGATTCTTATTCTCGGGCGTGGACGGGGAGCATCCCAGGTATACCAGGAGATCAGTTGTCATCCCGAGTGGGGACTTCGCGTTGTTGGAAAATTTGATATTTCGGTATCACCATCAGAGTTTGAAGAATTCCTGAAAACTGCATACATCGAAGAGGTTTTTATCTGTGTACCACGAAAGTTGACAAAAGATGGGTTCTCAATCGATACGTATCTTCAGATTTGTGAAGAGATGGGTAGGCCGGCCCGTGTATTTATGAATATTTCCGATGCAACACTGTTTGCTCGATGGGAATATCACCGGTTTCTTGGCAGACCGACACTTCTCTCGCATACCGTGGAACTTGATCCTGATCAGCTTGTTTTTAAGCGTATCTTCGATATTGCCGGCGGTATTGTCGGTGTTGGAATTTTATTGCTGCTGTATCCCTGGCTTGCCCTTGCCATAAAACTGACATCCCGTGGTCCTGTGTTTTTTAAGCAGGTACGTGTGGGGAAAAACGGTAAACGATTTATTATTTACAAATTCAGATCAATGTGCAATGATGCAGAGGCGAAGAAAAAAGAGCTCGCAAAATTCAATCAGTGTGATGGTGCGGTGTTTAAAATGAAGGATGATCCGCGTGTGACAGCAATTGGTAAATTCATGCGAAAATTAAGTCTTGATGAACTGCCGCAGTTTATCAATGTTATCAAAGGGGAAATGTCACTTGTCGGAACAAGACCTCCGACACCCGATGAGGTATCAAAATATCAGAAGTGGCATCACCGCAGAATAAGCATTAAACCGGGTATTACCGGTATGTGGCAGGTCAGCGGCAGAAACCGTATTACAAACTTTGATGAAATTGTTAAGCTCGATCTGAAATATATTGATCATTGGAACATCTGGAAAGATGTAAAAATTATTATTAAAACTGTTTTGGTGCTTTTTGAACGTGACAGTGCATATTAATCCTGCACCATCGGTTTATCGTCTGTTGACAATGTTTTAATACCCCATATCGATATTCGGCAGTATTAACACTGTTTGAATGAACAGGACTCTGGTAATGAAAAGAATAATGATTATTATTGTGTCTTTCGTGGCAACGCTTGCTGCCGAGACAGTGCAGAACGCAAACTGGCGGTATCCATACTATCTTATGGCCAGAGATGCCCTTGCAGCAGAAAAAAGTTCTGTAAGTGATATGTTTCATGATGGGATCAGTGGCGTATCTCTTTTTGACAAGTCACTATGGCCTGATAGTGTAAAAATGAGCCATAATCACTGGTACTTTGAACCACAGTTTTCAAGTGGTGGCAATTACAATGATCCTGTACTTGGTAATGAAGCTCCTCTGGAAATCGGGTTTCTCAATAGTATCGTCTATCACAATGTACTTGTTCGTCAAACCTTGCATGTTGATAAGACTTACGATTACGATCAATTTTATCCTGCACATCCGGACCGCATTGTCCGCGGGCGCATTGAAGAGGCTTTTATACAGGCGAACTGGAAACATGGAATGTTTCGTCTTGGAAGAACAGAACGGAACTGGGGTCCGTTTGCAGACCGCAGTCTTTTTCTTTCGTCAAATCCTTATACTTACGATGCATTTGAGTGGCAGCTCTATTCGCGGATTTTTGAATTCAGACATCTCTTTACCGCATTCCCTTTGAAACATTCAGAATGGGATGCTGATGGTGAAATTAATCGTTATTTTACTGCACATGTATTGAATATCATGCCGGCAAAATGGTTGACATTAGGTGTATTTGAAAGCCTTTTATTTACCCGTCACGGGGGATTTCCCGATTTCTCATACGTTAACCCGTTTTCGATTTATTCAGTTATTAATACCAACATGGAGGGTGATGGCAATCTGATGATCGGAGTGCTGTGGGATATCAAGCCGTTTACAGAGAATATCGCATTCAAGGGGCAGGTGGTCTGGGATGATTTTCAGGTTGACAATGAGGTCGTTACTGATAAGGAACCTGCACACTGGGGGATGGATATGGGGCTTTACTGGCGCAATCCGGTTCCTTTGCAGCTTGAGAATTCGGTCAAGCTGGAGTATAATTACCGTTCCAAGTGGCTCTATACGGTTCCGGATGCAAATACACGCAATGGTGAACGGTATACGTATCTTGGGAAAAGTCTTGGATTTGCAGAGAATGATGGTTTTAATGTAAATGCGGGTTATACAGTAATCGGGAAAAACTACTGGGCTGCATCACTGCATGGCGGTTATGGCATTAAAGGAGAAAATTCACCATTAAGTAAATGGAATGATCTTCAGCACACACCCGGATTACCCTATGAAGATACTGTCACAACAGAGATTCGTACGGCAACGATAGGGTTGACCGTTAACGCATACTTCAGGGATTATGTCAATATCGCTTTTACTTTTGACAATGTGTTTACAAAAAGTGAAATAAACGGTGTGAAGGACAGTGATTACGAGCCACGTATCAATGCAACAGTAACACTTCATTACAGCGACCTTATCATCAAACTGCCGGATTAACAGATGCATAACGATACTGATAATATTCAAAAATTCCCTGTTCAGAAAGAGCTCCTCAGGATACCTCCTGAAGCGCGTGCGGTACATAATGGGATTGTGCGTGCGTTGGAGTCCATGGAAAACGGCAATGCGCAGTCATGTCTTGCTGACGATTTCAAGCTGAGCTATTTTAGGGTGTTTGAGCTGTTTGAACAATATCAGCAGATGGTGATACAGCATAATAATTATAAAGTCAGCTGCAAGCGGGGCTGTGCATATTGCTGCAACCACTGGGTTGAGGATGTCAACTCATTTGAAGCAGCGATTATTGCTGAGTATCTTAGGAAATATTTTCCTGACAGCATTGAAAAGATTGTTGCTCAATGTATTGAGGACGAAGCGATTTTGAATAATATCGAGAAGCTGACTATTGACAGAATGAGCGATATCGATGATACTGGTACTATTGATTATATTGATCTCGTATTATCCGTTTTTTATCAGATGAACCGTACCTGTCCGCTGCTTTCAGAAAACGGTGCGTGCAGTATTTACAAGGTGCGTCCGCTTACCTGCAGAATATATATGAGCTTTTCCGAGAATGCACTATGTGCTCCGGAATATCAGGAAACAGATGATATACCTACCTATTTGTTAAACCTTGACGAAAACGCAAGCGAGATACTTGACAGGTTACATTTCCGGTATCAGCGCTTTCCTGAGGAGACCGGGTTACGGTCGATGCTTGTGAAGTATTTGACAGAAGATACGTAATCCGGTAAAAAACACTTAGTGCTGTTTATTTTCCTTCGAACTGACGGAACGAATCAACGTTTGACAAACACGTATTCACCTGGTTGATCTGTACATATACTTTTTCCTGTTCACTTTCATATATGATAGAATGCTACTATACAGAAAAACCTTTTTTATCTGTTTTTCGCATGCAGTGGATACAACTGAATACACGAATAACCTGTAGCGATTGATTGGCGTGATATATAAAAGATATATTTACCATTAATACTATGGTCATTCCTAAAAGTATCAAACACATATTAAAGGACTGTAATTATGATTACAATAAGAACAGTATTGTTTTTTTGCTTATGTTTACTTATAGCTTCTGTTCACTCAGCTCCAATGGTTCCTATAAAACTGGAGAATCTTACTGGTACTGTAAATTCTATCTATGAGGGTGATTTTTGCTCCGTTTGGGGAAAAGCAGAGGGTGTTTGCTCATCAAAGCCCGGATATGAAATCATCCTGAAGAATGTTGATTATGAAGTAATCCAGGGACCAAATTATCCCGATTATGAAAAAGGAATAACTCATCACAAAGATTCATTTTTAATTTACTCTACAGACACGCTTTTTCGTACCCTTGTTGGAAAAACTATATCGATTTCTAAATACTACCTTAGTGGTGATGAATTCTCACTACACCCGTCAATTGAGACACTCAAAATTACAAGTGCGATATCGATTAAGAACACATCAATGCGTTCTGTCTGTCAAAAACAGCAGTATGGGGTATCGATCCAACATGGATTGAGTAAAAAAGAGATTCATAATTACAAAATGCTATTGATTAATGGACGATCCGGCGGTGTATCAAGTTACCAGAATGCTATCAAACCCAAAAGTATACCTAAGTAAATGGTTGTTTTTCGTAAATTGCCATTTCCCTGATGTAACAATTATCGAACCGTCGTATACACGATCCCGAAGTAATCAGGATCGTGTATAATGTTGGAGGGTACAATGGATTCTTTAGTACTTGAAAAATTTTACAATCTTTGAAGTACTTATTTATTGAGGAAGAATGGTGATCTTTTTAGACTCCCAAATCGCTGAATCTCCTACTCTGCTGCTGGTAGTAAGGCCATCCATATAATCCCCGGTACTTTTGATCAATCCTGAATAATAACCGATACCATCGGGATATGTAATTTTAAAGTTGATAGAATCCCCTTTAATAGTACCTGTAATTGGACCGTTACTGTGAGTTGACCAGTATGAATACCCTGTAATAGATGTCCCTGTCTGTGTCAATTCGATTGTACCTGAATGATTATTGGATTGTGAAATATTCCAATTACCGGAAATGTCATATGCCATTGTATCATCATCAAAAACGCCGATTACATTAATAGCACCTTTGACCTTTCTGAGCTTAATAACGACATCGGTAACTGTATTCACGGATAACACTTTCCCTTTCCATTGTCGGGTTATATTTTATTAGAAACAGGTAGGGCTTATCACGCTGCAAGTTATAATATGTATATAATACAAAGACTTGTAAGTGAACATACCAGAAAGGCACCTTCTGTAACGTGAATGAACAGGAGTAGTATATATGGATAGAACTGCAAAAAGAATCAGATACCTTGTTTTTCTCTGGATAGTTTATGTGGCGCTGGATAGTCTCGGTACTGCATTTCGTCCTTTTTATGGTAAAAAATTTGGTGCACCGGCAATACATCTTTTCCGTGGCGTATCAATTATTCGCGGACTGGTAGTATTTGGTATCGCAGTATTAAATTATGTTCTGATTGCTTATAAAGGCAAATCAATCAATTGAGGTTAACTATGGGTACAACAGTATATCTTGACAATAATGCAACAACGGCCATTGATCCTGAAGTGCTTGATGCAATGCAGCCGTTCTTTACAGAAAAATATGGTAATCCATCGAGTATTCACCGGTTTGGCGGACATGTAAAACGCTATGTGGAGAATGCCCGTGAGCAGGTCGCATCCCTGATTGGTGCATCACCGGATGAAGTCTTCTTTACAAGCTGCGGTTCAGAGAGTGACAATATGGCACTTAAAGGATTCGCAGAGGTACACGGGAGTAAAACAACGATTGTTACTTCTGCTGTTGAACATGCAGCTGTACTTTCAACAGCAAAATATCTGAAAGGCAATGGAGTAAGTGTTGTTGAGCTTGGGGTTGATTCAGAGGGAATGATTGATACATCGGTGTTTGAGTCGTTATCAATTACACCGGATACCCTTGTGAGTCTGATGTGGGCAAATAACGAAACCGGAGTAATTTTCCCCATTGCGAAAATTGCTGCTGAAGTAAAAGCCCGTGGCGGGTATATGCATACTGATGCAGTTCAGGCAGTAGGGAAGGTTCCCATTGATGTACAGAAAGATATGGTTGACATACTGGCTCTTAGTGGTCACAAACTTCATGCCCCCAAAGGAGTTGGTGCAATTTACATAAAGAAAGGCACCATGCTTGCACCGTTACTTCATGGCGGGCATCAGGAGCAGGGAGTCAGAGCCGGAACAGAAAATGTTCCATATATAGTGGGGCTTGGTAAAGCATGTGAACTTGCAGCAAAGCATATTCAGGAAGAAAATACCAAAGTACGTAAATTACGGGATAAACTCGAACATGCGCTTCTGGAAAAATGTATTGGTGCAAAATTAAACGGTCGTATTGATGCCCGTTTACCCAACACGACCAACATCAGTTTTGAATTTATCGAAGGTGAAGCGATTCTGTTGCACCTTGATGAATCAGGAATTGCTGCATCATCCGGATCTGCCTGCACAACCGGTTCCCTTGAACCATCACATGTTATGCGTGCGATGAGTATACCATATACCTTTGCACATAGTTCAACCCGTTTTTCTCTGAGCAGATTTACAACAGAGGCTGAGATTGATAAGGTAATAGCAGTGATGCCCGGTATTGTTGATAAATTAAGAAAAATTTCACCATATGTCAATAGGTAACAATTAATAATGAATTCATTACTACAGGATATAGAACGGTTAAAAAAAGAGAAAAATGCAGTTATACTTGCACATACCTATCAGCCCGGTGAAATTCAGGATGTTGCTGATTTTGTTGGTGATTCGTATGGTTTGAGTGTTGAGGCAGCCAACGTAAGCGCAGATAGTATTGTTTTTTGTGGTGTCCGGTTTATGGCTGAAACTGCTGCCATACTTAATCCGTCAAGAAACGTCATTCTTGCTGAACCTGATGCCGGTTGTCCGATGGCGGATATGATTAACGAAGAGGAACTCAGGAAACTGAAGGAACAATACCCTGACTATATCGTTATGTGTTATGTCAATTCAACGGCAGAAATAAAGGCTCTTTCAGATGTCTGCTGCACAAGTTCAAATGCAGTTACCATTGCAAAAAAACTACCGCCGGATAAGGGAATCATTTTTGTACCTGATAAGCATCTTGGATCAGTTGTTCAGGAAATGACCGGACGGAACATGTATTTATGGGATGGATTCTGTCCCACGCATCTGCGTATAATACCATCAATGATAGTTAATGCAAGAAAAAACTATCCTGATGCAATTATCATGATTCACCCTGAAGCAGAGCATAATTGTCGTGTTCTTGCAGATAAGGTTTTGTCAACCGGGCAGATGTGCGAATTTGTAAAGAATAGCAAGCATAGTGTGTTTGTTATTGCAACCGAACTCGGAATAATGCATACACTTCGAAAAGAAAATCCTGATAAAACGTTTATTCCTCTTTCGGATAAGCTCTTGTGTCCTAATATGAAAAAGGGGAAACTTGAAAATGTCAAACGTGCGCTTGAAGGAACCTATGGAGAAATAATAAAACTGGATAGCGTTGTTGCATCAAAGGCATTGGTTTCACTTAAAAAGATGCTGGAACTGAGCAAATAATACGTATCTGCATTGTGAACGTTGCTTGTGTGTTAAACAAGTAATTCTACAGTTTTCTATTATTTTTCATGGGGTCTGTCAGTGGCAGGGTATCTGGTTCCGGGTGATAATGATGTATTTACATTCAGTGGCAGATGTGATTTTACTACAACAAATCAGGTATCGTTTGACTGGCCGGGAATAGCCATTTCCTTTGGTTTTTCGGGTACATCATGTACGGCTGCTATTGATGGGCCGGGTATGTTCGATCTTTTTATTGATAGTAAATTTGTAAAAACAGTTCGCGCGGTTACTGAAAACGAGACCGTTCTTCTTGCTGATAAGCTCAAAAATAAAGCGCATGATGTCAAGCTTGTAAAGCGAAATGAGTCGTTCATCAGGCCGGTTGTCTTTCGTGGTGTGATTATTGATAACAATGCAGAAATTTTCAAAATTACACAGAATATTAACAGGAAAATTGAATTTATCGGGGACTCGTACACCGCCGGATATGCAAATGAGTATTCGTTCCGTGAGTGTGCGAACGATGAAACAGATTCGATTGTATTTTCAATGACAAATAGTGTCAGATCATTTGGAAGTCTTATTGCCGGAATGTTTAATGCCGAGCGGCATATTAATGCTATTTCGGGCAAAGGGCTTGTCAGAAACTTTGGCGGGGCTGATAAGGACAAGGAATTTTTGAAGTATTACGAGCGTACTCTTTTGACAAGTGTACATAATCCGGACGTAAATAGTGCTCTCTGGGATTATTCATGGCATCCGGATGTTATCGTTATCGGACTTGGAATCAATGATTTTCAGGAAAATCCCCCGTATGCTGATACGCTACTGTTTGATAATACTTATCAGAACTTTATTCAGTCGCTGAAAGCCAGGCACCCTGGTGTTGAAATTATCTGTTGTGCGACTAAAATTAAGCCTTTAGATACGCTTATCCCCAGAGTCTGCGCGGTTGTTGAGTATTTCATGAAAAAAGGTGATAATGGAGTACACTATTTCGAATATGAGACTGAAAATACTTCACTCTATGGGCATCCATCTGTCAAAGATCATAAAAAAATCGCTTATGAACTCAGTTCGTTTATTGGAACCATCACCGGATGGAGATAAAAAACGAAATTTCCTGTTTGCCATATAGAACACATTAACTATATTGAAAATACGAGGCTTAACATAGTGAACTGCATTATGCAATCAACCTGTGGAGATCCTGGTAAGTGCTGAGCCTTTTGTTGCATCACTACATTATCCGTTTAATGGTAATGCAACGTGAATTCTGTTTCAGATATAAATTGATATGAATCATCTATTACATAAGGATAGCTGATTTTTTGAATGGTATATGTTTTATCTAATTAATTATTATTGAAAATTGCAGGGTGTACCCGACCTTGTGGTTTTTTTACATTTAACTTTTCTTATTCGCAGATCAGTTAAAAACACC
The DNA here is from genome assembly GCA_012513915.1 of Fibrobacter sp. GTDB lineage: Bacteria > Fibrobacterota > Chitinivibrionia > Chitinivibrionales > Chitinispirillaceae > JAAZBG01. The sequence goes on from JAAZBG010000018.1 coordinate 9,163, forward strand.
TGGATGTGGAGGATTATGTATGAGTGTGCACGATGTTTATGTTGCAGGAAGAAATGAAATTGCAGAACTGGAGAATGTAATCATGAGTGAATCAGGCGAATCGCAGCAGACACCCCAATCACCAATATTTTTTGGCACAAGTCCTGCAATGGTTGAGAGCATAGGGCATACTAAAATTGCTGCAAAAAAGGATTCGGTTGTATTGCTGCTTGGTGAGACAGGAACCGGTAAAAGTGTTATTGCACGCTGGATTCATGATAACAGTTCAAGAAAAGGCCGGCCATTTGTCTCGCTTAACTGCTCATCACTTCGGGGAGATCTGCTTCGCAGCGAACTCTATGGACATGCACGCGGCGCGTTTACATCGGCAATTCGTGACAGAGCCGGACTTATCGAAAGTGCTGATGGCGGTACATTGTTTCTTGACGAAATAGGGGAAATGGATCTGGGGGTTCAGGCTGAACTACTCAAGCTTATTGAGGAAAAATCGTTTCGGAGAATTGGTGATGATCGTTTACGATACAGTAATTTCAGATTGATATGCGCAACTAACCGTGATTTGATGGCTGCAATTGCAAGTGGGTCTTTTCGCCTTGATCTGTTTTACCGGATCTGTGTGTTTCCTATAAATCTCCCACCGTTACGGAAAAGAAAAGAGGAGCTGCCATCACTTATCGAACATATTCTCAAGGGTCTTGGTTATACACACGTTCCTTTACAAAGTGATGTTCTTAATCTGCTGGTGCGAAATCAATGGCACGGGAATATCCGTGAATTAAAAAATGTTCTTGAGCGGGCAATACTGCTTTCTGATGGGTCTGAATTGACAAAAGCAAACTTTTTCACGCCGGAACTTCCGGCAGGTAACGAATCTGATGCCGGATTTGATACATGGGATCTTGCGGAATTGGAAAAGCGCCATATACTTGCAGCGCTTAAACATTTCAATGGCGATAAAAACAAGGCAAGTCTTGCACTGGGAATATCGTTAAGTTCGCTATATCGCAAAATTGAAACATATAATGTTAATGCGATCTGAAGTATCATACTTTTCCGGATTATATTTTATTTATGCAGCGAATAACCGGTAAACGACTATCCGGTTTTCGTATCACTCTGCAGCCATACACTTCAGTCTTCTAATAATTATCGCTTTATAGTATATTCAATACGATACTAGCTGCCAAAGAGGCAAATGTTGTTCAACTTGTTATTAATCAATAACTTGAGACGTAGATTAGTTTAATAATGGGGAAAATAGTCTGCATGATGTGTGCGCTGATCATTTTAAAAAAGACTCTCTTGAAATCAGTTATTTTTCAACTGTTACTGCTGACAGTGGTTTTGGCTCAACAGACACTTGATTTCACGATTTCGCAACTTGATGGTTCTGCAAGTGTGCAACATTCAGAGCAATATCAGTGGAACAAGGTTGCTGCCGGTGACCATGTGAAGCCAGGTGATATCTTTGAAACCGGTTTTCAGGCAAAACTGCAACTATCATTAAACGGGACCAGTGTTGTCCTTGGATCAAACACGAAAACGTTGATTGACTACAAAAGCCGTGGTTTAAATGATTCGATTACTACGGAAATCAGTGTGACAGTGTTTTCCGGTGGTGTTTTGACAATGTCAAATCGCGGCTGTAAACTTAGAGTCTTTACTACGAATGCTGTTGCTGAAACCGATAGTGCGACATTGTCCACAATTGCTGACAGCAAGACTGGAGAAACGGGTTTTCAGGTAATAAACGGTATTGTTAATGTGCGAAATATTACACAAAGTAAAGGAAAGATTATACATTCAGGACTTACCACAGTGGTATTACCAAATAAGGAACCAAGTGCCGCGTTATATCTGACAAACAGGCATGTTACCGTTCTGAAACAATTTTTTGGTGATGAATACATTCTGCTTCAGCTTGATCGGGCAGGAGTTAAACCTGCAGAGGAAAAAGCGGGTAATCGATTGACCATATCAAAAAACATGTCTGCCAGTGTATCATCACCACTAAATGATGACATGTATAAGACTCCCTTTAACGCTGAAAAAATCTACGGCAGCATTATTGAAGATCAGAAAAATAATTACGGATTTTATAAACATTACTCCACAGTAAATAATGTCACAGGTAAAAAGGTACGGTTTACCTTAGGAACATTACAGGGGACCGGTAATGATCAGTCTTACAGTGCTTATATGTTTACCGGTGCAATGAATTACAGGTTTATCGATTTTGGATTACGCTTTGGCTTATACCGGGAACAGATGGACCATTTTACCATGAACTTTTCAAGTGTTGAAGGCTTGCTTGATAAAATAGACCACTTTACACTTGGCTATCCCTCTGACAGTCTGTTTATTAAACTCGGTGATATTAAAAAACTGACATACGGAAACGGTCTTATTGTTGACAATTTCAGAAATTCACATAGTGGCACTATCTATCATACTGCTGGAGTGAATGCTCATGCACAGTTTAAAAATGAAGTTTCAATAAAAGGGTATCTGGCTGATGTACTTAATCCATATGTCGGCGGTTGCTATCTGGGCTATGCGCCATCAACCTTTTATCTTGGGTTCGGGTATTATTTTGATCTTGATCAGTATTATGAAATTGTCAATGATGATAACTATAAATATAGTTTTCCGGTGTTCAGGGATACGATCAGACAGGGGCATGAAAAAAAAGAGGTACATATTATCGAACTGCTGGCAGGGTTGGATCTTGCATTAAACTATGATTTTCATGCACGTATCTTTGGAGAGCTGGCACTGAAGGTTTATGACGGACATAGTGATGGATGGATTCTTCGGCTGCCGTCAATGTATGTTGATTTTTACAAATCACATCTGTGGCTCAGTTTATTTATCGAAGATGGCAGGTTATCAAATGGCGTTTTCAACGAATCTTATATGATGCACAGAAACTTTGTCTATGAAGATACGGTGACGCATAATTATACAATCGAAACAGTCAATTCAGTGTTCTCAAAGGATCGTCGTGCTGTTGGTCTGACTGCAAAGTATGGATTTAATCCTGTGAAGGGAATTGATCTGTCGATTGAATATATTCAGAATGTTCTTGAAAGAAATACACTTACCGATGTTGTCAATTCAATGCAGACATCATTTCCCCGTAACTATTCGATAAAGGCAAGTCTTGGTATTAATGACTCTTTGGTACGATATATAAAATATGCAGGCGGATATGTAACACAGCGTAACGGTACCTATTTCCCAATTGGTGGAAGACCTGCAGTTTCATGGCAGACAGAAGCCGGGTTTGATCTTCAGACAAATCCTTTGTTTTGTAACATCGCACTCGAAAGTTCATTCCGGTATTTCTATATGGAAAACAAAGTAAAACAAAACAGATCAATTAATAAAGATGATCACATTATTGAATGGTATTGTGGAATCATATGGGGTTTTTTATGAACATTGATGAAAAAGTAATCGGACAATTGATTGATGCTTCACTGAAAGAGGATCTTGGTGATCGTGGTGACATTACGACGGAGTCAATTTTTCAGGATTCCGACATGGCGGAAGCTGTTATCAGGAGTAAGTGTGATGGCGTCTGCAGCGGGCTATACCTGCTTAAACCTTTGTTTACGAAACTGGATAGTTCGATACAGGTCGAATTGAAAGTTCAGGATGGCGCTAAAATGCAGTATGGAACAATTCTCTGCACTTTGAAAGGTAAAGTAAAAACGATTCTTGCCGGTGAACGGCTTGCGCTCAATTTTTTGCAGCGTCTGAGTGGTGTCGCCACATTAACCTCCAACTACGTTGCAGCTATATCACACACTACTGCACGGCTTCTTGACACAAGAAAAACAACGCCTATGTTACGCCTTCCTGAAAAGCTGGCTGTAGTGCACGGTGGAGGCTGTAATCATCGGATCGGATTGTTTGATATGATATTAATCAAGGATACACATGTGAAACGGGCTGGTGGCGTTGGAAATGCACTTGCTAAAGCAATCGCGTTTCGTGGAAACGATCCCGCTCTCAAGATTGAGGCAGAGGTCCAGTCAATCAGTGAACTTGAAGATGCAATGGTGCATTCACCAGATCGTATAATGCTTGACAATATGAGTTTTGATGATATGCGGAAATGTGTTGCTATCATAAGGGCTTCAGGAAAAAAGATTGAGCTTGAGGCAAGCGGTAATATTACGTTGGCATCAATTGCATCTGTTGCTGAAACCGGCGTTGATTTCATTTCCTGTGGTTCCATAACTCACAGCGCTCCATCTGTTGATATTCATCTGCTGATTGTTTAAGGAATCATTATGATACCTCACGCACTGAATGGCTTGACATATGTGGAAAGGTTGTATTGCTATGCTGAATGTGAACACACAAGCCAGGTTGCTAAAAGGTTAAAAGAAAAACCGTTAAAAGGTTTTTATGTACTCCAGACTGATATCCTTACATCCGGACATGAAATCCTGAGTGATACCCGAGGTGGATTTTGGGTCAGTTTTGTGGTACGGCTTCATAACGAACGACCGCTTACATTTTATGTGCAGGCTGCTGCGCTTGCTATGCAGGTGGTTCTTGGCCAGTACACTGATCGTAGTAATGTTCAGATCGGCTGGCCAAATGAATTGTGGTGTAATAAAAAAATCGTCGGGTTTATCAGAGGTGAACATTTTCCTGGCGATGATACTACTGCGATTATTGGTTTTGAACTGTTTATAAATGTTTTTCCTGATCAGATAAAAAGCGGACTTGAAGAGCATTATACAACAATGCTTGCAGAAACAGGAAATTGTCAGACCATAGGGACGACACTCAGAATAGTCGCCGAAGAGTTTGACAAAAATATACACCTGACTGGAAATCTCCTGAATCATGACTATAATAAACATCTTTACGGCAGAGGACAGAATGTCATAATTGATGGAGTATGCGGCACACTTGATCGTATTGATGAAAACGGTGTTGCCTGTCTGAATGCGGACGGAAAGTATATTGAAGTCGCTTCAGGTACGTGTACATATAATAATAGGATGTAATATGAATACAGATGTAAAAAGTAAATTTACACTTGCAATTGACATCGGAAATACCAGAACTCATTTTGGTGTTGTCGATATGGAGAATCTTGAGTGCATTGCCGTTAGAAATATCGAAACGAACACATTTCGGGATCAGCTCGTTTCAACGGTTATTGAAATTTTCGAACGATATGATCGTTCATACTGTGCGCAAATCGTGATTTCAAGTGTAATAAAAAAACTCACTGGTATAGCAAAGTCAAAACTCGATGAGCTTTTCCCCGGGAATGTTACGATTGCTTCCTACACTCCGGAATTACCTTTTAAGATAAGCTACCGGAAACCCGAAACGCTTGGGACAGACAGGCTTGCGAATGCATTATTTGCATTTTCAGCATTTAATGGTGCAGATGCTATACTTGTCAGTGCGGGAACAGCTGTAACCATTGATGTTTTACAGAATGCAACATTTCGGGGGGGGGCGATTCTTCCCGGTATACGGACACAGTTCTCCAGTCTCAATCAGAATACTGATGCATTGCCGCTGCTTGATACCATAGCTGATCATGTAATAGAGTACCCTGGACTCTCAACAGATGAGTGTATCAGGGCTGGTGTTATCCTCGGAATCAGCGGTGCAATGAATAAAATCATCTCGGAATTCAAGCGTAGTGAATCAAATAGCTTCAGGATTGTTTGTACCGGAGGTGACTGGGATATTATCAGTAAATATGTCGATTTTGAATTTACAACGATTACCGATATGACAATGATAGGAACTGCATTGTTTGTCAACTGTTGCTGAACAATGTATGGTGAATGCTTTTTATCTCTGTACACTCTTCTGTGAGTGCTGAAAACGCTGCAATTATCTTCCACTCAGTTTGATCTGCCTGAAAAATTCCGTATCCGAGATACCATCAAGTTTTACATTGTCAATCATGAGACTATGCTCACCAAGAGAACTGTACATTGGCGAAGCTTCAAATTCAATACGGACAATCTTTTTTACCGCTTCATCCCAGGTGACACCACTACTGTAAAGAGGAGTATTTGGTATAATTGTAAGTGAATCAACAGGAATTGTATATGATTTCCATGTGGAATCAACGGTGAAAAGTGCACCGAAGTGAGGCCATGAATATACGGAGTCTGGTGAGATTTGATCAATGAGTGCCGACTCCATGCTGATCCTGAATGTTCCGGAGCCTTTTGCCATAAAAGAAATTGACTTTATTGACGAGAGATCCCATTCATCATGATTTTTGTCAAGGTATACGCCGGTACCGGCAAACGTTCCAATCTCATTGGTACGTAGTATCATATCAGCACTGAGATAGTAATTATCATTCTCAGGAGTATAGGCAATCGTTTTATTCATTGATGACTCGACATCGACAAAACTGTACCAGTGAGCACCGGTTATAAGGCCGGGAATACTGATCGAATCTCCATCCTCGAAATCATCTATGAAATATTCCTTAAAATTGACAACAAGGTTATCAAGTGATTTATTCTGACGCGGATGAAGTGAGTCGGCACGTATAATGTCAATAAAACCGATCGGTGATTTAAAGAGGAGCGGATAGGTACCTGGTGCAATTTTTGAGAGAGAAAACATCCTGTTGCTGATAATGGATGATCTATAACCGGAACCTTCAAGCAGGGCAAGGTTGACACTGTCAGAATCAGCATGATAGGATCCGTTAATCTCTGCATAGTCAAGGAGCTGCAGTGTATCACTATGATTTGTTTTTTTTCCATCGCGACTGAAATTTCTGAGCAGTAATCCGCTTGATTCATGATCGATCTGGATGTTGCAATTTGTCAGTGGAAACGAGTCGAATTTAAAATTGCCGTTATTATCTGATACAGTACTATCAAGTATCGGGCTTTCATTTCTCGAAACATAATAGGTCCAGTTATCTGCATCGATAAGATATATTTTGGCACCTTTTGCAACTGTATTGGTGCTTGCAAGTATTTTGGTATTGGTTGTTTCAGATGAATTACCGCCAGTAAGATTATCAGACGTACAGGATGCACACATGATAATAACTCCGGTTATCAGGAGGATTATGGTACGGATATTACGGTTTTTGTTAATCATAGTTTCTCATTCTCATCATGGTTGAGTACCCTGGATAATGGAAAAACCTGGAAATTGACCTGATACACTCTATCGGCATCATTGTCGGAATTGGCAACCTCTGCAATCGCTTTTCTGAATTCTGCAATCATTCCGGTTATCTTCTGAAAACCGGCTTCAGAAATTCCGATACTCAGCGATGATATATCACGAATTGATGAATCATACCGATCAATTGCCTCAATACCAAGCTTCATCGTTTCTCTCTGAAAATTGGCAACTGCGAGCGACTTTACATTATAACCTGTTGATATTGCACTGTTAGTAAGAGAATAATTACCACGCAGATCTTTTTCAATCAAACCCAGTTTTACAAGCAGTTTGATTGACTTTTTTGCCTGTGCTGCAGTTATTGATGGAGAAACGTAGCGTGCAAGCCGCTCAAAGTCATCACTAACAGCGATCATACCAATAATCGACCGGACTGCACTATAATACCATTTTGAATAATACTCATACTGATCATTATCAAGAACGCGTATGGCAAGATACCCTTTTTTTAAAAGTAACTGTTTGAGCTGGGTGAAGAAATCGTTACGGCTTTCAACTGTTTTAGCCTGATTAAAATAGACAAGGAGCTTGAAATACTCCCGTTCCCATTCTGTATGCTTGAAAAAATCTGAAATCGCACCGATTGTTTTATCAGTGATCCCCTTTTTTCCATTTAAAATTGTAGTCAGCCAGGAGGATGAGTTGATACCAATGGCTGCGGCAAACGAACGATTGGTAAGCTGCTCACCATGTGCATTTTTATATTCTATATACTCTTTTATGTACGTTCTGAAATCGAGATAGTCTTTTAGCGCTATTTTGCTGCTTTTCATAGTATACAATATATCCAAAAGTTTGAATTTTTGCAATGGTTTCAGATAATGTGATTCATTTTGGAGAGCAGTGTATCCTTGGAATGAACTTAAATCGTAATAAATTATGATTTATGCGAAGGTCGAGTATATGTCAATTAGTTTGTAACAGATTGTTTTGTAAGGAGTAGATAACACAAGTTCAAATTCGGTTTGGCGTAGTATTACTATGACCTTCTGAGATGTATGCGAACATTCAATTAAAATTTTCGGAATTTGCTGAATTTTCCGGGTTGGAAAAGAGAGCAGGGCATTACAATTAGGGTAATCAGAGATGGTGTCGTGATGCAAGTGATGGCAACAACACTAAATAGCTTTGCTATCCGTTTCGGGGAGAGTCCACGACTTCTGCTGGATGAACTGGTATCAAATTCTTTTTCATTGGTGATAAGGTGAATGTAACTCACCATATCTTTTTCATCCGTTTTATCATCATAAGTGTAAGTATACCGGGAAAATGATGTTTTATCACATTCGATTAAGGGTGATTCGGGGCCAATATTGATAACAAAATTTCTCTATTTGTCTTTTTCGAGCAGTGATGGTACAAGGCGGTAGTAACGAAATCCGCCACTGCCCTTACAGTTTGTTGAATAAGTCGTTCAGGTCTTGGTGTACCAAAAGAATCAGTTGTAAATAATCCCTGTATTTTTTTGCTTCTTGATAATCTCCGACTTCAGTACGAAACCATATCGTTTTAGAAATTATCACATTAACAGGGAGAACGTAGTTAATTCAATATCCGGACTTGAATTATAATATCAATTGCAGTATTTTAATCATTTACAGGAGGAATATATGGATAAACTCAGAATCCCACTGTTTATTATTGCTGCGATTTTACTGATAATTGCTTTTGGTCTGGAAATTGGTTCCAATAGGCTTGTTACTATTTTGGCAAGTGCTTTCGATGTTGACGCGTTTCAAAAAGCAAAAGATGCAGGTGGTGTTACTCCTGGAATTGCAATTGGTGTGATGTCACTTTTTGATGGTCTTGTGTTGTTCTCAGTTCTTCTTATTGGAGCATCACTAATTATTCCCGACTCAATTCAAGGTAGAATTCAAGGGATAATAACGCTTATTGTATCAATAATTGTGATAATATCAGGAATCGTACTACTTATTTCATCATTTGTTCAGCTTGTTTTGATGATCTCACTGCTGTTTGCACCAATATTTGGGACAATTGCGTATTTTGCGATCTATGCAGACTTTCCTTCAAATTCTGCAAAAACAATTCTGGGTTTAATTCTTTTATTTAAAATTGGATTCGCAATATTTTTATTATTTGCTCATCAGAGATTTTTGCAGAATACAAGTCTTGTCATATTGATACTCTTGTCGATGGTGCTTGGATTGCTGGTAAGTTTATTGCATGGAATTGTACCAGGATTTCTCGTAAGTATAACTGACGCGCTTGGTGGAATTATAGTGGCAATAGTAGCGATTGTTTTTGCTGTTTTGTATCTGATTAATTCTGTTGTATCAATAGTGAAAGCAGTTGCCTGAGTTTACTGTAAAGTGAATGTATGGTTTTTATTAATTATACAAGCTTTTGGATTGCCTGTTAACTTAGATATGGTGATAGACCCGCCATCTCTACCTATCATAAAATTTGTTGTGTCAGGTTCAGTTTTTGTGTTTTTTACGGACAATATGCAGGTATCTGATTTTCTTTCAGCAGTATTATGATATATAAACTGAACTCTTCCAACTGTGTCAGTTTTTATTCTCGGAATTATACATATTGTAAGTTTTCTGAACGTATCCTTTTTATCGGTCTTTTTAATTATACATGAGAAATTAGACTTGATTTGAATATCTTCAGCTTTAACCTTTGGTCCAAATGGTCCTAAATATTTATTTACTTTTTTAAAAAGAGGAAAGCTATCCGGTTCAAACGTTTCATGAGAACTAAAAGTACTCTTGCTGGAATTTACAGACACACCGATACCAGAAATTACTATTGCGATAACAGCTATAATTATGAGAATTACTACGACTTTTTGCTGATTGTTCATTTTGTTTTGCTTCCAACCACCACAAATTGATATTTATTGTATCAGTTCAACACTATGGCTGACTAATTGTCATGCCAGTCATAGTATTGGAACTGTTTTGTTTGGTCAATTTATCTGTAAGTATAAATTGACCAAATTTGGTTACTTTTTCAAATATGTAAATGATGGGTCAGGTCTTCCAACGAAGCAGTATTTTGTAAAACCATACTTCTTGCAGATGTTAATAATGGTATTTGCTTCAGTGGCATTTGGCGCAGCGAAAACAGCATGGCTACCATCAACAATCTGATATAGCGTGCTGTTATGCCTAATTACTCTTAAGTTAGAGGGGTTAAAACTAACACAATCTTCGCTGCTAACAAGTGCACCCTGTGGTGCCTGATTACTTGATTTCCAGTAACGTAATGATGGGGCTGGGCGTCCGATAAAACATTGCTGATTTAATCTATATGCTTTAATAATTCTTAAGGCTTTCTGCGCTTCTGTCATATTTGGAAACATTAACATCCTGCTATTGCCATCCTTCATTAACACCTGTGAACCCTCAGCAACGAGTTGGATATTGTTGGGGTTACAGGATAAGCAGTCTTCAGTAACCTGAACGTCTGGTAGTTTCTGAACTGTGTAAGAAATTGAAATTCCTGCCATTACTATTTTGCCTGAAGGTGGATTTGTGGAGATTATGGTGCCAGGGACTGCACCAGTTTTATAACCGGTACCTGCATTTATCGTGGTAAAACCAAGGGATGTAAGCTTACTTTTAGCAGAAACTTCTGTCTGCCCTGATAGATCTGGTACCTCAACACCCTCGGTAATAGTCAATACTACTTCTGTATTTTTTTTAACTTTTAGTTTTGCGGCTGGATTTTGTTCAGATATAGTCCAGTCAATGGAATCGGTTGGACACATCGTACAGACCGTACTTTCTTTTAACGATGCGTTTTTTAATGTTTCTTTTGCCTGTTCAATATTCATTGAGGTAACATCAGGCACTTTAACTAAGCTTCTAACAAATAGTAGGTAAATAATTCCACTAATCAGAATAAGGCCACCAGCAATGGCTATGATAATCCAGATTAATTTACTATCCTTTTTAACCGGAGCTGGCGATGTTATGTCAAATGAAACACTCTGACCTTCTGTAAAGTCTTCTTCCGGAGACTCTTCTGAAAATGCATCCAGGCGGAACTGATAATTGCCAGCTTCAACATTTGGTGGGACTGAGATTACTACTTTAATACTGACAGACTCGTTTATTGCATAATCACGTTCAATAAATTTGTCCTCGAGCTTAAACCATTCAGATTTTGATTTACCAATAGCAAAAATTTTTACTCTGCCTCTCAGGGCAACCTCAGATTTGTTGGTAACGGTATATATTATTTCTGCTGTCTGTGGTTTGTTCGGTTCTTTACTCAGTACTATTTTTGGACTACTTGATGTAACGGTAAAACTTTGAGCCATGGTTGTCTCCTGTTTAAAGAAATATCAGTTTATTCAAACGCGAGTTCATAAGTCGTGTATGCAGGTTTTTCTTTTTCAATAATTTTATGTAAAACAGGTAAATATGATTTTACATCTGATGAAACTATTATTTTAATATGATACGGGATCGGATCGCCATCTGAATCTTTTGGATTTTCATCAATTCGAATGTTTTTAATTCCGAGTGCAATTTGTATAAACGTTCGCAGGCCTTCAGATGTTCCCCGCCATTTTATAAGATATGCACCATTTGCCAACAATTCCCTAAGTCTTCCCGGACCATTTGTCAGAAAATCAAGGCTTGATGCTTTGTCAATTCTTTGATGTTTCAGCTCTTCTGTAAGCAGCCATTCAAGCTCCACCCAGTGAGCCAGAAATGGAACCATCCTGTCGAGAGTAAGGCGGGGATTAAATAGTGAATCAAGAGAATTCAGCAGTGTTTCATCCGGAATATGTAATGATTCCATTGCGTCAATTATCGCTGAAAGAGCAGTTCCAGGGTGGTCTGCCTGTCTGAATACTTCAGGTAAAAGTTGTATGATTTCAGTTCGCTTCATCTTCACTCACCACAACGATCTCATGTTCTGAAGAGCAGAATAACCATGTTGACGGTAATGAAACTTTTTCAGTGTATTCAGTTTTTGAACTAACTTCAAAGGTTTGGCCGTCTTTACTTTTAAAGACTCCCTTGGGTCCGCCGGTAAGTAGCAAATCGTTTTTTGCCAGTGATGTTGCAACTGCAAATACCTGATCAAACTGACTGTCACCTTTTCTAAAAGGTAAACCACAATCGAATGTGTGTTTTTGCCAGGATGCATCACTGTTGGCAGATGCCAGTCTTAGCACTCCGGCATTGTGACTTCCCGCGAATACAATATCATCTCTGAATGCGATTGAGAAACAACTGCCGCCAGCCCATTGTTTACTAAACAGAGTCCATGAGTCCAGGGGATTTGTTGATGCACGCAGTTCTGCCCGTGCACATCCTTTTCCGATTTCCGTTCCGGCTGATGTAAATGCAGCCCAAAGCCAGGATCTACCACCGTAATTGTAAATTTCAAGAAGACGAACATCTTCACCTTTAAGACCTGCGTTAACAAATGTGTTGTTATATCCACCCCGATCGCTAAGATAGACACCGCCGTTCTTTTTTGCTGATACCGCAACAAATGCAACTCCCTTGGAATCTATTCCGGTTGTAACAGCATAAAAACCAAGCGCCTGATTCTGTGGATCAACAACAACGGGCACTGGTATTGCATCTTTTGTTAATGTAAGCTGATAAAGACCCGTTTCCGCAGCAAGCAGAATTAAAGGAATATTCTCTCTTTCTGTCCATGCAATATCTTCGACTTCAAATGCTGTCTGATGTATCATTTGCCATTCCGGGTTTTCTCCGCATTCCTTAGATAGGTATATACGGGAATATTTCTGTGCAGGATTTGTGCTGTTTGTGGAAATCGCGACATATCCTGGAAACTTTTTATGACATTCGATCTTTCTTATCTCTTCCTGTGTTCCAAAATCATAAATCTGTTCCCAACCAGTTCCATCATTAGATGACCTGAAGAGAATTGATCCACTAGATGAATACCACATGCCTTCTTCAAAAGCATCTGCCTGCAAACATTTAACATTAACATTCGGGGCACTGTCTGTTGAAAATTTTACCGAATCTGCATATTTTACACCTGCTTCTGAAAGGATTGCATCATATACATTTGATGCCCTGATTGGAGTGTCGAAGTTCCATCCTTTGTTATTAAAATCTGATGGTATTGGATTGATAATCTTATAAAGTCTTTCAAGAATCCGGTTACGAATAAGATCTGTTTTTTCTCCCCGACTTACAACAACTCTGGCAGAAATCTTGACAGGTTTGTACTTTACCCAATTTACAGAAACTGCAATTCCAAGAGGACTTCTTCGCACAAGCTCTCCAGTAATTGATGAAAGGGTGTCTGGCTTTTGAAGACTGATCAATGTGTCTCTGGAGATTCTGCCATTGTTCCAGAATGTATCCGGGACTACAGGAACAACTCCTACTTCAACAGTTCCACGGAGTGCATGTTTCCAAAGTGATGCTTTTGTATACGCATGTGCTCTCACAATTGCACCGCGAGAGGTCTGTTTTGCAATAAGTTCGAAGTCACTTGAAGTAACAGCCCGTTCAAGAGATCTGAATTGCAAGGGCCCTCTGATAAGTGCGTTTTCAAATGACTCAGCATCTGAACCACCAGTTGCAATCTCATTATTTGTAACAATGAGGGAAAGTCTACCAACTGGATCTTTTAACACTGTCAGAGTATTCTTATCAATATTACCGGATTTTCCACCACCTCGTGCATACCATAACCTGACCTCCCGACCTTCCTTGACTACTTCACCAAGCGCTTCCTGGTTAGCAGATAATGTACTGCTATTGTTAAATAATCTTATTGATGGTGCAAAGGATATGGTTCCCGATGTTCTGTCGATAACATAAATGTGATTATCCTCTTGTGGATTAGCAAAGTTCTCAACCTCTTTCCAGACTCTGAAAACTTTGTTTTTATATGTGATTGAGCGAACGCGTTCAGTTATCTCATCAGGCAATACTTCTATACCAACAGTACATTCAATATTTGAAAGAATTGGTGCACGCTGTGCTTTTACTGAAAGTCCAGGTAATCCGTTTCCATAACCAGCCAGTTCTGCATCAACAACTTCACCATGAAATGCTTCTACGGTGCATGATTTGGCACCTGCCAAAAAACGCCCGGTTTGAGAAGTAACAAATACAGGTATGTCTCCGGAGCTACTTGCTTTTGCGGCTGCAACTCTGGTATGTATCGGAATTTCTGTATCTGTTGATATCACTTTTTCAAGTGTAAAGGTGAGTTTGGTTGTGGCTGCTGATGGAGGCTGGATTTGAACACCAAGAAGTCTCAGAAATTCAACAAATGCTTTTTGGGGAAGCCTGTTGATTCTGTAAATCATAATGTCGGTAAGATGTGCAAAAAGCTCAAGAAGCATCAGCCCCGGATCTCCAGGCGAAAGATCCGACCATTGAGGACAGGATTTCTGAACCAGCATTTTGGCCTCTGCAACAAGGTCATTAAAATCACGGTCGTCAAGATTAATTGATGGTAGTGCCATCATATACCCCTTTGGTCAAGATCAATTGAGTATTCAAGTGTTTCAGTTTCTATTGAACCAATACAGCGGTACTCTATGGTGATATCAAGTTGTGACAGATGCGTTTTATTTGCTTCTGCATCAAGTCTGATAAGATGCACACGTTTTTCCCATTTATGGATTGCTTCACGTATGTAATGAATTGCAAGTCCTGCGGTAGTCTCGTCATTTTCGGAAAAAACAAGTCTTCTCAGATTACAACCGTAATCCGGATACATAACCCGTTCTCCTGGATTTACAGAAAGCAGCATTAAAATCGACTGTCTCACAGAAGCATTTCCGTCAACCATTGCGATTCCTCCTGATGATGTAATGTCGAAGCCGAATTCATCTTTCTTAAAGGAATCGATTTCTGAAAAGGAAAATTTCCACGCGCGGTTCATAATTCTGTTCATCTAACCTCCACAAAAGACTGACCAGGTGTTTGAACAGAATATTTCACAGTTCCTGGTGGTGTGCCATCAGTAAGTCCTTCGACAATATCAAGACAAAGCCTGCGTCCGTTAATTTTTATGTAACTGCAATATCCTTGCATTACAGGCAGTGTATTTGTACAGGGTTTTATACCCATTCCGATATTTGGACACCCGCTAATTGATTTGGATTCAGGATCATTATCAACGAGTATCTGCCTGTTGTTAATAGTAACAAGGTTTTGAGAACCAAAAATATTCACCTTTCCTGCTTTGTGGCCACAAACAAGAAGTGCATCTTCAGTAAGTATTTTCATTGTCTGTCAACCTTGCTGAAAGTCAATGGAATTGCCTTTTATTACTATGTTTTTATTTGGAGCTTCAATTACAAGATCTGTTTCAGAATGAATTATTGCTTCATCTGGTGTAAATTCAAGAAAACTGCCCTCTTTATTCATTACTTTAATGCTCTCTTTACTGTCATCAAGAAGTAGTGTCTGACCACCAGGTGTAGCAAAAAGATACCGTAAAACGGAATTGTCCTTTACTCCCCAGTCTGGCGGTTCTTTATCTTTTCCAAGTACTCCGCCAAGGACGACCCCTGTCGAATAGTCATTATTAAGCAGTAAAACAAGGACTGTGTCGCCAATGTCTGGCAATGCAATCAGCCCTTTATTATTTCCACCTGCAACAGTAAGGACTGTTAACCAATCTGTTTCGGCATCTTCACATGATGGGAAAATAACTTTGATTCTGCCCATGGCGTCTGGATCATCTACCGAAAGTACTTCTCCAATAAGTGCGACAGGTCCACGCGCGGGAGCCTTTGGTTCAGGAACTTCTGTGCTTATTTTACAAATGTATCCAAGCTTATCGTCAACTGTGTGGACAACATCAGTAAGTGTGTATTTACCGTCAAGGTCGGGATAAACACCTTTAATGTCAACGCTAATACCAGGCTTTAAAGCTGTTTGGCCATCTGCGATACCAGTAACGGTAAATCTTGATGCATAACTTCTGTCAAATATTGCCTGTGTAAGGCTTTCTGCATGCTGATCGTTATATACTGACATGCTAACACATTTAAGCCCATCAGCATTTCCATCCAGCCCATCAAGAGAAGTGGATTCATTATCTATGCCTGAGTTCGGATTGTTTATTATTGCAGAGTGTTTTGTAATTTCAAATGGATTCCAACCAGATAAACTAACTTCTTTGTATGCTCTGTTGCCATTTTGTTCAATACTGACTTCTAAAAGATTCTCACCCCGTTTGAGCTCAAAAGAATCACCTGTACCTTTGAGTGACATAAGATTCAACTTGTTTCCGTCAAGAAAGTAGTATAATCCTGAGCGCTGTGTAATATATGAGATAAAGTCAAGATCTGATTCCTGGTACTGAATAATTACCGGCCATACAGGTGAGGATTCATTTGTGCATATATCGAGACCATAGTTTTGTCCGAATTCACGAGTGATTTCAATAGCCGACATATTCCTGTGTGTATGTATTCCCTGTCTCTTACGCAACATATAAAGTTTGTCGAATCCACGGATTGTTATTGTAGTAGCCTGTGATGACAATGTTGAATAATCTATTGCTGTAATTGATCCGGAGAAAACAGCATCTTTGTTGATTTTTATCGTAATTGTTCTTTCATCCGATGGACTAATAGACGCGTATAGTGATTTTGGCGGTTCCATAAAAGTGATTTCAAACATTGATGGTTGTGAAAGACGTTGATGAATTTTAACAGCAGTAACAGAGCGGCTTTCATCTGGCAGCAACTCTGAACTGTCAATATAAATGTTTAATAAAGGCATTGCCGAAACATGCTTCATTTGTCAATTCCTTTATCAATGTCTGATGGTAGTTGGAGCACCGGAATGCTTTCAGGGTGATGAGGGTCATCGATATTATTATAAGATGCAAGATGACGCCATAAAGATGCGTTGCCAAAATACCTGAATGCAAGCATGTCAAGACGATCACCAAGGGTAACAATATGTTCAACAAATCCGGATAGAGTCAAATCTTCCCGTTTTTCCGGAATCAGAAAATTTTTATGTTTGTATTTAACGTTTATTGGTTTTTCGACTATGTCAAGTGTACGAAGCATTTTTAGTCTTATCCATGATCTGGTCGGGCTTCCACCTCTTGTAAATTTATCAAATGTTTCTGAGACAGCTACGACAACTCCGGGAATATTCCAACTCTTCCCCCAAACAAAACGTACCTGCGGCGGACACTGTGTTCCGTCAGTACCAATCATGTTTTCTGCAAGTTCCCAGAATGGTGATGTTAGTTCGCGTACATCTCTGGTTTTAATAGTCGATCCACTCACATCAACATCAAAAAGCAGATCAAGATTTAATTCTGTTAAGCCACCACCTGTATGAAGAAGTGGATTGTCAGAAAGACCTGTTGCTGTAAATGCACCACCCAAAGAGGCTCTCGGGCGTACGCCAGCAATTCTTTTCAGTGAAAGGGATTCCGGATTAAGCATACAACTAATCCGTTCTTCCGAATGTGTCAATATGAATGCAACACGTTCCATTGATATCCGGTTTGTTCCTTATCTGTTTTTTTGTATGTTTCTGCTCTGGAAGAATTCTTATATACATAGTCTACTGTTACATGGTAATCAACTTCAGGAAGTTCAACCCACCCTGGTTCAGATTGGGTAGTCATATCCGACGAAACAAACTTTTGGGGGGTATTGATTTTAATACTTGTCAATGATAAAGAATCGGAGGACTTCTGCATAGTAGATTGTTGATTTATTTCGGCATGATAATTGTCTGTATCATTAATTTGATTAGAATCAGTGTATTTAGATTTTGTATCAGCAAATTTGGTATCATAAAACTGCCTGGGCATTTGTAAACTTTCAGTAGTTTTTTCAGAATTACTGTTTTGTAAGTTATAGGAATAATTATGCTGTAATATGTTATTGAATTCAGAAGCATTCGGGGAAAAACTCACATTTTTAAGAGCGGAATTAAATTGTTGGATATCTTCATCTGCTGTGAATTGGGGTGCAGAATCTTTTCTAATTGTGTGTGTCTGTGAAACAGAATGGTGTATTGATTCTGAATTATCTGAATTTATGTTACAACTGGAAATGAATTGTTTTTCCACTTTTTGATTATTTATAATGCCAGTAGAATTACCTGTTAATCTACTATCGAATAAGGGACTTTTGATGTTTTCCGGCAGTAATCTGCGAATCGGGTGTGATTTTCGTTGAGGCTGATTTTTATAAAGGGGATCGGAGATCCCGGATTGATGTTGACAATTCCGGGAATCTATCCAATCCAGATCTGTGTTTGAAATACGTTCAAGCCATTCGACAGGAGGTTGCTGAGGTCTAATTCTTGACTGGAAATCTTTATACGCAGCCGTTTGTTCGGTATCGGGTGATTCAATTTCAACCACGTTACGATATAAAAACTTTACAGCTCTTATATAAAGCAACAAAAAGAATTTAACAATTTTTAATACAACACTGCCTAACATACAAAGCATATCAAACTCTTTCAAGACGTTCAAATGTAATTGACAAAGACTCAATTGCAACTTCGGAAGTAAGTGCATTTAATCGTGCTGTGCGCCAATATGAGGGCCAGGCATCAAAAAGGTTCCAGCGCAAGTATTCAGATTGTTGGTCTGGTTTCATTAAAATTAGCGAAACCTGTCTTCTGTTAACCACTGATGTTTTCAGGCTGGTCTGGAACCATTCCCAGACAGATTTTTCATCAGTGAGTCCATATCGAAGAGTTACATCGCTATAATTAATTATTCCTGGAAGTTTGTGGATATTTGCATCATCCCCGCCTTCCCGATAGTTTACTTTAGATATCTGGACTTCAATTCCATCGCACTCAATAAAATGTGCAACAACTCCAAGACCATCAATATCGAGTTTCCAGTTATATCCACGATAGGGTTCTTTCCACTGTATTGCCATATAGTACTCCTTTTTCTAAAATTTTTACTGTGATGATACTTCAGCGCCTTCAGCACTTTGACCGATACGGAAAACTACAAATTCTGCAGGTTTTGCAGGTGAGACGCCGATTACAGTTACAACCATTCCAGCATCAATTGTTTCCGGGCGGTTTGTTTCTTCATCACACTTTACAAAATAGGCTTGTTCAGGGGTTACACCTTTAAGAGCACCCTGAATCCAGAGACGATACAGAAATGATTCGATATTGCGTTTGATTGATTTCCACAAAATTTCTGTATTAGGTTCAAACACAACCCACCGGGTACTTTCTTCAATTGATTCCTCGATCATATTCATCAACCTGCGGACATTGATATATTTCCACTGGCTGCCTTTAGGTGCAAGAGTCCGGCATCCCCAGACCCTGATACCTTCACCTGGAAAAGCGCGTATACAATTTATACCATTAACATTTAATTCGCCCTGTTCACCTTTTGTAACATTGTATACGAGATCCAGTGCGCCATTGATAATTTCATTTGCCGGAGCTTTGTGCACGCCACGTAAGGTATCAGTACGGGCGTATATACCTGCAAGATGACCACTTGGCGGAGCTTCAATTGTTGAAGCTGGATTGAGCGGGTCTGTTATAACAATCCATGGGAAATAGAAACTTCCAAATCCTCTGTCTGATTGACGGGGTTTTGCGCCACCCTTTGTTGTGGGATCATCAGCTGCAGCAGCTGGTGTGGCAACATTCAAGAGGGATTGAAGGTTAGTGATTTTTTGAGGTGCATCAATAATTGCAACACGATCCTGTAGCTTTTCACAATGACTCAGAATTGCATCATACGAGGACGCATCTGTGTAACCAGGAGCTGCAACGATTGCAATTTCGTCAATTTCTTCGAAAAGAGCAATTCCTTTCCTGCCGTCACCGCTTCCAAGTATGGATTTATCTGTTCCGATATTGACAATGTAACAAAGAGTTCCACTGTTCTGAAAAAATCCAAAAACGGCATTTGAAAGCGCAGTGCTTACTGTTTTTTCGCCCACAAATTCCTCACAAAACTGTGACCAGTTATTGATTGGCACAGCCTCCTGAACCCTGCGCTTTGGATCAGGTGCAACTCCAATAAATCCAACAATACTTGTACCAACCGCTTCAACAGGTCTGGGGCCACTCGGAATTTCCTCAATGTACACTCCAGGCGTCTGATAACTTAACATACTACACCTCCAGGATTATCTTCAGAAAAATATTGTTACTGGTATCATCAATTTGAACGGTTTTAATTTTCTGGAGTTTCCCTTTTACTGTTGTAAGTTCAAGTTGTTTGGGAAGTTCAGAAATTATACAATCTGCAGGGATTGTGCTGAGCTCAAATGTGCCGCTTGCAGATGTTAATGCTGAAATATTTATAAATGGAATTGATACTTTTAAATTGGATGAAGGTTTACCATCCTGTATAACAAGACCACTAAGAGGTCGCTGGAATGCCTGTTTAATAAGAAGTGGTTTTTGTACAATTTTGATCGGAGGTACTGTTCGTTTTTTCATTATAGTAAATGAGATTATTATACCGGCATGCATAGGAAATCCAAATGCTTCTGAAAACAATGCCTGCTCAGGAAAGGTTACATCAAAGTCGTTACTCTGCAGAGCTGCAAAAGCAAGGTCTGTAAGTATCTGGTGTTCTGCATCAGGTGTATCAGAACAGACGGTTATGAGGTAATAAATGCATAATTGTAAGGGTGTGTCGATATTTAAATCTGGTATCTGTGGCTTAGATATTCTGTATAGACAAACATTAACACCTTTTTGTGAATCGATCATCCCTGCTTTATTGAATGATACACTTTGAACACCACTTACATGTTCAATCCATTGTTTCAGAAATGCATCTGTTTCACAAATTGATGTCATGAATTCCGTTCTCAATGCTGATCCTTTAATTTAAATAAATTTAATTAAAATAGACCTGATACCTAATCTGTTAATCAGATAAACAAGGATTACGCAACGATCAAATTAATCACAATGTTGAGTAAGTCACATATACCTTCTATAAAAGTTAAGGTTAAACATCGACAGATTTATAACGGCAGCAAAAGTAGGAACATGTTGTTATAATACTATGAAATATATAGGCTATACTACGTTCGTTTTCAAACCAGGTAACAAAGTGTTAAGTTGTAAATTTACACTGAAGTGTAAAGTATTTTAACCTGTAAAAAACGCCAGATCTATCTCAAAATGTAATAACAATTTGAGAATATTATAAAACTAGCATATTATAAACTAAATTAAATTAAATAAGTTACAATATGCAAGTCTTAATAAAAAATAGTAAAAAGATTATTCTTATTAGCAGAGAATGAATAGTTACTATTTTGTCATCAGCTTCGCTATTTTCAAAATCAATGTTATACAAATCACTCGTAATGCAAGTGTGGTGGAATTACAAAGGAGAGTGTATAATTCTCTTTGATATGTCCAAATGGACAAAACAAATAATTCAACTTAAACAAGTTGCTTATCAGCGGAACGGTAGATGAATGTTTTATATTATTGTTTTGGAACTTATTGTATGGTATTGACTGTACAATATAATATGATTATATTTTTTATAACCATTAATCAAGGAGAACACATGTCTGCGTCAAGAAAGTACTGGATTGGACAAACCATAACCGGTTTTGTATTAGCTGTTATCTTTGGTGTTTTAATTGTTGCACATGAACCATTAACCGCATATATCGCTGCTGCTGCTACATGCGGATTGATTGGCGTTGTGGGAGTAATCAGATTGGCAACCATGAAAGGTTAGTAATTCAACATTATGCCTCGAAAACATCGGGTCGCATCACTTGTGTGTTGTACTAAACTGTAATGTGGAGTCTCTGGAGATTTACAGTTTGGTATGGTATGCTGGCGCACTTGTTTTGTTGCCGGCCGGAGTTTTCTGTCTTCATTTATTTGTTGGCACCAGCCTTCCAGCTTTTAACATAAAGGCAAACAGGGTTCTTCTCTATCGTTCTATTTGAATGGATCTGCTGCATCTGGAGGCATCTTAACTTTTTGCATGCTCAATTGTTTGTACCTATCAAGATTCCATCGGTAAATTAAGAGCCCATCGCACATAATAAATGCCGTTGGTTTCGTTGTCCATGTTACAGATTTAGGTTCAATTGCGTCTTCGCGCATTGCATTTCCAAGTTTTATAGGCTTTCCAAGCATATAAGGTAGTTTCTCATCAATTGGAACTGCGACAAATACAGGGTTCTGACTGCTATTTACATAATCCCCCCGCATTGAACCATCTCTGAAAACGAGCCATTTTCCATCGGGTGAAAAGGTCAAATGGGAATAACTATTTGCTGGATTGTAATTGTTCCATATTGAGCCTGCGACCGAAATTAGTGGAATAAAGCGTTTCTTTTCGTCAGGTTCATTCCAGCGGAATAAATACAAGGTTAAACGTTGGGCTTCATTATAGAGAGTATCAGTTGCAATGTTGCGTTCTTTGGGCGGTAATGAATCGAATTTTGAAAGTTGCTTATCAGTAGGCCATTTACCTTGTTCAACTATTAGTGCAAAAGGCAGAGTAGGATGAATTGCAATTTCCTGCAAGCATCTGAAGCCAACTTGATTTCGGTTAAACGCATCTGCCAGTGGGTGACTCAATGGTTTGAAATTCTCGTCAAATACCTCCAGTTTCGTTGCGTTGTCGTTGTATATAAAAATTTTATTTTTATATACAAACCACGGCTCTGTGTAGGCAATAGTTTTGATTCCAGCAGCATGTTCGGCGAAAATGGTTAACGAGTCGTTTTCGAATCGGATTATTTTTAATATCTTGTCAAATCCCTGAACTTCGGCATTATCTTCATTTAGTTCGAATACAAAAGTTCTTGTTTCTGCATCCAAAATGGCAATATTTTCGACAATTCCAGTGTACATCCCGGAGCTAATCGTGTGAATCTCAACTTTTTTATCTACAATGTTTGTTATCAAAAACCCTTTTGATTGTGAATATGCAATTTCCCTATCTGACCACACCGGCAGAAACCTGAATTCAAAAGGTCCTGTCACCATTTCCATGAAATCCTTTTTCACGGTATGCTGTTCAAGCTCCTCGTCATTCCTGAACTCAAGCAATTTTAGTGCATTGTCAAGTTCATTCGTTCCGACCATATTGTCTTTTGGGACAGCAAAGACATATCGTATAAAATCTCCAGTGCAATAGGTACCGGGTGGCATCATTACGTCATAATCACCATAATCCATTACTGTGGTATCAATCATTGTTCGTATCTCCTGTAGTTTTTGTTTGCAGTCTGTTTTGTCGGAACCAGAACACCCTATTCCAAGAATTAAAGAACAGGAAAAGAGAAGTGCTGGTGTGGTTATTCGTTTCCAATTCATTGCTTGGCCTTTTCAAGTTCATTACGGATTGTTTCAACTTGTTTAGGAATTGTTGTAATCCTATTATACCCATCTGTTAACTTTTTTGAATTTGCATTACTCTTCTTTAGAGCGGAATAAATGTTCTCAATAATATCTGACTTGTCTAAACCATAAAAAGTCGCTGGATTAACAAGTGCGCTGCGATACCACTGCCATTTATCGAATTTACTCATGGTATCAAAGAAAACATCGACATATTCCTTGTATTCAGGTGCACCCGTAACGAGTGATAAATACCAGTCAACACCGAAAATGACCTTGTCCTGCAGGTGTTTATATCGCCTGTTATGCATTATCTCCCGGAAAAGTTCAATGACATTTTTCTTTGTACTACGATCCTCAAGATTGTAGCAGGACATGTCAGTGTACACATTATCAAAATGGATCGGGCCCATTGCATTCTTCCCCTGTTCGATTTTCGGGTCACATAAATTTGTAATTTCCTCCACCCAATCCGATGCAAGCCCGTTTTCATCCCATTCAGCACCACCAAAGTGTGCAAGACAGAGTTTTAATTTCGGGTATTTCATAAGAACTGGCCGCCAGTTCTTCGGGTGAACATACTCGTCAAAGAAATAACCCAGCGGCGTACAGGGGTCATAGGTACAGTAAACAATACGGGTAGGTCTTTTTGATAGGTCTGCTTTATCATATGCATTATAATATTCTGCCTCATGCGTTGTCATACCGCCAGGGGAACAATGCGTAAGAATCGGAATCCCTTCGGCTTCACAGCGAGCATAGAACTTTTCCAAATTGGGAAGACGAGCGTCGAGTGGTTTGTATCCGAGTGGGGGATACATTTTAAAGCCGATGAATATTCCTGCATTCTTTAAGGTCGCTATATAATTGAATGGCTCATCCCATTGGACCAAATAACCATTCTTTGTCTTCAAAATCACCTCCACTTGATTTACACCACCTTCGGGGGTCATAATGGAACATAGGTATCAAGTACCAAGGATTCTTTTTTATTGCAATAATAGTTGAATCAATCTGCTCTTTATATCTTTGATGCACCCATGCTTGATTCGGCCTTTCGTGAGAAACATCAACAAGTACTCCTTCATTTTCAGGAGCAGGAGCCTCTTTCCGGTCATAGTAATAAACACCCTCAACGGTGATCTTTGTCGGTTGAGCCGGCATAGCTCCGGGAAAAATTCCGGGCGAACCGGTTGTAATCCATTTATCAAATTTACCTTCATGATAAATAGTGGTGCTTTCTGGTGGAAACCCTGCAATGTGAGCAAAATCCATATCCATAGGCATTATCATTGCAGGTGAGAAGATGTGCGCTTTTTCGCCTGAAAAGATATCTTCAGCTCGTTGTTGGCCAGTAACACCTTCGTTATACGGTTTCTCTTCAAGTAACTTAGAACCTTTGTACGCACCGATCAGTTCACTCGCGAGGATATTTCCAATTTCTTCAGTTTTCTGCTTCTGGACTTTTCCACTTTTTCCAAGAAATATTCCACCGACGGTATCAATTACCTTGCGGTTCAATGGTACTTTTATCCCACCTGTTTTCTGCGATATTTGATCCCATAAAAGCGGTAGCGGTGCAGTTGCTCCACTTTGAATATGTGAATGACCATCAATTGCGAAATCCACAGTGAACTTAGGGATGTATCCCGCTGGTCTTGCAACCCCTGTAAATCCTGCTGACATATACTACTATTCCCTTTGTAAAGTACTAAAATTCCAGCTTGTGTTTTTCTGCACCATGAGCGATGCGACTTTGTCAAACGGAGATTTTTATTTGTTTTTATGCCTTTTCTTCTGTTTTCTCCGGACGGCAATTGAAATCATCAAGCAGAGTCCGCACCCTGTTGCGCTCAAATATCAGTCCGTAAAAAGAATCGTCGGTAATCATTGAAAAACCTTTGTAATCGTGAAATTATATGTAGTGCCACACAACGTGAACGGATCTGACGATACTGCTGTGAATCTTTTAGCAAACTAATTCGGGTGTTTAATACAATGCAAGAAAAAATATTTGGTTTTTATAATGGAGAAATTTTTGTAAATAACTTTAAAAAAATGTATATTACCATGAAATATTAAAGCTTAACATTGAGTTTTACATGGATTTTGTATGATTTATAGAGAACAATTAGCAACTTTAAAGAAATATATCGATTCATTTCCAGTTGTTGCAGTACTTGGGCCAAGACAGTGTGGTAAATCAACTTTAGCTAAAGAATTTATCAAAAACAATGCAGATTGGACCTATCTGGACCTTGAACGGCCTTCCGATATTCAGAAAATAGCAGACCCTGAGTATTATTTTAACACATTGGGTTCTAAAAGGTTATGTATAGATGAAGTGCAACTGCGTCCAAACCTTTTTCCGGTATTACGATCGGTTATTGATGCACGAAGAGAGAACGGTCGTTTTCTAATTCTTGGTTCAGCATCACCAGAACTTCTCCAGCAAGGTTCAGAGACATTAGCTGGTCGAATATCTTTTATTGAATTAACTCCGTTTACTTTAAATGAGATACAAGAAACTGTCTCTTACAGGGATCATTGGCTCAGAGGTGGTTTTCCTCCAAGTATTCTCTCTCAATCGGAAGATGTTTCAATGATCTGGCGGGAAGATTTTATCCGCACCTTTCTGGAAAGGGATATTTTATCCAGGCACTTCCGGATACAATCGTCACAGGTATCCCGCATTTTGACAATGTGCGCACATACTCAGGGCCAGATCTTTAATATTTCAAAAATATGTGAATCGATAGGGTTAAGTCGTCCGACAGTACAATCACTGCTTGACAATTTAGTTCAAACATTTATGGTACGTAAAATTGAGCCGTTTACAAATAATGTGAAAAAAAGAATTGTGAAATCACCTAAACTTTATATTAGAGATAGTGGTATTTTGCATGCACTTCTTGGTATAGAAACTTTTGATGAACTTTTTGGTAATCCTGTTTTTGGCAGTTCATGGGAAGGATATGCTATAGAAAATATTATTGCAGCATATCCACGATGGAAATATTTCTTTTATCGAACAACTAATGGAGCAGAAATGGATTTGGTACTCGAAAAAGGAAATAAAAAAATAGCTTTTGAGTTTAAAGCTTCAGTGGCCCCAAAACTTAGTCAAGGATTCTGGAATGCTGTGGAAGATATCAATCCTGAAATTACCTATGTCGTTATACCCGAAGGTGAACAATACTCTGTTAAAGATAACGTAACGGTCATTTCGCTTAACGCTTTTAGTAAACGTTAAAGTTATTGAACCACGCCTGCACCAGAATATCATCCGGGGTCTCACATTCCTCAATAATCATTAAAATTGTCAATTCCCCTTACTGCTTAACCAGCAATAAACCTGGTAGTAGACAATAAGTCTATAGTCGCACGGGTGCCCTGTGAGAAATATAAACCGTGTGTTATGGTCCCCCTCTACATTTCTTAATGGAGAGGGGGCAGGGGGGTGAGGCCAAAAAAGGCCGGGATTACAATACCCCCGGGCAGTCGCCCGGGGGTATTGTAAGTATTTAAAGTAGTGTCGTTTACTATTGGCAATTATTTTTCAACATTACCGTTTTCGTCGGTTTTTATCACATAGCATTTATCAGCATATAATTCAATTGATGCTGCACCTAAAATAATAAATCCACCATCTTTTGTTAATTCTAATGATCGGGCACGCTCGAATTTACTTGTTCCAAATGTTTTGAACCAGGTAATTTCACCGTTTGAATCGGTTTTTACCAAATAAATGTCCGTTTCTCCATTACCAAGTGCTTCTGTAGTAGAAACATATATGAAACCACCATCAGCTGTTTGTCTTACAGATCTAATGTCGCCAGTTCCAAGTGGGTTTGTTTTTTGCCATAAAACAGTACCATTAGAAGAAATTTTTACCAGTACATCGCAATAAGTGCTAGAATATCCAGTTCCACCTGCAATAAATCCACCATCAGTTGTTTGTCTTATACACTTTCCACGATAAAGCGCAAGATCAGCGTAGCTTTTTTCCCAAAGTACTTTAGCATTTGCATCTGTTCTTGCTATTTCGAACTCATTATAATCATCACCAATTAAAATAAACCCACCGTCGTTTAATTCCTGGCCATCAATAAAATAACCACAAGTTCCAATAAAAGAAGTCTGTGACTCACCTTGTAGATATGGCATTTGAATTATACATGAAGGGCTGCCTCCACCGAGAACATAACTGCCGCTTTTAGTTTCAAGTGCAAAAGAACCATTCATTTTTTCGCCATACGAGATAGATTCTAAAAGGTTTAAATTCTGACTAATTCTCGTTATGTTCATCATTCCACTGTATGTTCCACCCATGATAAGATTTCCATCAGATGTTGCTTTAATAGAGTTTAAAATATAATCATAGTTACCATATCCATAAGTTTTCGTTCCGACAACGTTACCTTGTGAATCGAGTTTCTTAACTACAGGTGAAGAGATATCGTCTGAATTCCTTGTAATACCTACAAAATGATAGCTACCATCGTTTCCTTGTGTAATTGCATTAGGCGTAATGTTGTCGTCGATTACTTTTTCAAAAGTAATACACCCAAACACAGCCTTGATAGTCGCATTGCCCTGAGTCAACTTCACCGTTGTGCTTGTAACAGTGGTATCTGCAATGATTGCCGATCCACTTGTCACTCTCCAGCATTTGAACCTGAAACCATTTGCTGCTGTGGCAGTGATAGCCGTTGTTACATTTGAATCGACACTGACATTACCCGAGAGATTGACTGTACCATTAACAGGTGCGCTTATTGTCAAGGTATATTTTTTAACGGTCCACTGAGCGTACAACGTCGTATCGCTTTTAATTCTGAATGTCGCACCAGACGCAAGTGCTGTACCACTGCCATCTGCCCCTGTGTTCCAGCCGTTAAAATCAAAGCCGGTCTTCGAAAGGCTGCCTGTATTCGCTGCAACAGTTGCGAGTGTATTCGAGTCGAGTGTCACATCTGCCGGAGCAGTTCCACCGGTGTTGCCGTTACCAGCGTATGACAGTGTGTATGTTTTAATTTTCCACTTTGCAAATAGTGTCGTATTTGACGATATAATAAATGTTCCAGTCCCTGCAACGAATGATGTTCCACTGCCGTTTTCAGCAGCATTCCATCCGTCAAACGTATACCCGGTTTTTGTCAAACCGCCTGTATTACCCAAAACGGTTACACTTGCACCGGTGTCGTACTGGTTTGCATCAATAGGAACGCTGCCTCCAACATTACCGTTTCCATTATACGTAACGGTATATTGCTTGAGTTTCCACTGTGCGTAAAGGGTTACATTTAACGCTGGCATATTAAATGTTGTCGCCGCGACTCGTGCGGTCCCGCTGCCGTCTGCAAGTGTGTTCCACCCTGTAAATGTATATCCTTTTTTCACAAGTGTTCCTGAACTCAGAACTGATACAACTGCTCCGGTTTCATATTTATTGACATCCGCAGGAACAGTGCCTGTTCCTGTGTTCGCGTCATACGTAACTGTAAATGTTGGATTCAGAGTCCAACGGGCGAACAGTGTAACATTTCCTGTACCCATATTAAATGTCGATCCGGGGACATAGACAGTGCCACTTCCATCCGCAGCGGTATTCCACCCTGCAAAAGTAAACCCTGTTTTTACAAGATTTCCGGTATTACCTTTTACAGTGACAGAAGCTCCTGTTTCATAGTTACCCGCATCAGATGGTACAATACCGGTTGTAGTAGTATTACCATCATACGTAACTGTAAATGTTGGATTCAGTGTCCACCTGGCGTACAGCGTGACATTACTTGTACCCATAATAAATGTCGAACCCATTGCATAAGCAGTGCCACTTCCATCCGCAGCAGTATTCCAGCCTGCAAAGGTAAACCCTGTTTTTGCGAGTGCTCCGGCATTTTCCTTAACTGTCACCAACGATCCTGTCTCATATTTTCCAGCATCTGATGGAACAATACCAGTGGTATTAGTATTTCCATCGTACGTCACAGTAAAAGTAGGATTCTGTGTCCAACGGGCGAATAAGGTGACATCATTAGTGCCAATTAACAATGAAGAACCTTCAGAATACGCAGCACCACTTCCATCAGCAGCGGTATTCCAACCTGCAAAAACGTATCCGGTTTTAGCAAGATTTCCGGTATTACCCTTTACAGCCACAGTTGAACCTGTTTCATATTTACCTGTATCTGTTGGAATTGTTCCAGAAGAATTTCCATTTCCGTTGTAAGTAATTGCATAATTTGGAACGTATTTAATTTTAATTGTTTTAGTCGTTGTGAGTGCATTAATGGATTTGTCAATAACCGTAAGCTGAATTACATTGTATACTCCAGCAACCAGACCTGTTATGGTGATTGAATAATGTCCGTTTACCAAAACTGCGGGAATCGTTTTTCCGTTAAAAACCGCATAGACTGAATCAATACCGCTGGCATCGCTACAGAGCATATCAACAACATAGTTTACTGAATTATTTGTTACACTTGAGTCTCTGTCGGGAACAAGTATCGTGACCTCTGGTGGGGTAGTATCTTTACCAGATGCAGTAACAGTAAGTACCAGTTCCATAGTATCTTTCAAGCCGGATGGGTCGCTTGCAATAAGTTCAACACTGTTTTTTCCAATTGTTGCTGCGCTTGCCTGAAACACATAAAGGCTATCGATAATAGTATCTCCGGGTAATGGTTTGCCGGAAATTGCATAACTCAGTAGATCTTTGTCCGGGTCGGAACACAATGGGGATAGATTAAGTTCATATCGGGCTGTGTCGTTAAGTGTAACAGGCAATGTAGTTTCCAACCATTTTGGTGGATGATTACCTGGTTGTGTTGTCGACGCCTTTTTCACGATGGTAATACCGGCAGAAACAGGCAGAAGGTTAACTATCTGAGAATATGGGATAACGGTGACAAACTTGTAGCCAGTATCAGCAAAAGAGATAACTTTCCAGATTGTGTCGCGATTGGTGTTACCGAAATACCTGAACAGGGTATCAAATAGTGCTTTCCCTTCAGCGGTTACTGAAAGTTTTAGCGAATCTATATTTTCAGGAAGGTTTATCACTAAACCAATCAGGATCGGTTTGTCCACTGTATCGGTAATTGATACAGTGCTTTGTATCCAAAGTGAGTTTCGAAAGTACAACTCAACTCTGGTATTTGAAGCGTCCATGGGGTCTTGCGGCAGCTTGCATTGCAGCATGACCATAATTACAAAGAAAAGTCCAAGAAAAGGTGATGCGAATCCTCGAAACATAATAAAACTCCTTGAGTGTTAAAATAAAAGACAATTTATAAAGACTGTTTTAAATCCCTGAAACAAAATAATAAAAATTTGTATGCAGGTTTACAAACTTTTATCACATTTTTATTCGCAGTAACACTGTGATCCCGCAAGTGTATGACACAAACTTAGTGTTCAGAAATTAGTGCGTGTTCAGGCTGATAGTGATAAATAAATGAATTATGTCAATTAGAGTATCAATTTCAACTCCCCCTCTCCATTTCTTAATGGAGAGGGGGCAGGGGGGTGAGGCCCAAAAAAAAGGCCGGGATCAAATCAATCCCGGCCTTCACAAACTATCAAATCAACTACTACTTATTTACCATTAAGAGCATTAAGCACCTGTGTATAAACAGCCTTTTTCTGACCATTATTGTTGAAAAGCAACGACTGCGAGTTTTGTCTGGGGTTAGTGGTATTGCAGATTGCTCCACCGAAATTGTTAAGCCATGATTCTTCGTCATTAACTCCCCACCAGGTGATCGCTACGCATTTGGGATTATTGACACATACTGCGGTGATATCATGATATAACTGAGATTGCTGTGCTGCGGTAACCAGACCTCCGCAGAGATTAATATCCCATTCAGAAATAAGGACGTCAAGTCCGAGGCTTGCGTAATAGTCCATATTATCCTTTACTGCCTGTGCCGTTGGAATATTATTCGGAGGACCGATGTGCATCTGGAAGCCAATTCCATCGATAGGGGCACCTTTGTCAAGCCATTCCTTTACTTTTTTACGAAGGAAACGGGATTTATCATTATCGCCATCGATACTGTAATCGTTATAGTAGAGCTTCATGTCTTTCATATTATGACTGTCGGCGTATTCACGGGCCATTTTAAATGCCAGCGGAATGAAGTCTTCACCAATCAGGTTGTAAAAAACCGATTCGCGCATTCTTGCATTGCCCGAACCGACATCACTGTCTGTTTTGATTGCTTCATTGACAACATCCCATGCAATAATTTTATTGCCGAAATGTTCCATAACTGTTTCGATGTGTTTTTTCATTACTGATTGAATACGATCACGGTTATTAATAGACTCTACCCATTTGGGGAGCTGGCTATGCCAGACAAGAGCGTGGCCTTTTACCTTTACCCCTTTAGATTGTGCTGCACTTACAATTTGGTCAGCTGTGCCGAAAGTAAACACACCTTCAGTACCCTCAGTAGCATCCCATTTCATTGCATTATCGGCCGTTATATAATTGAACTCCTTACCAATAAGTTCATTATTAACACCGCGCTGGTCTACCGCCGCACCGATTAAAATCTGATGATTACTTCTGCACATACCAGCTGCCTTAAGTGTTGTTGCATTACAGGTAGTTGCAACAATTGAATCCATTGTAATTGCAAGATTGGATACTGTGTATGAACTGATTGGTGTACGTTTCTCGGAAAAACCGGTTTTTCTCATAACAAGTGTATCTACATCAGCCGCCGCAGCAGCACTCTTTGCAAGTGTGAGCTGGTTCATATCCGAATTACCGGAGACACACTGAAGTCTCGCTGAAAGACCCGGGAGCTGCAGGAGCGGGCTTGTATAGGTTTTCCCATTCAGGGTGATTTTCAAAATGTTAAGACCGGCAGTAAATGATGGCAACAGAATCGAACCTGATGAACTGTTCATTTTTGTAAAGTTTACGGAAGAAACCCTTTTACCATCACTGCTATACACTGATGCTATACCGTTGAGCTCTTTCTCGGTGCTATGAATGTAAAGCTCTCTGCCATTCAGACTGAAACTTAATGGCTGTGCTCCCGATGATGACATTTTTACTACAGCTGTTGTTACGATGGAAAAATTGCCCGAGGCATCAGTTGTAGCACTGACACCACTGACTTTGGCGAGCGTACAGGTAACATCTTTGATGGCACCTCCACCACTATTTTTAACTGTTCCGCTAATCGAAATTGTCTGTGCTGTAGCAAGTGACTGCAGAAGTGCAACCAGCATGAATAACGTAATTATGAGCCCCCTCATTAAAACTCCTTTTTAAATGAAAATTGTACCTTATCTGTCCCAAATATAAAGATACATTGAAAAACTCTATGGAAATACTGAAAGTCCGTGGCCTTTTCCGTACACAAGTTGTGTACAAAAGTATTGCATCCAAACGATGGTAAAAAATTATAAAATATTGTTATATAATAAGTTACAGCACTGGAATCAACCTGTAATATCGAAAATGAAAAATGTCTACAATACAGACAACACCCGGTTGTAAACCACCGGGTTAACCAGGCCAGGATTCAATTGGTTACGATTCTGCAGAGATCTTTCTCACCCTGTAAAATAACTTATCATTAACAGAGTATGTTTCAGCAGTACCATTAGCAGTTACATTGTCAAGTGCAGCATGGATCTCGTTTATTGTTTTTCCCGCGATCACCGAGAGCTCTTCAAGTGTTGATGGTCGCCGGCGGATAAGGCTTAAAACTGTTTCCTCAAGATCCGCTCCTGTAATCTCTGATTTTGGACGCGAACCACTGCGTGAAATGATTTCAACAGGAAGAGGAGAGAGGTACTGAGCAATGTAAGAAAGTTTTTGTGGTAATACCGGGGTAACCCAGTCGCAGGCTCCTGGTCTGTCAAGACTGTTGAGCTGCACCCGCTGAGGTTGTATTTTTGTCAACATTTCCTTGAATAACTTCAATTCAGATTCTGTGTCGTTGATATCCGGTACGATAAATACCTCAACCCACATAACACCCTTATATTCATGCGCGAACTGTATAAGTCCGTCAATTACCTTTTTGTTGTCCAGTGCCCTGTCCGGACGGTTAACTGCTGCAAAAGCTTCATCTGAAACCGCATCAAGGGACGGGCAGATCAGATCAACGTGCAGACAATCACGACGAACCTGCGGATCATAAAAAAGTGTGCCATTGGTAAGTAGTGCGGTCTTGTACTGTGGATACGATGTTTTGACAAAATTAACAATCCTGCCAAGGCATGAGTTCAGTGTTGGTTCTCCGCTTCCGGCAAAAGTCACATAGTCAAGTTTCGGATTTTTTGCAAGATAGTCGGTCAGCTCACTTTTCAATGCATCAAAGCTGACATATTCTTTACGGTCACAACTTAAAACAGTTGTGTCACCACATTCACAATAGACACAGTTAAGTGAACAGGTTTTAAAAGGAACCATATCCACACCAAGAGAGATACCAAGGCGACGTGAATTCACTGGACCAAAAAGATATTTGTATGACATCGTATTCTCGTATTGTTGAGTATGCCGGTAGTGTCAAATCAAAATGATCTGAGTCTGATCATCTTAATTCGCTATAGCTCCCGGCAGCTTTATTTCAGGAACTTTTGGATGATTCGTTGTAATGGTGAAATCACCGAACTTTGGCTCCTTTTCCTTTACTGCATGAGAAACTATCAGTTTGTAAACAGACAGCTTCTTGTCGCTGCTTTCAACTTTTGTAAGTTTATACTGTGGAAAAAGTTCAAGATCCGCCTGCCATGCGGGTGTTCCCTGGTTTGAATCATACATTTTAAAGGATATTGATGTAACTGCAAGATCTGCTTTTTCTGTAGATAATGTCAGGCTATCGGTAAAGGGTTTCTGATCTGCAGAGACAAGCTGAAGACTCTCTTTTGATAATGTCACATATGACTTGAGCGTACCACCAAGTGCTACCACAAGCTCCGGAGTATTTTTTGCATTTGAATAGATAGTCATGTTTTTCTTGAACGGACCGGTGTGTATACTCTTTAAGTCAATTGACTGAATTACCTTTCCGGTTTTTCCCGGGGCAATAATTGAGTCGTATCCAACAGTGGTACATCCGCATGATGCCTTTACTCTGCTGATTGTCAGGGTGCTGTCCCCGGTATTTTTAATGATAAAGGTGTGTTCCACTTTTTTCACATCACCCTGAAACATCGGACCTGCATCAAAGTCTGATGAATCCACACTGATCATTGGCGCACCAATTACTGAAATAAGTAAGAGCTGGCTGAGAAAAAATGTCGCTGCTGCAAATTTGCTGATAGTCATATACATACCCTCCAGTTTTTATAAGCATTACGATTATTGCCCGAAATAATTGTCAAACACATGCATTGCTGCAAACTGTCGAAAAACTAAAAATAATTTACGCAAATTTCAAAAACGCCTGTATGCTTTAATCATGCAACGAATTTTAAAAAAATGTCAATAAGAGCAGCGTTAATTTTGTATTTTCTGTTACAAATCAGACGGTTTCAGTAATTGTTCCTGCGGATGCAGCCTGACCGTATATTTCTGATATACTACCAGTTTTTAAGCAGAAGAGTATGCGCACATGATGAAAACCTGTGAAATTCCTAACGCAGAGCAGCGTCAGCGAATAAGTAACAAAACATTTCAGGGGGAGTTCTGGAAACCCTGTCCGGGGACAAATGCGCCGTACTATTGTTGTGGCTACCAGATTATTACACCGGGAACTGGTTGTGGTATGTACTGCCGATACTGTGTGCTTCAGGCATATTTTGAAAATCACGGACAGACAATTTGTGATAATTTTGGTGATCTCGAGCGTGAAATTCATGAAAAAATGGCCAGCCGCAAAGGGATTGTCCGATTTGGAACCGGTGAGTTTGGTGACAGTCTCTATCTCGACCATTGTACAGAATTTTCAGTGAAAATCGCAGCGTTGTTACAGCCGTATAATGCGGTGATTGAATATAAGACAAAAAGTACCAATATCGGAAATCTTAGTAAGATAAAAGATCCAGGCAGGGTGATTATCGGATTTTCCCTTAATACACCGGCGATGATTGCACTGATGGAGCGCGGGACTGCCTCGCTTGATGAGCGGCTTGATGCTGCAAGGAAGAGCGTAGAGATGGGCTTTTATGTGGCGTTTCATTTTGATCCGATGTTTTGGTATGAACAGGGTCTTGATGAATACAGGATGGTGGTCAGGAAAATATTTGATTATGTCAGGGAACCGGAAAAGATCGCCTATGTCAGTATGGGCGGTTTTCGCACGATGCCGTCACTGAAATCCTTTTTAAAGGAAAATGGATTGCACGTTCCACTGTTTTCGGGTGAAATGATCAACGGAGCGGATGGAAAACTGCGCTATTTCAGACCGATCAGGACAGAGATGTACCGTGCAATGCGGGAGGAGTTTGATGCAATGCATAATGGGATAACGCTCTATATGTGCATGGAAAGCCCGGAAGTCTGGGACGACAGTGGTATGAGGTCGAGAATACCTGATGGACTGGTGGCATATCTTGATAAAAGAGTAGATGCAATGATTAATGGGAAGTAAGGAAGTAAGGAAGTAAGGAAGTAAGGAAGTA